>NZ_PYHT01000029.1:0-81631 GCF_003023875.1 Nocardia sp. MDA0666
TCGAAACCATGCAAACTATTCGCGATCCGAACGATCGCCACACTCACAATATTCTGATCCAGCGCCGCCAAGAACATCCCCAGCAACAAACCGGACAAAATAGTCAAAATCTGCCGATGCGACAGAGTGCTCGGCGCGGGGCCCGAGGCCGGCTGCGCCGCCGGCTCCCGGGTGGTCGAAGTGGTCATATTTCCAAGCCCTGTTTCGGTTCGGCCGTGGATGGTGGAGTTGATTCGAAGCGTATACAGAGGGCGTACGGCGGTCGTTCATTTCCTCAGAACAAGGTCATCGGCTCGATCGGCGCCGGATCCATAAGGGCCGGAAGCTCCGCGCCGCCGGACCGCACGTCATCGTAGAACCGCCGGGCCAGCAGTAACGAATCCGCATTGTCCGGAGTGTGAACGAAGACCGTCGGTGACCGTCCCTCGCGCAACCACTCGACGACGAGATCGCGCCACGGCCGCCAGCCGGCGACGGTCGCCTCGATATCGTCGTTGCCGTGATACCGCACGATCGGATATTCGGTCAGTGCGCGTAAGCGGCGCGGCAGCCGCGGCTTCTTCGCGCTCGCCTCGTATTCGCCGGGACTGCGCGGCGGCGCGGCGAACAGGGTGGTGGTGTCGAACGGAATCCATTCGGCGCCAACGCGTTCCAGCACGTACTCCAACCGGCCGGCGGCCTCGGGGTCGGCGAAGAAGGCGCGGTGGCGCACCTCGACCGCGCAGCGATACCGGCGCGGCAGGCGGTGCAGCAGTCCGGCGAGCACGCCGAGATCGTCCGGCCCGAACGAGGCCGGCAATTGCGCCCACAGCGCGTGAATGCGCGGCCCGAGTGGTTCGACCGCGCGCAGGAATTCCGCCAATTCTGTTTCCGCACCACGCATCCGGCGCTCGTGGGTGATGGTTCTGGGCAGCTTCAGCACGAAGCGGAAGTCCTCGGGTGTCTGATCCACCCACGACCGCACGGTGGCCGGAGTCGGCGTCGCGTAGAAGGTGGTGTTGCCCTCCACCGCGGTGCAGTACCGGGCATACCCGCCCAGGCGCCGTCGCGAATCCGGCTGATACGCGCGCCACGCCTCGTGCGTCCACTGCGCGCATCCGACCGAGAGTGTCATGGTGTCGACGGTATCCGCCGGCGGTGACAACACCGCGCGGCGGATCAGCTCTGCGGTGCGCCGCCGCGGAAGAACAGGATCTGGTCGCCGTAGTCGGCCAGGGCACGCGCCTGCCCGGCCTGCCGGATACCGCTGGCGGGCAGGTTGGTCAGTTTGGCGAACATGCCGGAGTTGCCGAACGCCGCGCGGACCTGGGTTTCGGAGGCGTAGTCGGCGCCGTAGTCGGCGAGCATCGCGAAATCCAACGGCGCCAGCGGTTCGTCCAGCGGCTCCTGCCCGGCCGGTCGCCCCAGGGCGGCGAACTGCCGGGCGGCACCGTCGGCGTACCAGCACAATTCGTAGGTCAGATTCTCGATGGTGTTGACCGCGAGCACCGGCCACTGCCGCGAAAGCCGCAGCGCCAGAGGATTTTTGCCGGTGGGGGCGAGTTCCCAGAACAGGCTCAGCACATGCACCCAGCTGCCCGCGCGCTGCAGCAGCACCACGTCGTCACCGAGGTTCGGAGCGGCGTTGAGGGCGGGATCGGGCATATGCCAATGGGTTTCGCCGACTCCGGCGAAGGCACTGCTGTCCACCGGATGCGCGCCGTCGGCGGCATAGGCCTCGATCACCGCCGCGCGCACCCGGGCCACGGCGTCGGCGGCGGCGCAGCGCACACTCAACGCACCGTAGGAAGTCGCGATCTCCATCGGCTTGGACGGCGGGTCCGCCAGCGCACCGGCGGCGAGGGGTTTGAGCCCGACCAGGCCGAGCTTCCAGTTGATCTCCTCGATCGTGGTCAGATCACCGGCGGTTTGGTACAGAATCTGCTGCTGGGTGAGATATCCGGCCCGCTCGAGCGTCGGACATTCCAACTTCACCAGGGCGGCATGGGTTTTGCTGGTGAACTCGAGTTCGTCGATCGAGGTCTCCCGCAGCCGGGTCGTCATCTCCGGCGTGGTCCACGCGGAATACCGTTCGCGATAGGTCGCCAGCGCCTGCTTGCGCCCGCGGCCGATCATCAGCGTGCGCAGCAGCATGTTCAGGCTGGCCAGATAGCGCCCCGCCTGATCGGGATTGGCGGCGAACAGGCCCGCGCGGATGCGCACCGCCTCGGCACTGGCCGCCACCGCCGACTCCGGATCCAGCCGGCACAGCCACACCCCGCATTTGGACAGACCGTCGGCGCACACCCCGGCCGCCATCGGATAGTTCTGCGCCACTTGGTGATACGCGTCGCAGGCCTGGCGGATTGTCGCGGTGGCCAGTTCACGATGGCCGATGGTGCGGGCGGCCTGTTCGAACAGTCGCAGGGCCTCGGTGACCTGCCCGGCGAATTGCGCGGTCACATGACCGGCGGTCAGCCAGTGCAACCGGATCAGCACCGCCTCCTGGGCGGGTTCCAGCGCGGCGGGCGCGCGGTCGCGGTCGGCGCCCTCGGCCTTGGTGTCCAGGCAGGCCCTGGCCAGTTCGCACAGCGACGTCGCCAGGCGCAGTTCGGCCTCGGCCGAACGTTCCTGGGCGGCGGCCCGTCTGTGGTCGGCCACCTGCTGTTCGATCGCGCTCAGCGCACTCGCCATCCCAACTCCCGCATCACCTTCCGCATACGGTCGTCGACCGGCCGCATCGTGCCGTGCCGAGTCTGCCACATCCGGGGACCGCGCAGCAGCCGACGACGCCCGCGAGCCGCGCCGCCGCCGGGCCGCGGAGGCCCGGCAAACCGAGCCCACTCTCGGAAAAGAAGCGAATCGGTGTTAACTTATGGAAGAACCTCTAGTAACTTTGATCGATCGGAGTGGCTATGACCACGGCAGTCGTCGTCGATGTCGTCCGGACCCCGTCCGGTAAGGGAAAAACCGGTGGCGGCCTGTCCCAGGTCCACCCGGCCACCTTGCTGGCCGGAGTGCTGTCCGACCTGGTCGCACGGAACGACCTGGATCCGGCGCTGGTCGACGACGTGATCGCCGGCTGTGTGACCCAGAGCGGGGAACAGGCGTTCAACATCGCCCGCACGGCGGTGCTCGCGGCCGGATTCCCGGAGGCCGTTCCCGCCACCACGGTGGACCGCCAGTGCGGCTCCAGCCAGCAGGCCGCGCACTTCGCCGCGCAGGGCGTGATCGCCGGCGCCTACGACATCGCCATCGCCTGCGGAGTGGAGTCGATGTCGCGGGTCCCGATGTTCTCCAACGGCCAGGGCGCCGATGCCAATCGCGGCCCGATCGCCCATCGCTACCCCGAAGGTCTTGTGCAGCAGGGTATTTCGGCCGAAGTGATCGCCGCACGCTGGAAGTTCGACCGCGCCGCCCTGGACGAATTCGCAGCTCGGTCGCACCGGCTGGCCGCCGAAACCGCCGCGGCGGGCGGATTCGATCGCGAGATCGTCGCGGCCGGAACCTTGCAGGCCGACGAGACCATTCGGCCGAGCACCACCGTCGAGGGCCTGGCCGGTCTGCGTCCCGCCTTCGCCGACGACCGGTATCTGGCCCGCTTCCCGGAGATCGAGTGGTCCATCACGCCGGGCAACTCCTCCCCGCTCACCGACGGCGCCTCCGCGGCCCTGATCATGAGCGAGGAGAAGGCCGCCGCCCTCGGCCTGCGCCCGCGCGCCCGCTTCCACTCGTTCGCCGTCACCGGCGACGACCCGCTGCTGATGCTGACCGCGGTCGTCCCCGCTACCGAGAAGGTGCTGGCCCGTGGCGGACTGTCGATCGACGACATCGACGCCTACGAGGTGAACGAGGCCTTCGCGCCCGTCCCGCTGGTGTGGGCGCGCGAACTGAACGCCGACCCGGCCAGGCTGAACCCCCGCGGCGGCGCCATCGCGCTGGGGCATCCGCTCGGCGCCTCCGGCGTCCGCATCCTCGCGACGCTGGTCAACCACCTCGAACAGTCGGGCGGCCGCTACGGCCTGATGACGATGTGCGAGGCCGGTGGGCTCGCCAACGCCACCATCATCGAACGGCTCTGAGGATCGATCGGATCACGTGTGCCGGTCGGCGTCCCCGACGCCGACCGACGCACGCTACCCGCGATGCCGGCAACTGTCGGGCACGATATGCCCGGCGGTTACCAGCGCGTCGAACGCCGCCTGCTTGATGCCGCAGCCGTCGGTCGAACAATCGGTGTGCAACTGCATCACCTGGTGGGCACGTTCCACCGTCAACGGCCGGGTGGGCGCCGAATGTGCCATCACCACAATGAGATAATCGGTAGACAACTCCATGACATTGCCCCATATCCGGTTCTACATGTTGATGTAGCTACACGGTAACTCCATAGCGGGCCGTTGCCGACGGACAAGTACCGGACAATCCGGTGCCCAGAGGACATCTCAACGGGCACACGAGGATTGCCTCACCTAATCCACTCGCCCGATCCGCCTCGGCTACTCGTCGGAGACATCCGGGAAGGCCTGCTGCCAGTGGCCGCCACGCAGGGTTCCCGTCAGATACGCGGCCTTACAAGCACGTCGGGCGATCTTGCCGCTCGACGTGCGGGGAATCGATCCGGCCGGCACCAGGAGCAGTTCACGCACCGTTACCCCGTGGCGCGCCGAAATCGCGGCCCGCACTACCTCCGCCACCGGACCCGCGTCGAGTTTGGCTGCGCCACTTCCCCGTTCGGCCACGATCACCAGATGTTCACCGCCGCACCCGGAGGCGGCGAGGTCCGCGGGCAGTTCGTCACCGCGCACCGAGAAGGCGGCCACGAAACCCGGCCGCAGTGCGGTCGACGACTCCTGTGCCGACATCTCCAGATCCTGCGGATAGTGGTTGCGCCCGTCGACGATCACCAGATCCTTGACGCGGCCGGTGATGTACAACTCGCCGTAGTGATACACGCCATAGTCGCCGGTGCTCATCCAATAAGCTTGCGGCGCAGTACCTTCGGCGTGACTGCCAGCAGCCTGCCGGACGCTGAGCCGGTTGTGGAAGGTCGCCTCGGTCTCCTCGGGACGGCCCCAGTAGCCGATGCCCATGTTCTCCCCGTGCAACCAGATCTCCCCGACCCTGTCGTCCGGTAGTTCGGCGCCGTTGTCGTCCACGATCACCGCCCACTGCGACCGCGCCACATATCCGCAGGACACCTGTGCCACGGCGTTTTCCGCATCGGGATCGACCTCGACCAGGTGCCCGGCGTTGAGCCGGGTGCGGTCGGCGTGGACGACCCGTGCGGCGTCCTCGCGCCGGGTGGCCGACACGAACAGGGTGGCCTCCGCCATCCCGTAACACGGTTTGATCGCCGTCTTCGGCAAGCCGTAGGGCATGAATGCATCGTTGAATTTCGCCATCGACGACACCGACACCGGCTCACTGCCGTTGATCAGGCCGATCACATTCGACAGATCGAGGTGCTCCCCCGCCTTCGGCCGCCCCCGCGCGGCGGCATGCTCGAAGGCGAAATTCGGTGCGGCGGCATAGGTTGCGGCGCCGTCGGAGGCGGCGGCCAGCTCCTTGATCCAGCGATAGGGTCGCCGGACGAACGCGCTCGGCGACATGATGGTGATGAACTTGCCGCCGATCGCCGGCAGGATCACACACAGCAGGCCCATATCGTGGAACAGCGGCAACCAGGTGACGCCGCGGGCGGTTTCGTCGATCCCGAGCGCGTCGATCATCTGCAGCAGATTGGTGCCGACCGAGCGGTGCGTGATCTCCACGCCGGCGGGCGTGCGGGTGGAGCCGGAGGTGTACTGCAGATACGCGACGCTGTCGATGGTGATGTCCGGTTGGGTCCAGCCCACGCCGACGCTGTCGGGTATCGCGTCGACCGCGATGATGCGCGGTCGCTGCCCGGCCGGCATACCGCGGAAGAATTCCCGCACCCCGCCCGCCGCGGAACTCGAGGTCAGAATCGCGGTCGGCCGGCAGTCGCCGAGGACGGCGTGCAACCGGTCGGTGTGGCCGGGTTCCTCCGGGTCGAACAGCGGCACAGCGATATTGCCCGCGTACACCGCCGCGAACATCGCCACCACATAGTCCAGGCCCTGCGGCGCCAGCACCGCCACCCGGTCCCGCGGCCGGGTCACCTGCTGCAACCGGGCCGCCACCGCCCGCAACCGCGCACCGAACTGACGCCAGGTGAGCTCGTGGTATTCACCGTCGCGCTCGCGCGAATAGTCGATGTAGCGGTAGGCCAGCTCGTCCCCGTTCGCCGCGCTGTGCTTGTCGACGAAATCGATCAGGGTCGCATCGCCCAGGATGCTGATGTTGCCGTCTTCATCCAGATAGTCATCGAAGGTTTCGCCGATCATTCCCTCATCCTTTTCACGCACGAACGTCACGCACGAACAGTCACGCAGGAACGAAAGCCCGGAGCCCCGCCCTCGGCGGGGCTCCGGCCGGGCAACTCAGTACCGGCCGAAGGTCAACGACACGTTGTGGCCGCCGAATCCGAAGGAATTGTTGACCGCATAGTCGATCCGCCCGGGCCGGGCCTGGCCCTTGACGATGTCCAGATCGACATCCGGATCCTGGTTTTCCAGGTTGAGTGTGGGCGGGACGAGGCTGTCGCGGATCGACAACACCGTGAGCACCGATTCCAGCGCCCCGACGGCGCCGATGGAATGTCCCAGCGCCGATTTCGGTGCGTAGACCGAGGCGTGGCTGCCGACCGCCGCGGCGATGGCGCGAGCCTCCGCGGTATCGCCGATCGGGGTCGCCGTGGCATGCGCGTTCACATGTGCCACATCGGTTTTCGACAATCCTGCGGTCTGCAACGCGCGGGCGATGGCGCGTGCCGCGCCCTTGCCGTCCGGATCCGGCGCCACCAGGTGGAAACCGTCGGAGGTGAGACCGGCGCCGAGCAGCCGGGCGTGCACGGTGGCGCCGCGGGCCCGGGCGTGGTCCTCGGATTCGAGCACCATCATCGCGCCCGCCTCACCGAAGACGAACCCGTCGCGATCGGTGTCGAACGGGCGCGAGGCGCGTTTCGGATCGTCGTTGCGCGTGCTCATCGCGCGCATCATGGTGAAGGCGGCGATCGGCACGGCTTGGATCGACCCCTCCACACCGCCGGTCACGACCACATCGGCATCGCCCATCACGATCATCTTCCACGCGTTGGCGATGGCCTCCGACCCCGAGGAGCACGCCGAAACGGGAGTCGCGATACCGGCTTTGGCGCCCAATTCCAGCCCGACCACCGCGGCCGCGCCGTTGGGCATGATCATCTGCACCGCCAGCGGGCTGACCCGGCGATATCCGCCGTTGGCCATCTTGTCCTTGACGTCGATGAGCGCCTCCACGCCACCCAGCCCGGTGCCGATGGAGACGCCGAGCCGCTCCGGATCGACCTCGGGCGCACCGGCGTTGCGCCACACCTCGCGCCCCAGCACCAGCGCCATCTGCTCGACGTAGGACAGCCGGCGGGTCTCCTCGCGGCTCAGAACGGTGGACGGAACAACCTTGAGGTGACCGCCGATGCGAACCGGAAGTTCGAACTGGTCGATGAAACCGTCGTCGAGTACGTCGATTCCGCTCTCACCGTTCAACAGTCCCTTCCACGTGGAGTCGACATCACCGGCGATGGACGTGGTCGCGGCCAGGCTGGTGACGACGACATCGCGGTAGCGCATACGGCTGGAAACCGTCATTCTCGGCTCACTTTCGACAGGCAACACTGCGGAACAGGGGCAACACTGCGGCGAATACAAGCTGGAGCGACAACGGTGGCGGTGGAGCGGCTACATTAGCGAGGCGAACACGACCGGCGCAGCCCTGAGTGCCACCCGGCAACCCGGTCGTGACTGCACTGTACCGGTTTCTTCCCGCAGCGTCGCACGGCGATCCACAACGAGGAAGGGCAACACCGTGGTCAGGAATCTCACCCAACTCGAGTTGCTGCTGGAACTCGAGCCCGTGGCGGAGAGCAACGTGCATCGACATCTGTCGATGGCGAAGACGTGGCATCCGCACGACTACGTCCCGTGGGACGCGGGGCGCAATTTCGCCGCCCTCGGCGGAACCGATTGGGACCCCGCCCAGTCACGGCTGAGCGAGGTCGCCCGCGCCGCGATGGTGACGAATCTGCTCACCGAGGACAATCTGCCGTCCTACCATCGCGAGATCGCCGAGAACTTCTCCGCCGACGGCGCCTGGGGCACCTGGGTGGGGCGCTGGACGGCCGAGGAGAACCGGCACGGCATAGCGATTCGCGACTATCTGGTCGTCACCCGCGCGGTCGACCCCGTGGCCCTGGAGCGAGCCCGGATGGTCCACATGACCAACGGCTACGACGCGATGAAACTCGTGCGCGAAAGCGACAAGGCCAGCGTGGTGGAGCGGGCCGGCACCGGATTCCTGCACTCGGTCGCCTACGTGACCTTCCAGGAACTGGCCACCCGGGTCTCACACCGCAACACCGGCAAGGTCTGCGAGGATCCGGTCGCCGACCGCATGCTGGCGCGCATCTCCGCGGACGAGAACCTGCACATGATCTTCTACCGCAATATGTGCGCGGCGGCTTTGGATCTGGCGCCCGACCAGGCGTTGGAGGCGATTACCGATATCGTGTGCAATTTCCAGATGCCGGGCGCGGGAATGCCGGATTGGCGGCGCAACGGCGTGCTGATGGCCAAGCACGGAATCTACGATCTGCGCCAGCATCTGGACGACGTGGTGATGCCGGTGTTGCGCAAGTGGAATGTGTTCGATCGCAACGACTTCACCGCACGCGGCGACCGGGCGCGCGATACCCTTGGGGAATTCCTGGAGAAACTGCGAAACGATTGTGCGCGTTTCGAAGAACAGCGTGACCGGGCGCTGGCCCGGGAGGCCCGCAAACGGGACCTGGTCGGCTCCCGGCCGTGAGCGGCGGCGGCGCGGCGGTGTAAGCGACTGCATCCCCGAGCATTTCGATTGGGTTTCGAAAGCGACAGAGCGGCAGAACACATTGCCAGAAAATAGCCGCGGGTGCACACTGGGAGTTATGACCGCTTCACCCCGCGCTGCTCACTCCACGGACCGCGAAACCGTGGCGTTGATCGACGCATCCCATCCCGTCGTGCACGTCGAATTCCGGATCGGCGATCCGCACCGGCAAGCCAAGATGCGCGCGGTCATGGACCGGCTGCGCGTGGGAAACCGGTTCCGGAACCGCTGATTTCGCCTGCCGCCCCGACCGCCCGCTAGACCGCGATCCCGACCAGATGGCCGACCGCATAGGTCGTCGCCATCGCCAGCGCACCGCCCGCCAGCACGCGAATCGTCGCGCGCCGCACCGGCGCCTGCCCGAGCCGGGCACCGACGGCGCCGGTCGCGGCCAGGGCCACCAGAACCGCCGCCGCGGTGACCGGAACCCGGATCGCCGCGGGTACCAGCATGGCCAGCAGCGGCAGCAGGGCGCCGATGGTGAACGCCGTCGCCGACGACAGCGCGGCATGCCACGGGTTGGTCAGCTCGCTCGGGTCGATTCCCAATTCGGCCTCGGCGTGCGCGGCGAACGCGTCCTTGGCGGTCAACTCCTCGGCGACCTTCCACGCGGTGGCCGGCGTCAGCCCCTTGCCCTCGTAGATGGCGGCCAATTCGGCGAGTTCACCCGCCGGGTCCTCGGCGAGTTCGCGCCGTTCCACGGCCAGCACCGCGCGCTCGCTGTCGCGCTGGGTGCTCACCGAGACGTACTCGCCCAGCGCCATCGACACCGCGCCCGCGGCGAGTCCGGCGACGCCCGCGGTGACGATCGCCGACGTCGACGTGGTGGCCGCCGCCACACCCACGACAATCCCTGCGACGGAGACGATTCCGTCGTTGGCACCCAGCACCCCGGCCCGCAGCCAATTCAGTCGCACCGACAAGCCCGGGCCGTGAGTTTCCGGCCGGACCGCACTCTCCATTACCGCCGTATCCGCTTGCACCGGACAAAAATAACTCGGCAGCCTTTTCTCCGCCAGCAAAGAAAGGCTGCCCGAATTTAGGTAAACCATTGCACAGGAAGGTATTCCATACCTTATTTCGAAAAGCGGGAACGCGCACGCGATCAATGGCGGCGGTACCGAATTCCGTTCGTCGCCAAGACTTTCGGGGCCGCCTTCTCGTGAGATCCGGGTGCGCTGCGGCACTGTCCGATTCGCCTCGATCGGCCATCGCGCCCGCACGGTCCCGGCCCGCCCGTGTCGCGCCACCCAGCCTTGGGAGGGCCGGATTGCGGGGTGATTGCGGCCCTCGGCGCTTACACTTTGCGAGACCAACTGGAAAGGGACTGGCGCAGAATGGACGCGGTCGTCACGGAAGTTGCGGTCGAAGGTAAGCGGCTCATCGACGAGGTGTGGCTGGGGCGGATCAGTCGCGAGCAGGCGGTACATCGCTTCGTGCAGGTGGGCGACGGGCTGGTCGAGTTCGACACGGCCGCCGACATCGTCGACGACGGACTGGCCTGGCTCGATTCCCACGCCTCCCGGCTCCGACTACTGGCCTGGTGCTCGTGGCTGGAACTACCGGTCTTCGGCGGCCTCGCCGTGCTCGGCGTGCTGACCGAGGACTATCTGTCCACCGGATTCTCGCTGATCCTGCTGGCCGCCCTGCAGTTGGTGCACCGGCACATCGGTCCGCCCCGGCCGCCGATCCGGCGGCGGCAGCGCAGCATCTGAACGCCCGGACTTCCAGCGCCGATACGCCTCCGGCAGACACCGCGCGCACGGACGATATCCGGCGGCGACGGCGGTGGCCTCGTCGGCGAAGAACACCCGGTATGCGGCGTAATTGCCGCGACGCAGTGCGCGCAGTGCCGCCGGACAGTCCAGCCGCCCGTAGATGCGCTGACGCCGATGGCCGCCGACGGTGCCCGCGATCGGGCTGCGGTACGGCACGGCATCCGCGTCGAGCAGTACGTAATCCCGCGCCGCGATTCCGTCCTCACCACCCGCGCCGCAATCCTCACGCATCGTGGAAAACCAGGCCCAGAGTGTGGCGATGCCCGCTGCGCACCACGCTCACGCCGTGGCGCATGGGCGCGGCCGACCAGCCGCGCGCGGACCGTACGGGGCGTTCCCGGGTGGTGAAGACCAGCCCGTGCCCCTGCGGCAGAGCGACTGCCGCGCCGCGGGATTGGGCGC
The DNA here is from genome assembly GCF_003023875.1 of Nocardia sp. MDA0666. Taxonomy (NCBI): domain Bacteria; kingdom Bacillati; phylum Actinomycetota; class Actinomycetes; order Mycobacteriales; family Nocardiaceae; genus Nocardia; species Nocardia sp. MDA0666. Next base: position 11,145 of record NZ_PYHT01000029.1, read on the forward strand.
GCGGGCGTTGTTCGACCATCAGGAATTCGCCGCCGGTGTAGTCCGAGCCGGCGGCATCGAGTCCGATCACCACCTGCAGCGGAAAGATCATGTCGCCGAAGAGGTCTCGATGGAGCGCGTTCCAGTCGCCGGGGCCGTAGCGCAGCAGAATCTGCGCCGAGCGATGCTGCCCGGCCCGGTGGCATTGGGAGATCCAGTCGTCGAGGCCGTCCGGCCACGAACCGGGGCGGCCCAGTCGTTGCGCCCAGTTCCGCGCGATGGGCAGCAGTTTCGGATACAGCGCGGCACGCAACTCGGACACCGCCGCGGGCAGATCGTGGGTGAAGTAGCGGTACTCGCCGGACCCGAAACGGTGGCGCGACATCTCGATGGTGGAGCGGAAGCGGTCGTCCTCGGTGTACAGCGCCGCGAGCGTACGGCACTCGTCGGCGCTCAGCAGGCATCCGCTGAGCGCGTATCCGTGCTCGTCGAGTTCGTCCGCTATCCGCGTCCAGTCCTGCGCATCTACCCGAGCGCCGAACGGCGTCGCGGTGAGCCCCGGACCGGTCGGTGCCGGGCCGGCCTCACGCGGCATGTTCGAGCTCCAGCAGCTGCCGCTTGCGGTCGATCCCGCCCGCATAGCCGGTCAAGCGGCCGTTCGCGCCGATCACCCGATGGCACGGCCGCACGATCAGCACCGGATTGGCGCCGATCGCGGACCCGACGGCCCGCACCGCCGCCCGCGGCGCACCGACCCGGGCGGCGATATCGCCGTAGGTCACCGTGCGGCCGTACGGGATGTCGTCGAGCGCCTGCCACACCCGACGCCGGAATTCACTGCCCTCGACCGCGTAGTCGAGTTCGAAACGGGTGCGCTGCCCGGCGAAGTAGCCGTCGAGCTGGTCGATCACCGAGGCGAACGGTGCGCGATCGTCGATCCAATCAGGTTGCGCTCCACCACCTTTCCCGCCCGCGATGGACAGGGCGGTGAGCGCGACACCGGCCGGGCGCGGCTCGCCGACGAGCATCAGCTCACCGAGCGGGCTCGCCGTCGTCGTGTAGACCGTCATTGCTGATCCTTTCGGTATTCGATCCGTACGCTCCCCAATCTGCCGGAGCCCCGGATCGAATACCGGCGGAAATCAGACATCGCGTCCCGGCCGCGCGGCGGCTGCGGATACCGCGGGAATGAATCGGTTCACGCAGGCGTCGGAGCGGATATGCGACTTCCCGATTCCGCGCGCGAATTCGTCGGCGCCGGCGCCAACGCGACCCTGGTCACCCTGAATGCCGACGGCAGCCCGCAGATGTCCGTCGTCTGGGTGGCGCTGCAGTCGACCCCCGAGGGCGACGAGCTGGTCAGCGCACATCTCGGCGAATATCTGAAGGTGCGCAACGTCCGCCGCGATCCGCGGGTGGCGTTGACCATCGTCTCGGATCAGCCGAGCGAGTTCATGCGCCCGTACCTGTCGGTCACCGGCACCGCGCGCATCGTCGAGGGCGGTGCGCCCGAACTCCTGAAGGAGTTGGCCGCCGTACTGGCCGCACCGGGACTGAACTTCCCGCCCGCAGACGCCCCGCCGGGATTGCTGACCCGCGTACGGATCGACAAGATCGGCGGGGTCGGCCCCTGGGCGAGCTGAACGGACCGGTCCGGCGCCGCGCTCAGGCGTTCGACAGCACCGCTGTGCGCCGGACCGGCTGCAGCGTCTTGTCCAGATTCGTGCGCATGGTCGTGGCCGAATCCAGCAGGTAGTTCTGGCGCACCTTCCACGGATGCCGGTCGCCCTGCCGCGGGAAGTCGCCGATGGACCGCTGGATATAGCCCGAGGCGAGGTCGAGCAGCGGATGTTCGGTGAGCTCGGCCTGCGGCTGCGGCACCACCGCCTCGTATCCGCGCCGGTCCATATGGGCGATCACCTTGCACACCAGCCGCGAGGTCAGGTCGGCGCGCAGCGTCCACGACGCGTTCGTGTAGCCGATGCAGACCGCGAAGTTGGGGACGCCGGTGAGCATCGTGCCCTGCCAGACGAACCGGTCGGACAGGTTCACCGGCTCACCGTCGACCTCCAGCGTGATGCCGCCGAAGGCGAGCAGCTTCAGACCGGTCGCCGAGATGACGATGTCGGCGGGCAACACCCGGCCCGACTTCAGGCGGATGCCCTCGGGCACGAAGGTGTCGATGTGATCGGTGACCACCTCGGCCTTGCCCTTGCGCATCGCCTTGAAGAAATCGGCGTCCGGCACCGCGCACAGCCGCTGATCCCACGGGTTGTACTCCGGGGTGAAATGTTCGGCGACCAGCTTCTCGTCCTTGAGAATGCGAGTGGTCAGCCCGGTCAGCAGCTTGCGCGCGGCCTGCGGGCGACGCCGGCAGTACTGGTAGAAACCGACGTTGAACAGGATGTTCTTGGTGCGGATCACCCGGTGCGCCAAGCCCGCCGGCAGCAGTTCCCGAATCTTGTCGGCCTGCTTGTCCCGGCCGGGGACCGCGGAGATCCAGGTCGGCGAACGCTGCAGCATGGTCACCCGCTCGGCCTCTTCGGCCATCGCCGGAACCAGCGTCACGGCGGTTGCACCGCTGCCGATGACCACGACCTTCTTGCCGGCGTAGTCGAGATCCTCCGGCCAGAACTGCGGATGCACCATGGTGCCGGAAAACGTTTCCACGCCCGGGAATTCGGGGGCGTGCCCCTGGTCATAGTTGTAGTAGCCGGAGCACGAATAGAGGAAGCGACAGCTCAGAGTGCGCTCCGCATCGCCCTGCCGCACGGTCAGCGTCCAGCGCGATTCGGCGCTGGACCATTGTGCCGCAACGACTTTGGTGCCGTAGCGAATATGCTTGTCGATCCCGTGGCGGCGCGCCGTCTCGGTGATGTAGCGCAGAATCGAGGGACCGTCGGCGATCGATTTGGCATCGCGCCACGGCTCGAACGGGTAGCCGAGGGTGAACATATCCGAATCGGACCGGATGCCGGGGTATCGGAACAGGTCCCAGGTGCCGCCCAGCGCCTCGCGCGCCTCGAGAATCGCATAGGACTTTCCGGGCAATTCCGTCTGCACGCGGTAACCGGCGCCGATTCCGGACAGACCGGCGCCCACGATGACGACATCGACATATTCACCAGCTGCGGTCATGGTTCCAGTGTGCTGGTTCCTTCCCCGGCGTTCTTGACTTTGCACGACAAGTATTTGATTCTGGACGACATGTCGGTGATCCGCTCGGCCGGTTTGCGTGGTTTCCGCGCGACCGTGGCCGAACTCGGGGGAAATGCGGAGGAATACGCGGCCGCCGCCGGATACCCGATCGCCGCCCTGGACGCCGACGACCTGCTGGTCTCCGACGAGGCGATGGCCCTGGTGCTGGAGATCGCCGCCGACCGGCTGCGGTGTCCCGATCTGGGCCTGCGGATCGCCGCCCGGCAGGACCTCGGCATGCTGGGACCGCTCGCGCTGGCCATCCGCAGCTCCCCCACCCTGGCCGACGCGCTGGAGTGCACCTCGCGCTACCTGTTCGTGCACGCCCGCTCGCTGAGCCTGACGATCGAACCGGATCCCTACGGCGACCGCGGTGTGACGGCCCTGCGCTACGGCGTCGAACCCGGATTTCCGCAACCCGTCCAGGGCACCGACCTGGGCCTGGGATTCCTGCATCGCACATTGATCCGGCTGGTGGAAGGCCCATACGGGTTACGCTCGGTGGAGCTGCCGTACCGCCCGCCGGGTTCGCGCGCGACCTACGAGAACTTCTTCGGCGTCCCGGTGCGCTTCGAGCGACCGGCGGCGATGCTGCGGCTGCCGAGCAACCTCACCTCGCGGGCCATCGCGGGCGGCGATGCGAATCTGCGCCGACTGGCGGTGGCGTTCCTGGCCGAACAGGCCGGCGACACCGGCGCCTCCACCGTGCCGGGGGTGCGGGCCGCCGTGCAGCAACTGCTGGGTACGACCGCCCCGCAGATCGACTCGGTGGCGAGGCTTCTGACGATCCATCCGCGCACCCTGCAGCGCCGCCTGGCGGCCGAGCACACGAGCTTCGCCGCCATCGTCGACGATGTGCGCCGCAGTGAGGCGCGGCGCTATCTGACCACGACGGATCTGCCGATGAGCCAGATCGCCTCACTGCTCGGCCTCGCGGAACAGGCCACCCTCACCCGCTGCGCGCGCCGCTGGTGGGACAGCACTCCCACCGCGATCCGGCGCACCGCCCGGGCCTGAGCGGCCGGTCGGCTCAGTGCGTGACGCTCGGATCCCAGCGGCTGGCGGTGATGGTGAAGCCCTGGATCGAGGCGAGCGGAATCATGGCCTCGTAGTTGCGCTGATATCCGGTGCTCGTGATGCGCCAGCGGCCGTCGGATTCCCGGCGATAGGTGTCGCGGTAGTACGCGGCGCCGCGAATCATGATCCCGTGCTCGGGGACGATGACCGTATCCTCCAGACACCAACTGCCGGAGGCGGAGTCACCGTCCACCGCGATCTCGGGGTGACTGCACACGTGCGAGGTGATCATGGTGCCGGACATCGCGCCGCTGAGATAGCCGACGATGGCGTCGCGTCCCTGGAACTGCAGCGGTTTACCGCCCGAGGGCGAGCCGTAGTCGGCCACCGCGTCCGCGGCGAGGGTATCGGCGAACTCGTCCCACTCCCGCAGATCCAGCGTCCGCAGATAGCGGTATTTCAACGCACGAATCTCTTCCAACGCAACCAGATCCATCGCGGTCACCTCCTGGTATCGGCCCCGCCAGCACAATAGAACAGGTTTCTGTTTCGGTCCGGGCTTTCCCGTTGACCGGGACGGCCCGGACCGATTCGGGCCGATCAGGCGTGGGTGCCGCCGTCGATGCGCACCTCGGTGCCGGTGATGAAGGCGCCGTCGTCGGAGGCGAGCATGGCCACCACGCCGGCGACCGTGTCGGGCGAGGCGAAACCCTGGCCGAGCATCGGCATCAGCTTGGTGAACAGCGAGAAATCGGCGTCCTCGGGCAGGCCCGGGCCGCGGCCGTCGGTCATATCGCTCGAGATCGAGCCGGGCGCCACGGCCACCGCGCGCAGGTTCTGCTTGGAGTATTCCGAGGCCAGCGCGTGTGTCATGGACATGATGCCGCCCTTGGACGCGGCGTAGGCGGCCATGTACGGGTGCGCGAAGTAGGTGGAGGTGGAGGCGAAGTTCACGATGACACCGCGGCCGCTGTCCAGCAGCGCCGGCAGCGATTCGCGAATCATCAGGAAGGTGCCCGTGAGGTTGGTGGTGATGATGCGGTTCCAATCGGCCAGCGGCATCTCGTGGGTGTGCGCCGAGCGGAGAATGCCGGCGGCGTTGACCAGCGCGTCCAGCCCGCCCAGGGTTTCCACGGCCTTGGCTACCCCGGCCTGCACCGAGGACTCGTCGGAGATGTCGATCGTGACGGTGGTCAGCCGATCGGCGCTGCCCTTCTCGGCCGCCTGTTTCGCGGTTTCGGCCAGGCCCGCCTCGCTGACGTCGGCGGCCACCACGGTGCCGCCCTCGGACAGGATGCGATGCACGGTGGCGCGGCCGATACCGGATCCGGCGCCGGTGATCAGAACTCGGCGATCTGCGAAACGCTCCATTGCGAAACTCTCCTCAACTGCGATTTTCCCGTTCGATTGACACACTACGCCTGAGTGGCATGTTGTGCCAGAGTGACAAATCGCGCTTAGACTGTGCGGACAGGAGGTGACTCATGCCCGAGTCGAGAACCGGCCCGTCCGCCACCGCATCGCCGCGGCCGAATCTGGCCCAGCGGCGCAAGTCGGCGACCCGGATGGAGATCGCCCACACCGCCGCCCGCCTGTTCGCCGAGCGTGGTACCGCGGCGGTCACCGCCGAGCAGATCGCCGCCGCCTCCGGTGTCGGCCTGCGCACCTTCTATCGCTATTGCCGTACCAAAGAGGATGCCGTGGAACCGATGCTGTCGGCGGGTGCGTCTCGCTGGCTGGACATCCTCGGCGACGGACCGGACCGGTTGCCTACCATCGCGGAACTGGAAATCGCCGCGATCCGCGCCCTGACCGTGGTGGACCGCGACGAACTCGACATCACCCGCGGCCTGTTGCGCGCGATGGCCGACGATACGGCCCTGCGCGCGGTCTGGTTCCGGGTCAATCTCACCGGCGAGCACGCCCTGCTCGAGCTGCTGACGAAACTTTCCCCGGACACCGATCCACTGCGCCTGCGCACGCTGGCCGCCGCGGCCGCCGGCGCGATCCGCATCGGACTGGAGCAATGGGCCGACGACGACAGCCCGGCGCACTCGCCGGCACCGGTCGGCGAGCTCGACGAAATACCTTCGACCGCACCGCGATCCGGCGGACCCGCTCCCCTGGTGGTCAGATGTATGCGCGAACTCACCGCCGGCGTCTATGCGCAAGCTCCTACGGATACGACGGCGTCGGGCTGAGGGTCGCGTCGGCGCCGGCCCGTGCGATCCGCCGCCGACGACGATCAACCGCCCTCTGCCGGACCCTCTCCGATCAATCCGCCGGTGCCGCATCGCGTTTCAGCTTGCGCCAACCGCCCGCGCGATTGTTCGCGATGATCTGCCGCAGCATCGCCGACAGCGCGGGAGCGTCGACCTTCTCGCCCTCGCGAATCCCCACGGTGCGTGCCGTCGTGTTGTCGTGACCGCCGGTGATGATGCCCGCCGGATCGGGCACGATCGCACCGTCGTAGAGGAAGACGTCGACGTGCGTCTTCGTCGCCAGCAGCGCGCAGATGTTGCCGTCGAGCACGAAATACGGTCGTACCCCGCGCTTGACGGTCTCCGTCACCTCCGGGTCGGCGGCGTGGACGAGTTCGCGCACCTCGCGGCAGATGTCGCGCTGCCAGGCCGGTAGCGCGTCGACGTAGGCGTCGACGCGCGGGTCGGCCACGTAGCTCACCACCGGCTTCTCCCGGATCAGCTCTTCCCGGATTTCGCTCCGGACTTCTTCTCCGACTTGGCTTCCGCCTTGCCGTTCGCCTTCTTCCCCTTCGGCTTCTGGCCGTTCGCCGAGGCGTCGAGGGAGCGTTCGGCTCCGGAGCCGGCCACCGCGGCGACGATCAGTCCGGACTCGTCGGCGTCGACGCGTACGGTGTCGCCCGGGTTCAGCTCGCCACCGAGTACCAGCCGGGACACCTGATTCTCCAGCTGCTTCTGTACCGTCCGGCGAAGTGGGCGGGCACCGAATTCGGGCTGATATCCGTTCTCGGACAGCCAATCCCGCGCCGCGTCGGTGACGTCGAGCTCGATGTCCTGAGCGCGCAGGCGGCGACGGGGGCCGTCGAGAACCAGATCGACGATGCGGCGCAACTGTTCCTGGTCGAGCCGATGGAACACGATGGTCTCGTCGATGCGGTTGAGGAATTCCGGCCGGAAATGCTGTTGCAGCCGTTCCATCAGCCGCGGGGTGATGGCGTCGAGCTCCGCCGAGGTGGCCTTCAGGATCAGATCCGAACCGATATTGCTGGTCATGATCACGATGGTGTTCTTGAAATCGACGGTGCGACCCTTGGCGTCGGTGACGCGCCCGTCGTCGAGCAACTGCAGCAGCACGTTGAACACGTCCGGATGGGCCTTCTCCACCTCGTCGAACAGGATCACCGAATACGGTTGGCGGCGCACCTTGTCGGTGAGCTGTGCGGCATCCTCGTAGCCCACATATCCGGGCGGTGCGCCGACCAGCCGGGACACCGTGTGCTTCTCCTGGAATTCGCTCATGTCGAACCGGATCAGCCGGTCCTCGTCGCCGAATACCGCCTCCGCCAAGGCTTTCGCCAATTCGGTCTTGCCGACACCGGTCGGGCCGAGGAACAGGAACGAGCCGATCGGGCGGTTCGGATCCTTCATCCCGGCCCGGGCGCGGCGCACCGCCTCGGCGACCGCCACGATCGCCTCCTCCTGCCCGATCACCCGCTTGTGCAGCACGTCCTCCAACTGCAGCAGGCGCTGCCGTTCCTCGACGGTCAACTCCGACACCGGAATTCCGGTCTGCTTGGACACCACCTCGGCGATGTCGTCGAGCGTGACCGTCGGCGCCTCGTCGGCGGTGATGTGGCCGACCCGCTCCTCGGCGGCGGTGATCTCGCCCTTGAGTTCGTCCGCGCGCGCGTAGTCCTCGCCCGCGACCGCGGCATCCTTCTCCCGTTCGAGGCGCGACAATTCCTCCTGTGCCGCACGCAGATCCGGGCCCGGCATGCGGGTGCGCAACCGGACCCGGGCGCCGGCCTGGTCGACCAGATCGATCGCCTTGTCGGGCATGAACCGGTCGGTGATGTAGCGGTCCGAGAGCTCCGCCGCGGCGACCAATGCCTCGTCGTCGTAGTGCACCTGATGGTGTTCCTCGTAGACGTCGCTGAGTCCGCGCAGGATTTCGATGGTGTCGGCGACCGACGGTTCGGGGACCAGCACCGGCTGGAAGCGGCGCTCCAGGGCGGCGTCCTTCTCGATGTAGCGCCGGTATTCGTCGATGGTGGTGGCGCCGATGGCATGGAGTTCGCCGCGGGCCAGCGCCGGCTTGAGCAGGTTGCCGGCGTCCATCGAACCCTCGCCGCCGGTGCCGGCGCCCACGATGGTGTGCAGCTCGTCGATGAACAGCACCAGTTCGTCGGAGTGCTCGCGGACCTCGTCGAGAATCTTGGTCAGCCGCTCCTCGAATTCGCCGCGATATTTACTGCCCGCCACCAGCGAGCCCACATCGAGGGCGACCACCCGTCGATCGGCCAGCGTGCTGGGCACATCGCCGTTGACGATGCGCTGCGCCAGACCCTCGACGATCGCGGTCTTGCCGACACCGGGATCGCCGATGAGCACCGGATTGTTCTTCCGCCGCCGGGACAGGATTTCCACGGTCTGCTCGATCTCCTCGGCGCGGCCGACGACCGGGTCGACCTTGCCCGCGCGGGCCTCGGCGGTCAGATCCCGGCCGTATTCGTCGAGCGTCGGAGTGTCGGTGGGCTTCTTCTGCCCCTCGGCGACCGGCAGTTTCGCACCCGAAAGAGACTGCGCGGCAGGACTTTCCGGATTGTCGGCGATGCCGAGCAGAATATGTTCCGGGCCGATGTAGCTGGATCCCGCCTCGGCGGCGTTGCGCTGTGCGGTGCGCAGGGCCAGTTTGCTGCCGGGCCCGAGCACCACCTGACCGCCCGCGGTCGCGGTGGCCTCTCCGCTGCCGGCCGCACCCCGCATCTGCGCGGCGACCTTGTCCGGATCCAGGCCCAGCTGGCCGATGATCCCGCGCGACGGCTCGACCTGGGTGGCGGCGTAGAGCAGATGTTCGGCGGTGACCTCCGGATTTCCCCAGTCCTGGGCGGCCGACCGGGCGATCGCGATCAACTCCTTGGCGCTGTCGCTGAGCAGCCGCCCCAGATCGATGCGCTGCACCGGCGGCTGCGCGGCCATACCGGGGCCGAAGAAGCGGTTGAAGAGGTCGTCGAAGGAATTGAACGAACTGGGCCAGGCAGCGGTCATGTCCACACCTCGTATCTCGGAATCTCGTCGTCGCAGCGGCGAGCGAACGGACAGCTACGGTCCGCATCGCCGCACTCACTCGCAGAACCACTCCGAAACGGTCGGGTCCCACCGTACCCTCGGCCACCCTTTCCGGGGCGGCCGCCGATGCATCCGTTACTTTCCAGCGATCCACGTGGACGTTTCCGGCGATCCATCCGCCGTGAAGTGGGTATCGATGGGAGCATGGGCCCCGTCCCGAAGATCACCACCGATCGCATATCGATGCCCGGCGGGATTCGAACACGTTGATCTTGCCGCGGTGCCACACTCGAAGATGGTTGGGCTCGAGGAGGAACTGTGACTACAGCACCATCTCGCGGCGCCGCCGAGATCGAAGCCGTAAGGCCTTATCCCCGGCGGATCGCCCCGAAGGGTTCGCAGATCTGGACGATCGTCACGACGACCGATCCGAAGCTGCTCGGCATGATGTACATCGTCAGCTCGATGGCGTTCTTCCTCGTCGGCGGGCTGATGGCGTTGCTGATGCGGGCCGAGCTCGCCCGCCCGGGCCTGCAGTTCCTGTCGCCGGAGCAGTTCAATCAGTTGTTCACCATGCACGGCACCCTGATGCTGCTGTTCTATGCGACGCCCATCGTGTTCGGCTTCGCCAACTGCATCCTGCCGTTGCAGATCGGCGCGCCCGATGTGGCGTTCCCGCGACTGAACGCGCTCAGCTACTGGCTCTATCTCTTCGGCGCCTCGATCGCCACCGCCGGATTCGTCACGCCCGGCGGCGCCGCGGACTTCGGCTGGACCGCCTACACCCCGCTGTCGGATGTCGTGCACTCCCCCGGCGTGGGCTGCGATATGTGGATTCTGGGTCTGGCCGTCTCCGGTCTGGGCACGATTCTCGGGGCGGTCAATATGCTCACCACCGTGGTCGTGCTGCGCGCGCCGGGTATGACCCTGTTCCGGATGCCGATGTTCACCTGGAACATCGTGGTCACCAGCGTGCTGGTCCTGCTGGCCTTCCCGATCCTCACCGCGGCGCTGATGGCGCTGGCCTTCGACCGTCATCTCGGCGGCCACATCTACGATCCCGCCACCGGTGGCAACCTGCTCTATCAGCACTTGTTCTGGTACTTCGGACATCCCGAGGTGTACATCATCGCGCTGCCGTTCTTCGGCATCGTGACGGAGATCTTCCCGGTGTTCAGCCGCAAACCGGTCTTCGGCTACACCGCGCTGGTGTACGCGACGATGAGTATCGGGGCGCTGTCGGTGGCGGTGTGGGCGCACCACATGTTCGCCACCGGAGCCGTACTGCTGCCGTACTTCTCGTTCATGACCTTCATGATCGCCGTGCCGACCGGGGTGAAGTTCTTCAACTGGATCGGCACCATGTGGAAGGGGCAGCTGACGTTCGAAACGCCGATGCTGTGGGCGCTGGGATTCCTGGTCACCTTCCTGTTCGGCGGCCTGTCGGGTGTCATCCTCGCCAGCCCGCCACTGGACTTCCACGTCACCGACACGTATTTCGTGGTGGCGCACTTCCATTACGTGTTGTTCGGGACGATCGTGTTCGCGACCTTCGGCGGCATCTACTTCTGGTTCCCGAAGATGACCGGCCGGCTGCTCGACGAGCGGCTCGGCAAGATCCACTTCTGGACCACCTTCCTCGGTTTCCACACCACCTTCCTGGTGCAGCACTGGCTGGGCAACGAAGGTATGCCGCGCCGCTACGCCGACTATCTGCCCTCCGACGGCTTCACCACGCTCAATACCGTCTCCACCATCGGCTCGTTCATCCTCGGCTTCTCGATGATCACCTTCGTCTGGAACGTGTTCCGCAGCTACCGCTACGGCGAGGTGGTCACGGTGGACGATCCGTGGGGGTATGGCAATTCGCTGGAATGGGCCACGACCTGCCCGCCGCCGCGGCACAACTTCTATGAGCTTCCCCGGATCCGTTCGGAGCGACCGGCATTCGAGTTGCACTATCCGCACATGATCGATCGCCTGCGCGCCGAATCGCATATCGGCTGGGGCGCCCCGCATACGGACGTGCACGAGACCGCGGCGGTCGAACCGGAACGGACCTAGATCGTCGGGACCGGCGGTGGCGGTAGGGGTTCCAGCGGGCCGAGCCTGCGATGGACCACATGCTGCTGCGCGAAGGTCCAGGTGTTGCCGGTCGCGAAATAGACCAGAATGCCGATCGGCATCACCAGTCCGGCGACCAGTGTGCCGAGTGGGAACAGCCACAGTGTCATCGCGTTGATCAGCCGCATCTGCGCAGTGGTCTCGAGCTGGCGGGCGATCGACGCCCGGGCGGTGCAGTGGGTCGCGACGGCCGCGATCAGCACCAGCGGGATCGCCACCACGGCCACCGACGCGACGGAATCGGCGGAGGTGAGCGTCGCCGACAGCGGCGCGCCGAACAGATCGGCGTGCAGGAACGACCGCACCTGCTCCGGTGCGAACACGTAATTCGCGGTGTCGGCGTTCTGCGCCGCCGTCATCGCGGTGGAACTGCCGAGGAACGGCACATGCGAGACCGCGGTGCGGTCGAAGGAATGCAGCACGTGCAGCAGTCCCAGGAACATCAGCAACTGCGCGAGCACCGGCAGGCAACCGCTGAGCACGTTGAAGTTGTGCTGCTGCTGCAGTTTCCGGGTTTCGACGGCGAGCCGCTCGCGGTCGTCGCCGCATTCGGCGCGCAGCTGCCGCATCTTCGGTTGCAGCACGGCCATGGTGCGTGAGAAGCGGACCTGAGCCAGGTACGGCCGATACAGGACGGCGCGCAGGGTCACCACCAGCATGACGATCGCCAGGGCCCAGGACAGGCCGCTCGCGGCGCCGAACGGGACGGCGAATCCGGTGTGCCACAACCAGAGAACAGCGGCGACCGGGTAGTACACGAAATCGAGCATGGGATATCACCTCACTTCGAGGCACCCGTGAAGGTACGGGCGAGTGAACAGGGTCGGCCGAGCAGCCACGCGTTCACTTCGACCGGCGAGAGCACCGGCGTAGTGACGCGCGATCAGCTCCGGTGCCCCGGCGCCCTGGGCCGCACCCGGCCCGCCGTATCCGGATTGCTCTGTCGGAGAAAGGATCCCCGTCGCCGCTGTTGCGCGGAGCCGGGAGGCCCGCTGTGGACCGCGACCGGCGCCGGCCGCATCCGGCCGGAACAGGCGGCGACCACCGCCAATGCGAGAATCGCCGCGGCTCCGACCGCCAGCAGCGAATTCGGTTCGCCCGCAGGCACAACCGTGACGGCGACGATGGACAGCACGACGGCGCACAGCATCAGCGCCGTCGAACGGATCCGCATCGCCATGCCGGTCAGAGTACCGAACGTCCACGCACGCCGGGCTCAGCCGGCGACCTCATGTCCGGACGCGGGCCCGCGGACCGACCCACGCAAAACGCCCACACGGAACCAAGCGCTTGCTAGTGTCGGTGGGATGATCTCGACGATCGTCTGGGGTACGGGCAATGTCGGCCGTGCCGCGATCCGGGCCGTGCACGCACATCCCGAACTGGAACTGACCGGGGTGCTGGTGCACGATCCGGCCAAGGTCGGGCGCGATGCGGGCCGGCTGGCCGGACTCGGCCACGACCTCGGCGTCACGGCCTCGGCCGATGTCGACGCCCTGCTGGCGCGCCATCCCCGCGCGGTCGTGTACGCCGCGTCCGGCGATATCCGGCCCGACGACGCACTGCGCGATATCGTCACCGCGATCCGCGCCGGCGCGGTGGTCGTCACGCCCGCGCTCTACGCGCTCTACGATCCCCGCAACGCCCCCGCCGAGGTGCGCGAGCCGGTGCGGGCGGCGATCGCGGCCGGCGGCGGTTCGCTGTTCGTCTCCGGTATCGACCCCGGGTGGGGTAACGACGTGCTGCCGTTGCTGGTGAGCGGGCTGGGGCATCGGGTGGACACGATCCGCTGCCAGGAGATCTTCGACTATTCCACCTACGACCAGCCGGATTCGGTGCGTTACCTGGTCGGGATGGGCCAGCCGATGGACTACGAACCGCCGATGACCGCGCCAGGCGTCCCGACCATGGTGTGGGGCGGGCAGATTCGGCTGATGGCACGCGCCCTGGGCGCCGAACTCGACGGTATCCGCGAGACGCTGGACCGCCGCGCCCTCGACACCACGGTGACCACCGCGGCGATGGGTGACTTCGAGGCGGGCACGCAGGGCGCGGTGCGGTTCGAGGTGCAGGGCATGGTCGGCGGCCGGCCGCGCATCGTGATCGAACACGTCACCCGCATCCATCCCGACTGCGCATCGGACTGGCCGCGGCCGCCCGACGGTGCGGGCGCGCATCGCATCATCGTGGAGGGCGATCCGCGCATCGAGGTGACCGTCGAGGCCGAGACCGAGGGCGGTAACCGCGCCGCCGGCGGAAATGCCACTGCCGTCGGCAGATTGGTCAACGCCATCGACTGGCTGGCCGCGGCCGAGCCCGGTCTCTACGACGCCCTCGACGTTCCCTTGCGCCCCGCCGTCGGCAGATTCGCGAGCGCCCCATCCGAAAGGACACCGCAATGAACATCGATATCCCCGAGGGGAAGGATCCGATCGGCTACGTCTGGGGTGAGATGGTGCCGGGCATCGGGCCCGCCGCCTCGAAGTTGTCGCTGGCGGTCTACTCGCACAGCACCCTCGGACTGCGTGAATTCGAGGCGGCGCGGTTGCGGATCGCCCAGATCAACGGCTGCCTGTTCTGTCAGGACTGGCGCACCGAGCGCGACGGACAAAAGGTCGAAGTCGGGTTCGACCAGGCCGTCACCGAATGGCGCACCACCGATTCCTTCGACGATCGGACCCGGCTGGCCGCCGAATACGCCGAACGCTACGTGCTCGATCATCACAACCTGGACGACGCGTTCTGGACCCGGATGCGGGCGCACTACAGTCAGGCCGAAATCGTCGAGTTGAGTATGTGCATCGGCTCGTGGCTGGCGTTCGGCCGGCTCAACCGCGTGCTCGGACTCGACACCGTGTGCGTCCTGCCCGGCCACTGACCGCTTTACTGCTCCGGCAGGGGTGTCACTGCTTGGGCAGAGCCCCGGCCATCCCGCCGACATCGGTCACCTTCCAGCCGCTGCCCGGATCGATGTCGACCGTGTAGGTGACGGTGGTCTGCGCACCCTGCGGCGTCTGCGCGCTGGTGGAGTTGACGTTGAGGAACACGTCGACCTTGTAGAGGCCGTTCTCGGTGCTCATCACCTTGGCGGCGATCGGGGTCGCCGACGAGGTCCACTTCAGCGGGACCAGGATCTCCTGCAGCTTCGGCGCGGTGGCGTCGAATTTCTGCGCCAGTTGCGACGAGGTGCCGGCTTTCAGTTTGCCGATCCACGCGCCGACGTTCTGGTAGTCGATATTCGAGGCGCCGACCGCGTAATCGGTGGCGACCTGCTCGGCATGCTGCTGCGCCGCCGCCCGGTCATCGCGGTCGTGTAGATCGCCGCGCGCGGACAGCCACAGCGATCCGAAGACCGCGGCCAACGCGATCAATGCCACTGCGGCCGCCGCGGTGACCACGGTGGAGAGCCGGATCGACAGTGTGCGAGGCGCTTTCGCGGGTTTGGCCCCGGTCTCGGTGGTGGTGGTGGGCACGGAGGACTCGGCCTCCGCGTCGACTGCCCGCTTCGGTTCGGTACCAGTGTCGTTCGACATGGTGTCCTCCTTCTCCGTGGTACTACTTGACATTGATCCGCACCCGCACGGTTCCGTCGGTGCCCACATCGTCGAGGGCCTGCGTGATCAGACCGGAGATGTCGATGCGCGGCGCGGCATTCGTGGTCGCCTCCGCGAGCGGCGCGAGCGCCGGCCCCAGGGACTTCAGCTCCGGGCCGAGTTCCGCGAGCCGGTCGGTCAGCTTCGCCAGGAACGGCGCCAGACCGTTGCCCTCGGTGTAGCTGCCGGCGGGACGCGCGTCCACCATCCGGCCCACCGCCGTGACCAGATCGTTCAGGGCGTGGGTGAACCGCACGAACGCCGGCGCGGCCGTACCGGTTGCCGGGCCGGCCCACTCGATGTCGGCCGCCGCGGCCTGAAAGCTGTTGAGCAGATCCGCGATTCGCGGGCTGCGGCTCATGATCGCGGCGGCCAGCAGATCTCCGGATCGGGTCAGATGCGGAATCGCGGCGTCGGTGCCGTTCAGCGCGGAGCTCGCGGTGGCGACCAGCGAGCCCACCACCTCGGGATCGAGCTGGTTCATGGTCTTGGTGACCAGCCGCGCGACGTCCGGAATGGACAACGGCATGCGCACATTCGACGTTTCCAGGCGCTGGCCGTCGTGCAGGTAGGGCCCGCTGCCCGAGACGGGCCGGAATTCGACATACGGCTCGCCGAGCGCCGACAGATGTTCGATGGTCACCATGCTGTCGACGGGCACCCGTTTGTCCGCGGCCAGCCGCATGCCGACCTCGACACCCGCGGCGGTATGACGCACGGCGGTCACGCGGCCGACCTCGAGTCCGGTGAGCAGCACCGGCGATCCCACACCCAGACCACCGGAATCGGTCAGCACCATGGTGGTTCGGTGGTAGTCGGCGAAGGGGTCGGCGCGGACGACGCCGAAGGTCAGATAGCTCGCCCCCAGCACGGTGATCGCGACGATGCCGCCCAGCGAGGTCAGCGCACCCCACCTCATCGCACCACTCCGATCATCCGCAGGGTCGCCAGGATGCGGTCGGTCTGCTGATCGGGCGGCACGTCCGCGGACGCGTCCGAGCGCACACCGAGGATGTTCACCTTCGGCCCGCGTTCGACGAACGGAATCACCTTGTCGCGCAACAGTTCCACGACGGCCTGCAGATTCGACGGACGGCTCAGGTCCACCGGGCCGGCCGAGAGCAGCAGCGGCGCGAACGCCCGGGCCGCCCCGTCGGCATCACGCAGCACGGGCCCGAGCCAGGTCAGCGACGCACCCACCGGCCCGAGCCCACCGAAGATCTTCGTCACGCCCACGATGGAGTCGGTGATGCCGTTCATCTGATCGACCGAGGTGCGGCTGAGGATGTCGTCGAGTTCCGGCTGAATATCGTGCAGCACCTGCGCATTCGTGCCCAGGCCGTTGAGCAGCGCGTCGACGCGGTCCAGGTTGTCCGCCAGATCCGTGGCATCGGTGGCCATGGTGTGCGAGATCCGGGCGGTCTGTGCCGGATCCTGCGGCAGCGTGCGATTGAACTGCTCGATGACGTCCTGCAGCTGTGTCACCGCACCGCCCTGGGTGAACGCGGCGACCAGCGCCATCGTGTCCTCCAGTTGCACAGGCGGTTTCGTCTGCGCCATCGGAATCGTGGATCCGTCGTGCAGCAGGGTGCCGAAACCGTTCGGCGGAGTGGTCAGCGCGACGTGGATATCGCCGAGCACCGTGTTCTGCCGTAGTTCGGCGACGGTGGTCGCGGGAAGGCGCACCGATTTCGAGATGTCGGCGTCGACCACGACGTAGCCGCCCGCGCCCGGTTTCACGACGGTCACCCCGGAGACCGTGCCGACCTGCGCGCCGTTGGCCATGATCTTGGCGCGCGCCGGCAGGTTCAGCACATTCGAGAACTCGATGCGTACGTGGTAGGTCGGACCGGACACCGTTGTTCCCGGCACCGGTACCGACGAGGGGTCGAACGCGCATCCGGCGGCCGACAACGCGGCCGCCACGACGATCGCCGAGCCGAGCGTGAATCGCCGAAATCTCATCGCGCACCTGCCAATCCGAATATCAAAGCCGCCATGTCCACCTTCGCCAGACCGTCGGCCGCGGTGCAGCGCCCGGGGGCGAGGGCGTCGATCGCCGCGCACACCTGGTCGGCGTGGTCCTGCGGAATCGCCACCTTCGGCGGCGCGTAGCCGACGCCGGAGTCGCCGACCGTGCGCACGGCCTGGGCGAGAACCGGTGTCAGCGAGATCATCTGGGCCAGTGAGCCCACGTTCGCGCGCAGGAACTTCACCAGCGGGACCGTGTCGTCGAGGGCGCGCATGATCGGATCGCCGAACAGGGTGGTGATGTCGTTGAGCATCGGCAGCACCCGACCGAGGCCGTCGAACAGCGCCGCGCCGGGCTGCAGCAGATCCTCGGTGGCCTGGTCCAGGACCGGGCCCAGGCGGGTGAGCATCGCCTTCAACTCACCCCAGTGCGCCTCCACATCCTTGGACACCGAGGCGAACGCATCGAAAATGCCTGCCAGATGGGCGATATCGGCGTCCGGCGCGGAGAGCGCGGCGCCGAGCTTCTGCACCAGCGTGTTGATCTGCGGTCCGGTGCCCGCCGTGGCGTTGTTCAGCGAGGTGAGTCCGCGGGCGAGCGCATCGGGGTGCGCGGCGTCGGGGCCCTGGATCTGCGACGACAGCTGGGCCAGCGCGTTCAGGGTGTCGCTGATGCTCTTGGGGGTCAGAGTCTTGGTGAGGCAGTGGGCGGGATCCCAGCGCGCGGTGTCCTTGCCGCCGGACACCACCGCGAGTTCGCGGGAGGCCACGATGCTGTCCGACAGGGTCGTGGCACCGGCGTCGGCGAGGACCGGATGATCGGTGTCGACATCGAATTCGACCTTGACCGCATTGCCCTGCACAGCAACGGATTTCACCGTCCCGACGGTGATGCCGCGCATGGTGACCTGGTTGCCGGGGTAGAGCCCGACACTGTCGGGCATGATCGCGCAGTAGGCCGTGGTCGCCTTCAGCGGCTGGAAGGCGACGAGATAGCCCACCACCGCGACCGCGACGACGGCCGCCGTCCCGGCGATCGACATGAAGGCCCGCGAACCGAGCAGCTTGTGCAGCATCAGCAGTCCTTCCCCGGTACCGGAATACACAGGTGGGCGGCCGGTGCGCCGACCGTCTGCCCCGACTGGTCGACCGTCGCCGCGTCGTCCGCAGCGCTGAGTTGCGCGAACTTCTGCTGCAGGCTCTGCACCGTGCCGATCACCGGCTCGAGTTCGCCACCGAGCTTTTCCAGTTGCGGCAGCGCGTCACTCAACTGCTGGAGTTTCGGTTTCAGCGCCGAATCGTAGGTGGGCGCCAGCGCGGCGACCCGCTCGATCACCGCGCGCAGCAATCGCACGCCCTCGCGCAGTTCGGCGCGCTTGTCGACCAGCAGCGTCTCCATCTGGTTGACGTTGACCATCAAGCGGCCGAGATCGTGTTTGGCCCCGTCGTACATGGTGACGTATTCATCGGCGACCGCGATGGCATCGGTGACCTGGGTGCGCTGCCGGTTGAGCGCGTCGACGTAGGTACCGAGCGTGTTCAGGGTGGTGCGCAGCGCATCCGGTGCGGCCTCGATCGAGGTGTCCAGGGCGGCGAGATTGCGGCGCAGCGTGTCACCGTCGATCTGCCGTAGCGGTTGCGCCGCGTCTTGGAAGGTCTGCACGAGACTGTAGGGCAGCCGCACGCGATCCATCGGAATCGCCTTGTCGCCCAGTGGTTTCTCGCCCGCGGGAAACAGCGAGACGTAGTTGCCGCCGACAATGGTCAGCATCCGGATGTCGAGTGTGGACCGATCGCCGACGAAGACGTCGGAATCGACGGTGAACCGCATCCGCACCCGATCCGGATGCAGCTCGAGCGATTCCACCTTGCCGACCGGGATTCCGGCGACGCGAATATCATCGCCGACCTTCACCGACTGCGCTTCGGACAGTTCGGCGCTGTAGGTCTTCTTGCCGAACGGCACCACGTACAGGATGCCGGCGGCGGCCGCGCAGACCACGACGAGCGCGACGCCGACGATACCGAGCCGGATTTCGCGGCGGCGGGTGGTCGCCACGTCCGCGACGCGCCGATCCCGCGGCCGGAACAGGCCGGACCCGAACCGATTCAGCCGTTGCATATCGCCACCTGCTGTCCCGCGACGAGCACCCGCACCACCTGCGGTAGCTCCGCATTTCCCTTGGAGCACTGCGGTTCCCAGCCCGCCACCGGCTTCGGTGTGGCCGCGTCCAGTCCGCCGAGCAGGGCCGGCAACTTGCCGAAGACGTCCACGGCCTCTTTCGGGTCGGGGAACAGCCGCCGGATGAGCGCGTCGACATCGGTGCCGGACTGCAGCCCGAGGGCGTCGAACAGGCTGTCCAACGGTCCCAGCACCGACGGCGCGGCCATCGCGAACTGCGCCAGCCCGCCGATATTGGTCTGCAGGGCCTCGAAGATGTCGGTCAGCCGGGCCAGCAGCGGCACCAGGTAGTGCACCCGCCCGCCGACGCGCTGCGACAGATCGGACATGTTGTGGATGAGGGCGCCGATCACCTGCTGGCGATTGTCCACGTAGGAGGCGAGCCGGCCGATCGCGGCCAGCACCGGTTCGACGTTGGTGCCGTCGCCCTCGATCAGCGCGACCATACTGGCGCTGAACTGGTTGATCGCGTCCGGGGAAATGGTGGCCAGCACCGGTTTCAGACCGTTGAACATGCTCGTCACATCGAACGATGGCACAGTGTGGTCGACGCCGATCGTGCGGCCGGCCGGCAGCCGCGTCCCCGGCTTCGGCTGCTGCTGCAGATCGATATAGCGCTGACCGGTGAGATTCTGATAGCGGATGGCGAGCTTCGAATTGTCGAAGATCGGCGCATCGGTCTTCAGCGACAACCGGACTCGCGCCAGTGCCCCGTCGAGCGAGATGTCCTCGACCTTGCCGACCTGCACACCGAACTGGCGCACGTCGTCGCCCACCTTGAGCCCGTTGGCATCGGTGAACAGCGCCTGATGCGTATCGGTGTCACCCGCGACGGGCCGCTTGATCGCGGTGAAAACCACCGACAGCACGACGATCATCACCACCGCGAACAGACCCAGCCGCCAGGCGGCGGCGCCGACCTTCATCGGATTCCTCCCAGCAGCGGTGCCAGCACCGGCACGCCGCGCACGTCGATTTCCGTGTCGAGCACCGGGCCGTCCGGGGTGTCGTGCAGTCCGGCGCGCAGGCGGCGCACGAGTTCGGCGAGGTCGGCGCCGGATTGCTGCAGATGCGGAACCAGCTGCGCCAGGACCGCCAGCATCGGCGCCACAGTGTCTGTGGCGCCGGACAATTCGGATCCGGCACGTGTGCCCAGACCGGCCAGCGCGGGCAGCACCGAACCGGTCAGCGCCGATGTTCCGGCGTCGTAGGAGCCCCGATGATCCTGCAGCCGTGGAATATTGCGCAGCAGATCGAGCACCTGGATGGTCGCGCCCGCGAAGCGACCACCGCCGTCGAAGGCGGGGCCGAGCCGTCCGACCAGTTCGGAGCTGGGCATCGTCTGGTTGTCGGTGATGGTCTGCGCCACCGAGATCAAGGCCTGGGCCAGCGGCGTGAAACCCCGCACATCGTTGGAGACCTGGGCGATCACCGTGGCCATCTGCGGAGTCAGCAGAGCGTTGCCGGTCTGCGACAGTCCGCGCAGCAGACCCCCCATGGTCGCGTCGTAGACCGCGTCGGCGTGCTGTCCGGTCAGGTCGATCGTCGACCCGCCGCGCAACGGGGCGCCGCCGGAGCCGGGCCGCAGTTCGATCTCGCTGATACCGAACAGGTTCGCCGGCGCGTAGTCCACCCGGAGGCTGTCGTCGATGCCGTGCAGCTGAGATCGTTCCAGCCGCAGACTGATTCGCTGGGTCCCGCCGTCGGCGGGCACGATCGCCGCGACCTCGCCGACCTGCACACCGTCCACCCGCACCGGTGTGCCGGCCAGCACGCCGTCACCGATCTGCTCGGTGTGCAGGGCGATGCGCAGACTGTCGTCGGAACGCAAGCCGCGATAGGCCAGCGAGGCGATCGCGACGGCGGCCACGACCGCGATCGCCACCCCGCCGACCAGCAGCGAGCGCCGCTTGTCCACCGCCACTCCGGGCATTCCGTAATTCGGCACCTGTACTACCCCGTGAAGTCGATCGACGCGTTGAAACCCCAGAGCATCAGCGTCAGCACCATGTCGATGGCCACGATCGCGACCGACGACGCACGCACCGCCCGGCCGGACGCGATGCCGACACCCTCGGGCCCGCCGGTGGCGAAGAAGCCGTAATAGCTGTGGATGAGGATCACGACGGTCGCGAAGATCGCCACCTTGATCACCGCGGCGATCACGTCGAATCCGGAAACGAACTGGAAGAAGTAGTGGTCGTAGACACCGGCGGACTGGCCGTGTACCAGTGTGATGAGCCCGCGGCAGGCCAGATACGACAGGATCAGCCCGATCAGGAAGGTCGGCACGATCGAGATGGCGCCGGCGATCACCCGGGTGGTCACCACGAACGGGACCGACCGCAGGCCCAGCGCCTCGATCGCGTCGATCTCCTCCGAGATGCGCATCGAGCCGATCTCGGCGGTCATGCGGCAGCCGGCCTGGGCGGCGAATCCGATGGCGGCCACGATCGGCGCCAGCTCGCGGGTCGTGGCGTAGGCCGAGACGATGCCAGACACCGGGCCCATGCCCAGGATGTTCAGCATGGTGAAGGATTCGACGGCCACCGAGGCGCCCATCACCAGGCCGAGCACGATCATCATCGGCACCGTGCCGCCGCCGACGATCACCGACCCGCGCCCCCAGGTCATATCGGAGATGATGCGCAGCGTCTCGTCCCGATACCGCCTGAGCGTCAAGGGAATCGACGACAGCACCTGCCAGATGAAGGCCAGGACGAAACCCAGTCCTTCGACGCGCGCCAGGAGCAGACCGCGGCGGCGATAGAAGCGCACGAAGTGGCTGAGCCCCTTGGGCATATAGGTCGAAATCGCCACGTCAGACCAGCCTCGTCGGCAGGAACATCTCGACCACCTGGGTCACGCCGAGATTGACGATCGCGATCGACACCACCGACAGCACCACGGCCGCGTTCACGGCGTCGGCCACCCCGCGCGGGCCGCCCTTGGCCTCCAGTCCGCGCTGACAGGCGATGATCACCACCAGGAATCCGAACAGCACCGCCTTGAGCAGCGAGACCCACACGTCGGCGACGGTGGTGAAGGATCCGAAAGTGGCCCAATAACTTCCGGGGGTGACGTTCTGCCCGCCGACGGCCACGGCATAGCCGGCGACGATGCCGACGAAGATGATGAGGATGTTCAGCAGCGGCGCGACGAGGATCATCGCCACCAGCCGCGGGATCACCAGCCGGTGGATCGGCGAGATGCCCATCGTGTCGAGCGCGTCGATCTCCTCGCGGATGGTGCGGGCGCCCAGATCGGCGGCGATCGCGGCCGCGCCCGCGCCGCCGAGCAGGAAGCCGGTGGCCAGCGGTGCGCCCTGTTTGATCACGCCGAGCCCGCCGGTCGCGCCGAGCAGCGAATCCGCGCCCAGGGTGTGGATGAGGTCGCCGACCTGCACCGAGACGATCACACCGAACGGGATGGCGATCAGGATCGCGGGGATCGCGGTCACCGTCACCAGCCGCCACGCCTGCAGAATCGCTTCCCGCCACTGGAATTCGCGCCGGACGATGTCGGTGGTCGTGCCGGTCACCGATTCCCGGGCGATATCCACTGCCCTGCCGAAGGTTCGCAGTGCGGACACGACGGTGTCCGAGAAATTCTTGCGAACGATACGAACAGCGGACGCGCCCGAGGAGGCCCGGGTCACCGGCGCCATGAGCGGCGGGCCCGGTCCGGGCGGTGTGGCTCGAATTTCACAATCGTCTCTCCGTGATCGGCAACACTGCCAACACGAAGCTATCGGTTACAACTAGTTACAGTAAAGCCGATCACGGTGTGAGGGTGGCCGCTCCGGGGCCTGCGCGAAGTACCGCGATAAATCCAGCTCACATGCATGTTTTTCTAAGTAAACGAGCGTTCTAGAACCTGTTATCAGCACTGATCTGCTATCGCTATGATCCGCGTCACGTGTGGCCCGCCACAATGATTCGCCGTTACGGACTCGCCGCGAGGAAGACGAATCCGGCCAGCAACACCAGGTGAACACCACCTTGCAAGGGAGTGGCGCGGCCCGGGACAACTGTCAGCACACCCGCGCCGACGGTCAACGCCAGCAACACCATCTGGGTGGCGCCGAGGCCGAGGGTCAAGGGCCCGTCGAGCCAGATCGACGCCAGGGCGATCACCGGAATGGTGAGACCGATGCTGGCCATCGCCGAGCCGAGTGCCAGATTCAGACTGACCTGCACCCGGTCCCGGCGGGCCGCGCGCACCGCGGCGATCGTTTCGGGCAGCAGCACCAGCAGGGCGATCACCACACCGACCGCCGAGCGCGGCAGACCCGCGGCGGCGACCCCGCGCTCGATCGAGGGCGAGACCATCTTCGCGAGCCCGACCACACAGATCAGCGCGAGGACCATCAGCGCCAGCGATAGTCCCGCGGCGCGAGCGGCCGGGCGGACATCGTGTTCGTCGATCTCGGTCGCCTCGACCGGGAGAAAGTCGTCGCGATGCCGCACGGTCTGCACCAAGACGAACAGTCCGTAGAGCAGCAGTGACATGACCGCCGCGAAGGCCAGCTGCGAGCCGGAGAACTCCGGGCCCGGCTTACTGGTGGTGAAGGTCGGCAACACCAGGCTCAAGGTCGCCAGGGTCGCGACCGTGGCCAGGGCCGCGCCCGCACCCTCGGCGTTGAAGACCGCCACGCGCCGGCGCAACGCCCCGACCAGTAGCGACAGGCCGAAGATTCCGTTGCAGGTGATCATGACCGCGGCGAAGACTGTGTCGCGGGCGAGTGTCGAGGCATCCTGCCCACCGGAGACCATCAGGGTGACGATGAGTCCGACCTCGATCACCGTGACCGCGATCGCCAGCACCAGCGAGCCGAACGGCTCCCCCACGCGATGTGCCACCACCTCGGCATGCTGCACCGCCGCCAGGACCGCACCCGCGAGCGCCAGCGCCACGAGTACCGCCGCCGCTCCGGTGGGATGGGTGAACCATGCGATTGCCAGCACCTCGGCGGCCAGGAGTGGAACAACGGTCGTCCAGTGTCGGGTCAACGCATACTTCATGATCGCCATTGTCCCGACGAATCAGACAAATCGACCAAAAGGAGAGATGTACCTCCATTCGCCCGAACGATGTAACGGGCTACCAGAGACCGGGGACGAGCCGTCTGGTGCGAGCGCGATAGTCCTCGTAGGAACGGCCGAGAGTTTCGACCATCGCCGCCTCTTCCACCTCGATCCGGCGCAGAAATGCCAAGGTGGGCACGACGATCAGGAGCAGCAGCGAGATCCAGTTCCCCGCCGCGACACCGAAACCCGTGGTGAGCAACAGAACTCCGGTGTAGGAGGGGTGGCGCACCCAGTGGTACGGCCCCCGGTCGACGACGGCCTGATCGGTGTCGACCTCGACGGTGGTACGAAACGCTTTGCCCAGCACCGCGATAGCCCAGATCCGCACACCGAGCCCCGCGACCATCAGCGTGACTCCGGCGATCTGCCAGACGACCTCGTGACGGGCGGTGAAGCGCAGATCGCTGTCGGCCGGCAGCACGATCGACACCACATTCGCCACCCCGATCGCTACGGCGACGACAATCATGATGGTGGTACGGGTTCCGCGGTCGCGGGCGGTGGATCCCTTGCTGCGCAACCGATCCCGAAGCGCCAGTCCGATCTCGAAGCTCAACCAGATCCACGTCGTCACCACGGCGGCATTCACGACGACCCTCCCACGACCTCGCGGCGGACCGGGGCGTCCACCGGTAGGAAATAAACCACCGCGGCCACGTCCGGCACATCGGGAAGGTCCCGGAGATCTCCCCCGATTCAGTCCAGGAGTTTGCCCAGAATCGGAAGCGACGCCGCCAATTGCCGCTGTTCGGCGGGAGTCAGACGAGCGGCGATCAGTTCGGCCAGGTGGCCGTACCCGGCCTCGCGCCGTTCCGACAGCAGCTCCAGCCCGGCATCGGTGATGTGCAACCGCTTGCGCCGCTGATCGTCCGGATCGGGGGTGCGCCTCAGCAGGCCCCGGCCTTCGAGGGCGGAAACCGCCACCGCGACGGTCTGATGCCGGATCTTGTCGGCCCGCGCCAGATCGGCCACCGTGGCCGGCCCCTCGCGGTCGAGCCGCTTGAGAATCGACAACTGCGACAACGAGATACGGCGCGCCGGTGAGGCCGAGCGCATGCGCCGCACGAGTGCGCCGACCACACTCTGCAGCTCCTCGGCGATCGCTTCCCGAGTGTTTGTCACGTCGTCCACGATCGACTAATCTACAGCAGAACTGCGCAGTATTACTGTATTAATCCGACGGCGAACGGGCATGCCGCGTGGAGGGAAGCCGATGACCGCCGAGCTGATTCCGGGCGAGCTGACCCACGACGGCCACCCGCGAAGCTTTCACCTGCGGCCACCCCGGGAACCGGACAGTCCGCTGATCGTCGCGTTGCACGGGAATATGGGACCGGAGACCGGAGGCGGCGGCCTGCTCATGCACGACTGGACCCGATTCGCCGATCACGCCGGGGACTGGGGCGTCGGTGTCGTCTATCCCGACGGCTGCTACGGCAGTTGGGCCGACGGCCGCGGCGTCACGGCCGCGGAAGAGAACGGGGTCGATGATGTGGGATTCCTGCGCAGCCTGATCGACTGGTGCGCGCACACCTACGCGACCGCGGCCGATCGAACGCTCGTGGCCGGAATATCCAACGGCGCCTTCATGTCTCATCGGCTCGCGCTCGAATGCAGCGAACGGGTCGCCGTCTTCGCCGCGGTGGCCGGGGCGCTACCCGCCGACCTGACCGCGGTGCGGCCGACCCATGCGGTGTCGGCGATGCTGATCAACGGCGACGCCGATCCCCTGGTCCCGCTCGCCGGCGGCCACTCCCGGCACCGCGGCCCGAACGGTGAACCGCGCGGGCGGATTTTCGGCGCCGCCGCGACCGCCGACCACTGGGCGAGGCTCGACCGGTGCGCGGGCGGCCGAACCACCGTCACGACCGCCGGCTCGCGCCGCGTCACCGCCGCCCACGGCATCGCCGACACCGTCGTCACGGCATGGACGGTGTTCGGCGGGGGCCACACCTGGCCGGGCGTCGCCGTGCCGGAGGAATGGGCCGGCACTCCCGGCGCGGCATCCACCCTGGAATTCGATGCCACGGTAGAAATCCATCACTTCGCCCGCCCGCTCCTGCGACCGGCGGCGCGGCGGCTACTTCCACCCCGGTCGGAGAAGGAGAACCGATGAGTGTCCTCGGCAAGCTACTCGCCAATCGCCGCGCCGGTGAATCGGAACTGGCATGGAATCAGCCGAACCTGCTCGGCGACACCGTTTTCCGACTCACGAGTCCGGACTTCGAGCCGGAGACCACGCTCGACATCCTGCACGCCTCCCACCGGATCGGTGGCGCCGACGAGTCTCCCGCCTTGAGTTGGAGCGGCGCGCCCGACACCTCGGCGGGCTATCTGCTGGTCGTCGAGGATCCCGATGCTCCGATGCGGAAGCCGTTCGTGCATTGCGTCGCGCTCCTCGATCCGTCGGTGCGGAGCTTGTCCCGCAACGCGTTACGCGCCGATACCGACGAAGCTGGTGTGCGGGTACTGCGGTCCGGATTCGGCCGCGGGTACATGGGCCCCGCGCCGATCAAGGGGCACGGACCGCACCGGTACGTCTTCGAGTTGTTCGCCCTGGGCGCGCCCCTCACCACGGCCGCGGGGAAATCCGTCGAGAGCGCGAAACCCCGGGAGGTGCTGGCGGCCGCACAGGCGGTGGGCCGGGCGCGGATCGACGGATTCTACGAACGCGCCTGAGGCGCAGGGGCACGGGGGCTCAGGACATGCCGTTCGGCCGATAGTTGTGCAGCGCCTCCCGCAGGACCGTCAGTCGCTGTTCGCGAAAGTCCGTCCGGCCCTGTTCGACAGCGTCCAGCACGTCGAGCGCGGGATCGGCACACGCCCAGAAGCGCAGCTTGTTCTCGACGACGGGCCCGAGATCCCGTGCGCGACACCGCTGGATCTCGCGCACGAACTCGTGCCCCGCCTCCGGATACAGGTAGCAGAGGTCGTAGTCGGGGTCACCGATCTCCACATCGCCGAAGTCGATCAGTCCGCTGATCGTGCCGCCGCTGATCAACAGATGATCCAGGCTCATATCGGCATGGATGAGCGTCGGTTCGAAGTCGAAGTTGGCGTCGTCGTCGAGATATCGCTGCCACGCCCCGGACAGCTCCGCGGCCTCGGCCGCGTCCAGCAACGGAAGCACCTCGGCATGAACGGACTTCAGATCCGCGGCGAAATCACCCCGCAGATCGGTGACCTCGACACCGAAGTCCCGGGCGCGGTCCACCGGAAACGAGTGGATCCGTTCGATCAGTTCCGCGATCGTGCGTGCCGTATCAGCGCGCAGCAGTCCCCGCTCGGCCCAGTCCGCTTCGTCGAGCGATTCGCCCGGCACGAGCGGATACACGCAGAACTCCCCCGGCCCCAGCGGATTCGGCGCGGTGAACAGGAACTGCGGAATCGGCACCGGCAGCAGCGGGGCCAACTCCGGAAGCAGCCCGGCCTCGCGGGCGATCCCTTCCGCCCCGTGCGGATCCTGCGGCAGGCGCAGCACGTAGGCATCCCCTGCCGAATCCAGCTGGAGCGCAACGCTGTCCAAACCCGCGCCCAGCAGGCGCCCTGCACCGTCCGCCAACTCCGGCCGGGGTGAGTCAGCGAGAGCACCGCGCACCCGGGCCTGCCAATCGGGAGGAAGTTCCACGCTCGCGCGCATATCCATGTCCGCATCGTAGAACCGGTGTCCAGTGGTTATCGCCGCCCGGCGATCCGCGCGGCCGGGCGGGCGGGGTGGCGGCGGTCTAAGATCGGCGGCGTGCCGGAATCCGGGAGCTCAGTACCCGCCTCGGTCCAGGTGTGGCGGGCGCTGCAGCGGGTGTACGTCGACCTGCGCCCGGAACTGGATGCCGAACTGCGCCGGGGCCACGGCATGCCCGCCAGCTGGTACGACATGCTCGTCGAACTCGCGGGCACCACCCGCCTGCGGATGAGCGACCTCGGCGAGACCATGGTGCTCAGCCGCACCCGGGTGAGCCGGCTGGTCACCGAATTGGAGGCGCGCGGCCTGGTCACCCGTGAAACCAATCCCGCGGACGGCCGATCGGCATACGTCGCCATCACGGCGGCCGGGCGGCAGCGGTTGCACGAGGCCACTCCGCATCACCATGCGGTCGTCGATCAGCATTTCGCCGGTCTGGCGGCCGACGAACTCGGCGCTCTCGCCACCGCCCTGCACAAGGTGCTCGCCGAAGACCGGCCTTGAGCCGGTCGCGCACAATGGACCGATGTCCGCTCTCTCGACGGTCCTCGATCCGATTCGGCACACCGCAGGCTATGCCCGTTACTTCCTGCACAAGAGCGCGCGCGACCGCGAGGACGCGCAGGCCTTGCGCGAGCTCGAGGCCCGGCCGCTCACGCTGCCGACCGGTCTGGAGATCGAATGGCTGGGCACCGCCGGATACCGGATGACCTACGAGGGCACGACGCTGCTCGTCGATCCCTTCCTCACCCGGGTGCCGCTGTCGACGGTGGTACGCCGCCGCACCGCACTTCCCGATCCCGCATCGATCGACCGCTTCCTCCCGGCCCTCGACAAGGTGGCGGGAATCGTTGTGGGACACGGACATTGGGATCACGCCTTGGACGCGCCCGAGCTCGCGCGCCGCTTCGGCTGCGCGGTCTACGGCTCACGATCGGTGCGCAATCTCATGGATCTGCACGGGCTCGGCGAGCGCGGTGTGGAGGTGGAACCCTACCGCCGCTACGAACTCGGTCCGTTCACGGTGACCTTCGTGCCGAGCGTGCATTCGAAGATCCCCTTCGGCACCCGGATCCCGTCCCCCGGCGACACCAGTTGCGAATCCCTTGCCGCGCTGGCGCCGATGGCCTACGGCTGCGGACAGACCTGGGGTATCCACATCGCGGTGGCCGGTGTCGAGATCTATCACCAGGGCAGCGCCGACCTCGTCGACGAGGCGATCCGGCATCGCGACGTCGACATCTTCCTCGCCGGGGTGGCCGGACGGTCGGTGACACCGGACTACTGGCGCCGAATCCTGACCCGGCTGCGCCCAGCCACCGTGGTGCCCATGCACTACGACGATTTCCTCCGGCCGCTCGACGCGCCGATGGGCTTCACCGTCGATATCGCCCTGGCCTCGGTGCCCGACGAGATCGGCGCCGTGAGTCGCGCGATCGACGTGGTCGCACTGCCGGTGCTCAGTCCTCGCTCCCCCGGCGGCCGATGAGCAGATGAGCCGGAATCGGCTGCCGGTCGATCCGCCGGTGTTCGACCGCCAGCCCGGCTCGTTCCAGCGCCTCCGATACGTCGTCGACCGGCCGCAACCGGAAGCCGTGCGCGGTGAACGGCATCCTCGCCATCGCCGCCGGATCACCGATACCGACCACCACCCGGCCGCCCGGGCGCAGCACGCGCGCCAGCTCCGCGCAGGCCCGGCCCAGATCATCGATGAAATAGACGGTATTCACCGTGATCACCGCGTCCAGGCTCGCCGAGGCGAGCGGCAACTCGGTGAGTCCGCCCTCGACGATCCGCAGCCGGCCGGTGCCGATGTCGCGGGTGAAGCGAGCACGGGCCCGCGCCGACATATCCGGAGAGATCTCCACACCGTGCACGGTCCCGGCCTCCCCGACCTCGCGCAGCAGGATCGACAGTCCCACACCGCCGCCGAAACCGATATCGGCCGCGGCCTGCCCCGCACCCACCTCGGCCGCCTCGACCGCGGCATCGATGGCGAAACGATTGGCCCGGTTCAGCATCCGCGCGACCACCTTGCCCAGCACCCCGTGCGGATTGCCCAGCTGCGCGGCGACCGTGGACATAGCGCGCGTGACAAGGGAATTCATGCCACGCATGCTACCGATCCGGACCTCGCCGCACCGGCGGGCGCGGCTCGCCTGCGGCGCGGATCCACCGCCCGGCCCGGGCGACGGCCTACTCTGCATCCGTGGACGACTCCGACAATGTGGGGACCGGGAGCTGGAAGCATCCGCACGAACCGCACGGCGGAGGTTTCGCGTCCCGGCTGAACTGGTTGCGCGCCGGAGTGCTGGGCGCCAACGACGGCATCGTGTCGACCGCCGGCCTGGTGGTCGGCGTCGCCTCGGCCACCGCGGCCACCACGCCCATCCTCACCGCGGGTGTGGCCGGGCTGGTCGCGGGTGCGCTGTCGATGGCGGTCGGCGAATACGTCTCGGTGAGCACGCAGCGCGACAGCGAACGTGCCCTGCTGTCGCTGGAGAAGCGGGAGCTCGCCGAAGACCCCGATTACGAACTCACCGAGTTGACCGAGATCTATCGGCACAAAGGACTCTCGGAGGCGACCGCGCGGCAGGTCGCGCAGGAATTGACCGCCCACGATGCCTTCGCCGCGCACGCGGAGGCGGAATTGGGTCTGGACCCGAACGAGCTGACCAACCCGTGGCAGGCCGCCTTCTCCTCCGCGCTGGCGTTCACTTGCGGCGCCCTGTTGCCGCTGCTGGCGATTCTGCTGCCGCCGGCGAACTGGCGTATTCCGGTGACTTTCGGCGCGGTACTGCTGGCGCTGGCGGCGACCGGATCGCTGAGTGCACGCCTTGGCGGCAGCAATCGGCGCCGGGCCGTCCTTCGGGTGGTGATCGGTGGCGCGCTGGCCATGGCGGTGACCTACGGTATCGGCCAGATCCCCGGGGTTTCCAGCGGCTAGTCGCGGATTCGATTGTCGCGCACGATGATTCCCGCCGCTCGCGCGAAGGCGGGCGCCATCTCCATCAGCTGGGGTGTGGTGATGATCGCGCCCTTCAGCGTTCCGATATCGGCGATGAGGTCCAGCGCCGCCGCACCCCGCAGGTCGACATCTTTGAAGGTGGCGCCGTGCAGGGCGACGCCTTCGAGCCGCGATCCGGGAAAATCGACCTTCCGGAGTGTGGCGGCGGAGAAGTCGGTGTCGCGGAAGACGCATTCGGCGAAGGTCACGTTCTGCAGTGTGGCCGCACGGAAGTTCACCGATTCGAATTTGCAGCCCTCGAAACGGATACGGCGCAGCTGCGCGTCGACGGCGATCACCCCGGACCACGCGGAGTCGACGAATTCGGCATCCAGCCAACGGGTTTCGCAGGCATCGATCCCGATCCACCGCACCCCGCGCAGCCAGACGTCGTCGAATCGGCAGTGATTCAGACTGCCGCCGCCGAGCACCACACCGGTCAGCGCCGACTCACTGAACCAGGAGCCGCCGGCCGACACCTCGTCGACGGCGGTGGCGTCGAGGTGGACCCGCTCGTACTCGGTATCGGGCGCGAGCGGTTCCAGCAGCGGCGTCAGATTCCGGGCATAGGGCAGATCGGCGAGGTCGCGAGGCATTCCTGCACCCTAGACATGCGCACCGACAGGTCCACGCCGGCTCAGTTCACGAATTCGTGGTCGGTGCACACCCTCCCGTCGGGGTCGAAGGTCAGTACCTCGAGTCCGGAGCCGGCGACCGTGCCGTTCGCGCGTGAGCGCATCACCCAGGTCAGCGCGACGGCGGCCCCGGCGTGCCGAACCGGCTCGCCCTCGGCTTCGAAGAAGTGCTCACCATCGGCGACGAACATCTCGTACGCCCGGGTGACGCGGGCGAACATCGCGTCGTAGCCGCGGACCTCGACCGCGGGGACGGACACCCCGTACTGGCGGGCGGTATCGCGAATGCCCTCGGGCGGGTTGACCAGGATCTGATAGCCGTCCTCGGCCCAGACCTCGCGGATCAGCTCGCGGCGTCGGCCGGCATCGGGCTCGTTCCACTGGCCGATCCAGCGGTCGAGCAGATTCTTCAGTTCGATATCGGTGGGTTCGTAGCTCATGCCGCCGAGTCTGTCCGCCGGCGCGCACTCGCGCGATTCCCCGCAGGGTATGGCGAAGCGCCCCGTCGGGGCCGACGATGATCCCATGACGACAGTCGCGCAACCGGGCCCCTTCGCGCAGGAACTGCGACGCTGGCGAGGGCTGCGGCGGTGGAGCCAGCTCGATCTGGCCATCCGCGCCGACACCACGCAGCGCCATCTCAGTTATCTCGAACAGGGCCGTTCCCGGCCGGGTCGCGCCATCGTGCTGCGGCTGGCCGAATCGCTGGAACTGTCGCTGCGTGAACGCAACGCGCTGCTGGCGACGGCCGGCTTCACACCCGCCTACGACGAATCCGGCGTCGACGCACCGCACTTGGCTCCGGTACGCGAGGCCCTGCGCACGATCCTGTCCGGCCACATGCCCTATCCGGCGCTGATCGCAGACCGCTACGGAAGCCTGGTCGAGGCGAACGCCGCGTTCGACGTCTTCACCGACGGCTGTGCGCCCGAACTGCTCACCGCGCCGATCAATGTGCGCCGCTTGGCATTACATCCGGACGGCCTGGCGCCGCGGGTGGTCAACTTCGCCGAATGGGGCCGGCATGTCACCGAATCCATGCGGGCGCGCAACCGCACGTCACCGGATCCGCGCGCCGAGGAACTGGTCGCCGAATTCGAGAGCTATCTCCCGGAGACCGACCCCGGCCCCGGCTACCTCGGCTTCGCGGTGCCGCTGCGTCTACGCAGCGAGGCCGGTGAATTGCGATTGATCACCACGCTCACCTCGTTCGCCACCGCCACCGACGTCTCCCTGGCGGAACTGCACCTCGAGGCCTTCCTGCCCGCCGACGAGCCCACCGCCGAAGTGCTCCGCCAGCGCGCCGGATGACCCGTCGCCGACGATCTGCGGGCGTCGGAAACTATTGCACCGGTTCGGAACTATTGCACCGGTTCGAAATCCACGCGGCCGTCTTCGGTCACCGCATAGATGCCCGAGGCCAGATCCAGCGCGACCACGGTGCGCGCCGCGGCCTCGGCGATATGAATACGCGGCGGATCGGGCCGGTCCGCGTTCTCGGGATAGTAGGTTCCGGGACCGTAGAACTGGCCGTAGCGCAGGACGACGCCGCGGACGCCGAGCACCGCATCCTCCAGGAACTGTTTGGCGGCCTGTCCCTCTCCGGTCATCTCCCACGCCACGCTCTGGGCGAGAAACCGTTTCGCGCCCGCCGCCTGTGCCGCGGCGAGCAGGTTGGCGGTGCCCTCGCGGCGCATCCGCGAATTCGCCGCCCGGCCGGCGGGCAGATCGGCGGGATCGTCGGGCAGGTCGGTGAGCTGATGCATCACCAGATCGGGCGCGAAATCGCGCACCGCCTGTTCCAGCGCCGCCGCGTCGTAGACATCGCAGACGACGGGCCGGGCGCCGAAACCGGTCAGCATCGACGCCTTCGACTCCGAGCGCGTGAGCCCGGCGACCTCGAATCCAGCCGAGACCAGCAGGGGTGTCAGTCTGGCGCCCAGTACTCCGGTAGCGCCCGCCACAAAGATCCGCACGACGGATCACGATAACCGCCCGGCGCCGGTCGGCCGGCTCGACACTCTTGACCGACCCGGGCCGTTAACCTACTGTCTACGTACACAAATAGTAGATATGGGGATCCGGAACCTGTCCCCACCCTCGAACGTCACGCCGTCTCGCGCGGGGCGCGAGCGACGGGGTAACCCTCATCGGCCCCGGTCGTCGCCGCCCACCGGCAGCCCGCCCCTCGGCGGACGCGCGCGTCGCTCGTGACGATCCACCCCCGGGACGGCGCCGGCACGCCACCTCCCGGGGGTGCTCGTCGTATGTACCCCACACCCCATCACGCAACAGACTCTTGCCGCAGTCATACTCGCAGACGTATATTCGTAGACGAGTAAGGAGGTGCGGGCGATGCCCAAGAAGCGAAAGGTCGCCAATCTGCTGGCCCTGGCGGTCCTGGCGACGCTGATCGAACGTCCCATGCACCGCTACGAGATCGCGGCCCAGATGCGCGAACGCGGCAAGGACCGCGATATGGACATCAAATGGGGGTCGCTCTACACGGTCGTACAGAACCTCGAGAAGCACGGATTCGTCGAGGTCATCGGCAGCGAGCGCGACGGCGCCCGGCCCGAGCGGACGATCTACCGGCTCACCGACGCCGGCCGCGCCGAGGCCGAGGACTGGATCCGCGAACTGATCTCGACCCCCGAACCCGAACCCCATCGGTTCGTGGCGGGCCTGTCCGTGGTGGCCCTGCTGCCGCCGGACGAGGTGATCCCGCTGCTCGACGAACGCACCCGGCTGCTCGCCGCGGAGATCGCCGTGCGGCGCCGCGAAATCGAGGAGCAGACGCAATTTCTGCCCCGGCTCTTTCTGGTCGAGGCCGAATTCGGCGTGGCGATGCTCGAGGCCGAGGCGGCGTGGGTCGCCGGACTACGCACCGAACTCGCCTCCGGCACCTTCCCCGACATCGATTTCTGGCGGCGCGCGCACTCGGAGCAGATTCCGCCCGCCGAGATCGCCGCGATGGTGGAAGGAGGGACGTTCCGGCAGCCGACCGCTGACTGAAATCCAGGACGAAAACCACGATACGAACCGGGCCCGGCGAAGTGCGGCAACACCTCGCCGAGCCCGATCCACCTACCTCTCGAACCGCATTCACGCAGGCGAACCCAGCCCGAGTATGGCAACTTCAGGATAACTGGGCAGCGCGTGCGCGGATCGGGTCGGGTTCATCCACTCGAGGAGAATTCCCATGTCCGCAGTTACATCCGCCCTCGTCATCGGGGGCGGCGTCGCCGGCCCCGTCGCCGCCACCGCCCTGCGCGCGGCCGGGATCGAGGCCACCGTCTACGAGGCCTATCCGGGACCGGCCTACAACATCGGCAGCGCCCTGGGGTTCGCCCCCAACGGCCTGGCGGCCCTGGACGTCATCGGCGCCGGCGATGCCGTGCGCGCGATCGCCCTGCCGATCCGTCGCATGGTGATGTCGTTGGGCCACAGGGACATCGAGCTGCCCACCGCCGCCGGCCTGGAACCGCTGCACGCGATCGATCGCAGCGATCTGCACCAGGTGCTGCACGATCACGCCGTCGAGGCCGGTGTAGCCGTCGAATATTCCAAGCGCCTGGTCGGCGTCGAGGAACATCGTGACGGTGTGACCGCTCGGTTCGCCGACGGATCCACCGCGACCGCCGACATCATCATCGGCGCCGACGGCATCAAATCGCGCGTGCGGACGCTCATCGATCCGAACGCCCCGGGGGCCGACTACACCGGCATGCTCGGATTCGGCGCCTACACCGAATGCTCGGCTCCGGTCCCGCCGGAAACCATGGTGTTCGCCTACGGCCGCAACGCCTACTACCTGTACTGGCCCATGCCCGACGGCCGGATCGCCTGGGGAGCGAATCTGCCGCAGAAGCAATATCTTTCGCTGACCGAGGCTCGGGAGGTTCCGGCCGAACAGTGGTTGCGGACACTGCGCGAGGTCTACGCCGAGGACACCCCCGGCGCCGACCTGGTGCGCAACACGCCGCCGGAGGAGCTGGTCGTCACCGGCGGCCTGCACATCATGCCGCCGGTGCCGCACTGGTATCGCGACCGTATGGTCCTGGTCGGCGACGCGGTGCACGCGCCGTCCAACAGCACCGGCCAGGGAGCGTCGCTGGCCATCGAGAGCGCCGTGCAGCTGGCTCGATGCCTGCGCGATTTCGATTCGCCGGCAACGGCTTTCGCCGCCTACGAACGGATCCGCCGTCCGCGGGTGGAGAAGATCGCGGCCCGCGGCGCCAAGATCAACCAGTCGAAGACCGTCGGCCCGGTGATGCGCCGGATGATGCCGCTGGTCATGCCGCTGGCGACCAAACTCTTCAAGATGGAAGAGGTCATGGCGCGCGAGCAGAGCTACACCATCGACTGGGACGCACCGGTCGACGAGCGCGCCGAACTCGCCGTCGCGTGAGCGTATCACCCTGTAGTGCAGGGTAATTCGGCGGCGCTGCGGCCGCCGGCGGTGATCACACCGTCAGCCGCAGCGCCTCCGGTCGTTCCACTTCCTCCAGCAGTTTCGCCGCGATGTTGTCCAGCGCCCGGTCGAAGAGTGCGCGATCGTCCGGGTCGGCGCAATCCCAATCGTCGAGATGACGGCACAGCCACTTGCGCCAGGCGGCGAGAATGCGGTCGTACTCCGCCTGGCCACTCGCGGTCAATTCCATTCGGTCGCCGTCCACTTCGATGTATCCGGATCGAACGGCCTTGTCGTACACCGGTTCCAGCACTTCCGGCGGCATCCAGTGCGCACGGGCCACGGCTGCCAGATCTGCCGATCCGCGGGCGCGCTGCAACATCTTCACCTGCCCGATGGCCCAGGCCTGATCCCGGCCGAGCGGACTGTCGGCGGCCGCCAGGATCCGCGGATCGGGCAGCTCGTCGTCCCGCAGCCTGCGCAACACGTTTGCCAGTGAATGTTCCAGGCGGACAGTGCGATCCGGAGAATCGGGCACCGAGAAGCCGCCGCCCACATCGGCCGCCTCCGCACGAACGCTGTCGCGCAGCGGCACCTGTTCGAGGAACCACGCCACGACGAAGCCGACCACGGCCACCGGCACCACCCAGCGGAAGACGTAATCGATGGTGTCGGCATAGGCGTCGATGATCGGAATCGCCTGCGCGTACGGAAGCTGGTGCAGCAGTTGCGGACTCTGCGCCGCCGCGGGCGGCACCCCGGGCACCTCGGTGAGCGCCTGACGCAGATTCGGTTCCAGCTGATTGCTGTAGAGCGTGCCGAAGATCGCGGTGCCGAAAGTCGATCCGACGGTCCGGAAGAAGGTGACACCCGAGGTGGCGGTGCCCAGGTCCTGGTACGGGACGGTGTTCTGCACGACGATCGTGAGCACCTGCATCGCCAGGCCGATACCCAGACCCAGGATCAGCATGTACAGCGATTGCAGCCAGAAGCCCGTGGTCCGGCCCATGGTCGACATCAGATAGAGCCCCACCGCCATGACCGCGGTACCGGCGACCGGGAAGTACTTGTAGTAGCCGGTCCGGCCGACCACCTGCCCGGAGATGATCGAGGTGGTGAACAGGCCGACCACCAACGGCAACGTGCGCAGTCCTGACGCGGTGGCCGAAACACCGTTGACGTACTGCAGATAGGCCGGCAGATAGGTCATCGCGCCGAGCATCGCGAAACCCACGATGAAGCTGAGGATCGAGCAGACGGTGAAGACGTTGCTGCGGAACAGATGCATCGGCAGCATCGGCTCGGCCGCGCGTGTCTCGACGAAGACGAACGCGGCCAGCAGCACCACCGCGGCCGCGAACAGTCCGATGATCGGCGCCGAACCCCACGGATATTCCTGACCACCCCATTCCAGTCCCAGGATCAGACAGCTGACACCGATCGCGACCAGCGCGATGCCGGCATAGTCGACCACCGGCCGCACCGCCGCGCGGATCGACGGAATCGCCCGCGCCGCAACGGCGATCATCAGAATCGCCAGCGGCACGTTCACGTAGAAGCACCAGCGCCAGCTGGCATGGTCGGTGAACAGTCCGCCCAGCGTCGGGCCGACCACGGTGGTGATGCCGAAGACCGCGCCCAGCGCACCCTGATATTTGCCCCGGTCACGCAACGGGATCACATCGGCGATCAGCGCCATCGAGGTCACCATCAGCCCGCCCGCGCCGACACCCTGGATACCGCGCGCGACGATCAGCAGCGTCATGCCGTGGGCGAGCCCCGCCACCATGGAGCCGATGATGAAGATCAGGCCACTGAGCTGGAAGATCAGTTTGCGGCCGAACAGGTCGCCGAATTTGCCGGCCAGCGCGGTGGCGACCGCCTCGGCCAGCAGATATGCCGTCACCACCCAGGCCATATGCCCGGCGCCGCCCAGATCGGCGACGATGGTGGGCAACGCCGTCGACACGATGGTCTGATCCAGCGCGGCCATCAGCATCCCCAGCACCACGGTGATGAAGACGACGTTGGCGCGGGTATGACTCACGGGTGCGGGCGATTCGGCGACTGCGGCAACACCGGACATTAGCTCAGTATGTGCCCTGAGCCCGATTCGGTCGGCGCAACACGGCAATACGCCAGCTCGCTCGCCGACACCGCAAATCTTCGGCACTCAAATCGAGTGCACCGAGACCACGATCGATACCCTGAGGACACTGTGACAGAACCCTACCGCCGGAACTTACTCTGGAGTAAGGTCGGGTGGTGAGGATGCGACGAGGCTCCTTCCCCAACGGTAAACAGTGAGGTCTCACCATGGCGTGGAATCCCAGCGAGATCCCGGCGCAGCACGGACGCACGTTCGTGATCACCGGGGCCAACGGCGGTATCGGCAAGCACACCACCCAGGCCCTGGCCGCCAAGGGGGCGACCGTGATCATGGCCTGCCGCAATACCTCGACCGCACAGCAGGTCGCCGACGGCATCGAGGGAGACGTCCGGGTATCCGCACTGGATCTGGCCGACCTCGCATCGATTCGCGAATTCGCCGAGCGCACCGGGGAATTCGATGTGCTGATCAACAACGCGGGACTGATGAACATCCCCTTCTCGCGCACCGCGGACGGATTCGAAACCCAGTGGGGGGTCAACCATCTCGGGCACTTCGCGCTGACCGGACTGCTGCTGGACCGCATCGGCGACCGGGTGATCAGCCTCGCCAGCATCGCGCACCGGCAGACGCCGAAGCTGTGGATCGACGATCTCAACTACGAGAACCGCCGCTACCAGCGCAACCTCGCCTACGCCCAGTCGAAGTTGTCGAATCTGATGTTCGCCCGGGAACTACAGCGACGCCTGGCCGAATCGGGATCCGCCCTCCGGTCCTACGCCGTACACCCCGGTGTCTCGCCCACCGATCTGTTCACCCGCACCGAGACCCCGCTCGACAAGGTCGCCAAACCCTTCATCGCCCTGGCCGGGCACTCGCCGCGCAAGGCCGCCGAGTCGAGCCTGTTCGCGGCCACCGTGCCGGACGCCGATCCGAACATCTACTGGGGGCCGACGCTGCTGTTCGGTTCCCGCGGTCCGGTCCGGCCGTCACCGTCGAGCTCGCTGTCGAAGAACACCGATCTACAGCGGCGGCTGTGGGAGGAATCCGAGCGCCTGACCGGCGTCACCTACAAATTCTGACCAGCGGTGATCGCCGGGCACCTCACACTACGGGCCGTGTAGTAGACCGGGTACCGTGGTAGGCGTGTCCGCACCACATCGTCGCCCGGCTCTGATCATCTTGGTGGTCGTGGCCGCGCTGGCCTGCCTGGGGCTGGGCTGGTGGCAGTGGGGACGGTTCGAATCCTCGTCCGGAACCGCGCAGAACCTCGGCTACGCGCTGCAATGGCCGCTGTTCGCCGGATTCGTGGTCTTCGCCTACTTCCGGTTCGTGCGACTCGAGCGCGATACCGCCGCCCAGCACGCCGAGGCATCGGAGACCACCGAGCCATCGAGCCCGGCCCGGCGGAGGGTCGAACGGGCTGCCCCGCGCGAGATCCCAGCCGGGATCCTGCCGGAACGGCCGACCGCCGCACGCGACGATGATCCGGTGCTGGCCGAATACAACAAATATCTTGCCGATCTGCACGCACAGGATGTGCGCGAGCGGATGCACGCCGTGGGGCTCGATGGCCCCGACACCGAGAGGAGAGCCGGTTGAGCGCCGACCACCCCACCACCCCGGCCGCCACCACCACACCGGCACCGGCCGCCACACCGGCACCGGCCGCCACGCCGGCCCCCGCGGCCCGCGACACCGGCCGCATCCGCTCGGCGCTGACCCGCTACCGCGTGCTCGCCTACATCACCGGTGTCTGGTTGCTGCTGTTGTGCGCGGAGATGGTGTACAAGTACCTGCTGCTCGACGACAGCAGCAAGGCGCCGCACTGGCTGTTCTACGTCGGCCAGATCCACGGCATCTTCTACATGCTGTACCTGGTGTTCACCATCGACCTGGGCATCAAGACGCGCTGGAAGCCGCTCACGCTGGTGATCACCGCCCTGGCCGGCACCATCCCGTTCCTGTCCTTCGTCTGCGAGCACTACCGCACCCGCCAGGTCCGCGCCGAATTCTTGAGCTGAGGCTCAGCCGCTGAGCCGCCTCTCCGAGTCTTCAGGCCGGACTCAGGTGCGGGGAAACTCGCGTTGGCGGCCGACGGTCAGTCGGTAGCAAGTCGGCCCGTACCCGGTGAGTTACCCATGTGCTCACCAAATCAGCGGTGACCGAGATCTGTTCGAACAGATTCCCGCGCACGCGGTCAGGGGTGCGCGGGAGTCATGTTTCAGGACTTCGCCAGGTCTGCCAGTGCGGGGAGCAGGGCGCGGAGGGCCCGGCCGCGGTGGGAGGCGGCGTCCTTGTCCGCCGGGGTGAGCTGGGCCGCCGAGACCGTTCCGCCGTCCGGGACGAACAGCGGGTCGTATCCGAAACCGCCGTCGCCGACCGGCTTTCGCGCGATCGTGCCCGGCCATTCGCCGATCGTGACGACCTCGCGGCCGTCGGCGACCAGGGCGCAGGCCGAGACGAAGCGTGCGCCGCGGCGGTCGTCGGGGACGTCTCCCAGCTGGGCGAGCAACAGGTCGTTGTTCGCCGCGTCGTCACCGTGGCGGCCCGACCAGCGCGCGGACAGCACGCCGGGCATACCGTTGAGGGCGTCGACGGCGAGGCCGGAATCGTCTGCCACACAAGGCAATCCGGTCGCCGCCGCGCCGTCGCGCGCCTTGGCGAGAGCGTTCTCCTCGAAGGTCGCGCCCGTTTCCGGGGCCTCCGGGAACGGCGGCACCTCGTCCAGGCCGACGATCTCGAGACCCGCGACTCCCGCCTCGTCGAGGATGCGACGCAATTCGCCGAGCTTCTTGGCGTTGCGGCTGGCCACCAGTACCCGGCGCGCCATTACTTCCTCTTCTCGCCCGGCTCGGGCAGCTGCCCCGGATACGGCAGCGCGAGCGCCTGCTTCTGCACCTCGAACAGCTGCTCACAGCCGGCCAGTGCGGAATCCAGCAGCTTGTCCAGGGTGGAGCGCGGGAAGGTAGCGCCCTCGCCGGTGCCCTGGATCTCGACCAGCGTGCCGGTGTCGGTCGCGACCACGTTCATATCGACCTCGGCGCGCGAATCCTCCTCGTACGGCAGGTCCAAGCGCACCCGCCCGTCCACCACGCCGACGCTGACCGCGGCGATCATGCACGAGATCGGCTGCGGGTCGGCCAGGCGGCCGGCGGCGCCCAGGTAGGTGATCGCGTCCGATAGCGCCACGTAGGCGCCGGTGATCGCGGCGGTGCGAGTGCCGCCGTCGGCCTGCAGGACGTCGCAGTCCAGGGCGATGGTGTTCTCGCCGATCGCGGCCAGGTCGATGCACGCCCGCAGCGACCGGCCGACCAGACGGCTGATCTCCTGGGTGCGCCCGCCGACCCTGCCCTTCACCGACTCGCGCCCGCTGCGGGTGTGGGTGGCGGCCGGTAGCATCGCGTATTCGGCTGTGAGCCAGCCCAATCCGGAGTCGCGCCGCCACGGGGGCACCCCCTCGGTGACGCTCGCGGTGCACATCACCCGCGTCTGACCGAATTCGACCAGTACCGAACCCGCCGGATGCGTGGTGAATCCCCGGGTGATCCTTACCTCGCGGAGTTCGTCGTCCGCTCTGCCATCGGCTCGTCTAGACACAACGCCAGCCTAAGGGATGGGTACGACGCCTCCGCCCCGGCGGGGTGGGTGCTCAGATTTCGACGACCTCACCCGGCGAGACCGCGTGCACGGGTCCGCTGAACTGCTCCTTGGCCTCCGCGATGACGTCCTCGCGCGAGGTCCACGGCGGAATGTGGGTGAGCAGCAGTTCGCCGACACCCGCACGGGCAGCGATCATTCCGGCCTCGGTACCCGAAAGGTGAATGCCCGGTGGGCGATTGGCCGGATCGTGGGTCCACGAGGCCTCCGAGAGCAGCACGTCGGCGCCCTCCGCGAGTTCGAACACCGCGGGGCACAAGGCGGTATCACCCGTGTAGACCAGGGTGCGGCCGGCGGCGGTGGTGATGCGCAGGCCGTAGGACTCCGGCGGGTGGTACATCCGGCGGGCGACCACCGTATGGCCGGGACCGAAACGCAGCTCGGCGCCCTCCTGCCAGGGACGCATATCGATCACGTCGGACCAGTCGTCGCATTCGCCGCCGATCTCGGCCGAGGCGTTACCGATCCGCAGCGCCGAATCCGACGGGCCCTGCACGATGGCCTTCCCCGTCGGCGGGTTCGGGTGATACCGCCGCCACACCAGCAATCCGGGCAGGTCCAGGCAGTGATCGGCGTGCAGATGGGTGAGGAAGATGTCGACCTCGCCGGGGTCCAGGTAGCGCTGCAACGCGCCCAGCACGCCGGGACCGAAATCGATCACGGTGGGGGTCATATCCGGACCGGTCAGCAAATAGCCCGACGCAGGGGAATCCGGGCCGGACACACTGCCCGAACACCCGAGGACGGTGAGTCGCATTCCCCCATGCTGCCACGCTGCATTCTCACTCAACTGGGGATCCCCCAAATCGCCGGCCGAGTTCCGCAGTCACCCCGACGATGCGAGGCGGCCGGCACTCTCCTCGCGACGATGACGACGTTCATTCGATGAGAGTACCCAGCCGGCCAGCAGTCCACCCAACGCACCGAAAAGATGCCCTTGCCAAGAGATTCCGGCCTGGCCGGGCAGCACACCCCAAAGAATCGAGCCGTACACCAACCCCACCACGACACCCACCAGGATCTGCCACAGGTGGCGGGTGAACAGGCCGCGCGAGATCAGATAGGTGAGCCAGCCGAACACCAGCACCGAGGCGCCGATGTGCACCGAACCACTCGCGCCGGTGAGCCAGGTGCCGACCCCGGCCACGACCCAGACGATCGCGGTGGCGGCCAGTCCGCGACCGATCCCGGTGAGCAGCGTCAGCAGTCCCAGCACGATCACCGGGAGGGTGTTGCCGATCAGATGCGCCCAGTTCGCGTGCAGCACGGGGGCGAAGACGATGCCCTCCAGACCCTCGGCCGTCCGGGGCCGCACCCCCGCACCGTCGAGGTCGTGATGCGAGACGGTGTCGACGCCCTCGACCGCGTACAACAACGCCACGAACGTGAGAGTCATCGCAATTGCCCGCTGCCACAACAACTTCAGCGCGGCGGTACGTCCGGGCTCCGACGCCGACGCCGCGGGGGTGGGCCGGGGCGAGGGAAACTGCGAACCGGACGGTACGGAACCGGCGGGCGTTCCCGCGGACTTCTGCAGTTCGGCCCGCAGCGCGGCAATCCGATCCGGGTCGAACGACGGACCCATCTGCTCGGCCACCGCCATCACCTCCTCGCGAGACCGGCCGTCCGGTCGCTCGCCCTCAACGGTACCGCTGCGGCGAGGACCGGCGGTGCGGCCGCGAGGCGACGGTCCACCGAACTACTAGGCCCAGAGCTGACCTTCGAGACGTTCCTCGGCCTCCTCCAGCGTGCCGTCGTACGCGCCGGTCGACAGGTATTTCCAGCCGCCGTCGGCCACCACGAACGCGATATCGGCCCGCTTACCCGCGCGCAATGCCTTGTTGCCCACCCCGAGGGCGGCGTGCAGGATCGCGCCGGTGGAGATGCCGGCGAAAATGCCCTCCTCCAGCACCAGCTCCCGCGTGCGCCGCACCGCGTCGTAGGGCCCCACCGAGAACCGCGAGGTCAGCACCGATTCGTCGTAGAGCTCCGGAATGAAGCCCTCGTCGATGTTGCGCAGCCCGTAGACCAGTTCGCCGTAGCGCGGCTCGGCGGCCACGATATCGATCTCCGCGACGTTCTCACGCAGGTAGCGGCCGGTCCCCATCAGGGTTCCGGTGGTGCCCAGCCCGGCGACGAAGTGGGTGATCTCCGGCAGGTCCGCCAGGATCTCCGGGCCGGTGCCCTGATAGTGCGCATCGGCATTGGCCGGATTGCCGTACTGGTACAGCATCACCCAGTCGGGATGTTCGGCGGCGATCTGCTTGGCCTTCGCGACGGCCTGGTTGGAGCCGCCGGCGGCCGGGGAGTCGATGATCTCGGCGCCGAACATGGTCAGCAACTGCCGCCGCTCGACCGAGGTGTTCTCCGGCATCACACAGACCAGGCGATACCCCTTGAGTTTGGCGGCCATGGCCAGCGAGATGCCGGTGTTGCCACTGGTCGGCTCCAGGATCGTGCAGCCGGGCCGCAGCGTGCCGTCGGCCTCGGCCTGCTCGATCATGCGCAGGGCCGGACGGTCCTTGATCGACCCGGTCGGGTTGCGGTCCTCCAGTTTGGCCCACAACCGGACGTGGTCGTCACCGTCCCATCGGGGCGACAGCGTCTTCAGACCCACCAGCGGGGTGTTGCCGAGGGTCTCGATCAGCGATTCGTAGCGTGCCACGGAAATCAGCGGCCGCGCGCGCCGCCGGCGACGGTGCTGTCCAGGCCGCCTCC
The DNA here is from genome assembly GCF_003023875.1 of Nocardia sp. MDA0666. Classification (NCBI taxonomy): domain Bacteria; kingdom Bacillati; phylum Actinomycetota; class Actinomycetes; order Mycobacteriales; family Nocardiaceae; genus Nocardia; species Nocardia sp. MDA0666. The sequence goes on from NZ_PYHT01000029.1 coordinate 55,795, forward strand.
GGCGACGGCAGGAAGAATGGTCACCGAGCCGTTGGCCGGAACCTCGGCCTCCAGCCCACCGGCGAAGCGCACGTCCTCGTCGTCGACGTAGATGTTGACGTAGCGGTTGAGCTTGCCGTCGGACAGCAGGCGCTGCTCGAGTCCGGGGTAGTTGGCCTCGAGGTCGCCGATCACCTCGGCGAGGGTGGAACCGGTCGCCTGGACCCGCTTCTCACCTCCGGTGAGGGTGCGCATGATGGTCGGGATGGACACGGTTACCGACATGGGTGCTCCTGTTTCTTCTGGTCGCCTGGTTCGCGGACGCGTCGGGCTCAGGCCCGGGGGTACTCGGTCACGATCTTGACCGGTTCCTCGGTGACCACACCGTCGAGGATCCGGTAGCTGCGCAGTTCGTGCTCCTGCGGGTCGCGGGTGGACACCAGCACGTAGTGGGCGTTGGGCTCGGAGGCGTACGAGATGTCCGTCCGGCTGGGATAGGCCTCGGTGGCGGTGTGCGAGTGGTAGATCACCACCGGCTCCTCGTCACGGTCGTCCATCTCCCGCCAGACCCGCAACTGTTCGCCGGAGTCGAACCGGTAGAAGGTGGGCGAGCGCTCGGCATTGATCATGGCCACGAATCGCTCGGGGCGGTCGGAGCCCTCGGCGCCGGCGATCACACCGCAGGCCTCGTCGGGATGATCGGCGCGAGCGTGCGCCACCATCGCATCCACGAGATCGGCCCTGATCACCAGCACAGTTCGAATCCTTCCGCTCACGCCCGCGACGCGCCCGGCCCGCGCGGGTAGTATCGCTGCCGTCAACGGCCGAGGATATTCGGCTATTCCCACCCACCGCGCGGGCGGGCCTGATATAGCGCATCACACGGCGCGCAATGCCTCGATAGGGGCAGGCCGGGGCTCAGCCGAACAACTCGCGGTAGGTCGGGATGCCTGCCACCGGGTTCGCCCGCAGAATCGCGTCCACGATCGCCCGCTCCACACAGACCGCGGCCGCGGTGCACAGTTCGTCGAGCAGCAACAGGTCCGCCGGAAACGCGGGTGGCAGTGGAATATTCGACTCCGCGGTGATCGTGCCGGTGGCCAGCGCGAACAGCGTGTCGCCGTCGAGCGGGGAATGGGCGGGGCGGATCGCGCGAGCCAGCCCGTCGTGCGCGGTGACCGCGAGCCGGCGACATCCCGCCGGATCCAGCGCGGCATCGGTGGCGACGACACCGATGGTGGTGTTGAGCACCGTCCCCTTCACCGGCAGCGCATTGGCACGGGCCAGGGCTTCGGCGGTGGCCGGTGCCAGACCGAAATGCTCCGGTCCGTCGGTACCCGCGCCCCACGGCAGGCCGGTACGCGGATCGAATACCGAACCCACCGGATTGGCGACCACCAGCGCCCCGACGGTGTGGCCGGCGGCCGGTCCCGCGGTGAAACGCACACTGGCCGTACCGATTCCGCCCTTGATGGAACCGGCCCGCGCACCGGTGCCGGCCCCCACACTGCCACGCTCGACAGTCTCACTCGCCGATTGCGTTGCGCGATAACCGAATTCCGCGGTCGGCCGGATATCCCACGCTCCCACCGGGAGATCGAAGATCACCGCGCCGGGAACGATCGGCACCACCCGCGAGGGATCGGCCGGATCCATCGGAATGCCCTCGCCGTCCTCCTCCAGCCGGCGCATCACCCCGTCGGCGGCCGCCAGCCCGTAGGCGCTGCCACCGGTGAGCAGCACCGCGTTCACCTGCCGCACCGTCTGGCCGGGATCGAGCAGATCGGTCTCACGGGTGCCCGGTCCCCCGCCCCGCACATCGACCGACGCGGTGGCTCCGCCCGGCACGCGCACCACGGTGCAGCCGGTCGCGGCGCCGGAGCCGAGCGCCGCGTCCGGATCGAGTTCGTGGTGGTGGCCGACGAGCACACCCGCCACATCGGTGATCGAATCCCGAGGTCCGGGCACCGAAGTCACATGTCCTCCTGCAGAGGTGGGCCTGCGCGAGCGCGAGCGGAGTCAGGGAGCGAGGGCGTGCAGCAGCGAATCCTGCATCCAGGTGAGCCAGTGGTAGACGTCCAGGTGCGGGGCGCGCGGATCGTCGGGATCGAGCTGGTCGGGCGTGTCGGCGTCGATGCCCAGTGCGGTGCCCAGCGCAAGCCGCACGTCGTTGAGGGCGTTCAGCCAGGCGTCGGCCTGTTCGGGGGTGAGCACGATCTTGCCGCCGCGCTCGGGCAGGGTTTCCAGGACCACCGTGCCGGCGGCCACCTTCGCGTCGATGATCTCGGGTTCGTGCAGACTGCGCAGGGCGCTGTTGAGATCGGCGCGGTCGGCGTCCGGAGAACCGGGTTCCTTGCGATGGAAGTCGGGCAGCAGCCGCGCCAGTCGCGGATCGTCCGGGGGAACGCTGTTGCCGGTGCGAAGTCCGGTCAGCTCCGCGAGATCGTCCTCGGGGGTGGATCGGGCCCGATCGGTGAGCAGTCCGGTTACCGCCCCCACCAGCGAACGCAGGACGTCCGCCTCTCGGGGGTCCATCTCCGACCGCAGCTTGAGCCCGCTCAGCGAGTTCTTCCTGCTCCACTTGCGCACGGGGCTACCGTAGCCGTCGCGGTCACTGGTCACGTTGCATGGTCGCCCAGAGCCCGGCGGCGTGCAGACGCTGCACGTCGTGCTCCATCCTGTCCCGGGATCCCGACGACACCACCGCCTTGCCCTCGTTGTGTACCTGCAGCATCAGCTCGGTTGCTTTGGCTTTGCTGTAACCGAACAGCTTTTGGAAGATGTAGGTGACGTAGTGCATCAGGTTCACCGGGTCGTCCCAGACCACCGTGACCCACGGCCGGTCCTCGGCCTCCAGGATCTCGGTGACCTCGACGGTCTCCGGTGTGGCCTGAGCCGCCGACAACCGTCCGGCCACGACGCCTACGCGGATGTCTCGCCCCGCCCACGACCGTCCCCGCCCCGCCGTGTCCTGCGGGCCCGTCGCTCGCGCCGCTGCCTGGTTCGCGCCGGCCGGACCGGCGGCGCTCCGGACGGCGTCTCTCATGCACAGACCCATACCCTCAGAGTACGACGCGGCTCCGGATAAACAACACCCGCGCCGAGCACCTCCGGACGGCCCTCCGCGACGCCGCGCGCACCGCGGCGCCCGCCGCGCGTCCGGTATGTCTACAGTGGCCGCGTGGACACTTCGGCCGCCGCCGCGAGCACCGCCCTGCTGACCGACCAGTACGAGCTGACCATGCTCGCGGCCGCCCTGGCCGACGGTTCGGCACAGCGGCAATGCACCTTCGAGGTATTCGCTCGCCGGTTGCCACACGGTCGCCGATACGGCGTCGTCGCGGGTACCGACCGGTTGCTCACCGCGTTGCGGGACTTCCGCTTCGGCGAAGCCGAACTCGCTGTCGCGGCGGGATTCCTGGACGCGCGAACGCTGGAGTGGCTGCGTGATTTCCGCTTCACCGGCGACATCGACGGCTATCTGGAAGGTGATCTCTACTTCCCCGGCTCCCCCATCCTGTCGGTGCGCGGCAGTTTCGCCGAGTGCGTGGTGCTGGAAACGCTGATCCTGTCGGTCCTCAACCACGACAGCGCGATCGCCGCCGCGGCGGCACGGATGGTCAGCGCGGCCGCGGGCCGCCGGATGATCGAGATGGGTTCGCGCCGCACCCACGAACTGGCCGCTCCCGCCTGCGCCCGCGCCGCGTATCTCGCCGGATTCGATGCCACCTCGAATCTGGAGGCGGTGCGGCGCTACGGCATTCCCGGCGCCGGCACCAGCGCGCACGCCTTCACGCTGTTGCACAGCGGCCCGGACGGGCAGCACGAGGCGGCGGCCTTCCGCAGTCAGGTCGACGCGCTCGGCATCGGCACCACACTGCTGGTGGACACCTTCGACATCACCGCCGGGGTGGCCCGCGCCATCGAGGTCGCCGGGCCCGAATTGGGCGGTGTGCGAATCGATTCCGGCGACCTGGGCGTCCTGGCGCGGCAGGTGCGCGACCAGCTCGACGCCCTCGGCGCGAAGAAGACCCGCATCGTGGTGTCCGGCGATCTGGACGAATACGCGATCGCCGCACTGCGTGCCGAACCTGTCGACGTGTACGGCGTGGGCACCTCCCTCGTCACCGGGTCGGGCGCGCCGACCGCCGGAATGGTCTACAAACTGGTGGAGGTCGAGGGCGTACCGGTGGCCAAGCGCAGTAGCCACAAACAGTCGCGAGGCGGCACCAAGCGCGCGGTGCGACTGTCCCGCGATACCGGCACCATCGTCGAGGAGATCGTGTATCCGGCCACCGCGCAACGCCCCACCGGCAACGGTTACGACGTGCGGGATCTGCTGGTTCCGCTGATTCGCAAGGGTGAGCCGGCGGCCGACGCACCGGATCTGGCGCACAGCCGGGATTTGGTCGCCCGTGGTCTGGTCAGTTTGCCCTGGGAGGGCTTGAAGCTCTCCGCGGGCGAACCGGCCGTTCCGACCACCTTCCTACAATGAACGTGGGGCAACCGGCGAAACGAGGTGCGGGAGATGGGTAGAGCGCTCATCGTCGTCGATGTGCAGAACGATTTCTGCGAGGGCGGCTCCCTGGCCGTCGCCGGCGGCGCCGCGGTGGCCCGGCAGATCAGCGACTATCTGGCCGCACACCGCGGCGACTATGCCGCGATCGCCGCCACCCGGGACTTCCACATCGATCCGGGTGCCCATTTCTCCGATCGTCCCGATTACGTGGACAGTTGGCCGCCACACTGCCGCGCCGGCACGCCGGGTGCGGATTTCCATCCGAATCTCGACACCTCCACTCTCGACGCGGTGTTCTCCAAGGGCGCCTACAGCGCTGCCTATTCCGGATTCGAGGGTTCGACCGACGATGCGGTCGAACTCGCGACATGGTTGCGCGACAAGGGCGTCGACGCCGTGGACATCTGCGGTATCGCCACCGACCACTGCGTCCGCGCCACCGCCGCCGATGCCCGCGCGGCGGGTCTGGCCACCCGGGTACTGCTGAACCTCACCGCGGCGGTGTCACCGGAGACGACCGCCACCGCGCTGGACGGTCTGCGTGCCGCCGGAGTGGAGTTGGCGGTCAGCCTGCCCACGAACACATAACCGCGAGGTCGGCTAGGACTCCGAGGCCAGGAATTCCACGAGCGCGGCGGCTACCGGCCCCGGGTTCTCGACCTGCGGGTAGTGACCCGTCGCGGGCGCCGCGTCCAGTACCTCGAACCGGGCCTGCGGCAGTCGTTCCCGCAGCCGCGGCAGCAGGTGCCCACCGCTGATCGGATCGGCCGGGCCCCACACGAAAAGCACCGGCCCGGAATAACTTTCGAGCGCCTGCTGCCAGCGTGACGCATTGGCCCGGCGCTCGGCGTGGTAGCGATTGAGCGCCCATTGCACGCGCTTACCGCCGCCGTCGGTCATCGCCAGCCACATCTGGTGCAGATCGGTGTCGGAGACCGGGCGACCGAGGATGCGGCGCAACGTCATACGGAAGGTCGTCTCCGACATGAGCGGATTCAGTATCTTGCCGATCTGGGTGGTCATCAGATGCTGAATCGGCAAGGGCCGGTACAGGTCCGGGTACAGGCCGCCGTTGAGCCAGGCCATCCGCCGCACCCGCGCACTGTCGCGGGCCAGCAACTCCTGCGCCACGCTGACACCGTAATCGTGTGCCACGAGCGCGGTGGCGGTGATGCCGAGCCGCTGCCAGAGCTGTTCGACCAGCGTGGCCTGTTCGGTCATCCGATAGTCGTGCCCGCGCGGTTTGTCGCTGGCCCCGAAGCCGAGGAAATCCAGAGTCGTTACCCGGCAGCCGGATTCGGTGAGGGCGGGCAGGATCGAGACCCAATCGTGAGAGGACGTCGGATATCCGTGCAGCAGCGTCACCGGCCGCCCGTCGATCGGGCCGTCCTGCCGGTGGAAGATCCGGTGGCCACTCAGCTCGAGGTGCGATCCCCCGGCGATCCAGGTGCGGTAATCCGGCTCCACGCGCGTCTCCTTCCCCGTACCGCACCCCCTGATGCGGATCACCGCCAACCCTACTGGCCGTCCCGGACGCCGCCACCGGATCGGGCGTCACCGCGATGCGCCCTGTGTACAACCGCCGGCCTGTGCACAACTCCGCCCGGACGAGCGCGGGCAACCACCGGCGACCGCCGCCGGTCGGGCCGGTTGTCGGCAGGGGGCGCTAGTCTTCCTGGGTGCCCGAACTCCCGCCCGTACCGACTTTGCTGGCGACCGCCGTGGAAGCACTCGGCGGTACGGCGCGTACCGGCCAGCAGACCATGTCGGCCGCGGTCGCGCACTCCATCGACACCAAGGAACACCTGGCCGTCCAGGCCGGAACCGGCACCGGTAAGTCGCTGGCCTATCTGGTGCCGAGTCTGCGGCATGCGGTACAGAGCGGGCGGACGGTCGTGGTGTCCACCGCCACCATCGCGCTGCAGCGGCAGTTGGTCGACCGCGATCTGCCGCGGCTGGCACAGGCGCTGGAGAAACCGCTGGGCCGGCGCGCCCGGTTCGCGATCCTCAAGGGCCGCAATAACTATCTCTGTCTGCACAAGATCAACAGCGCGATCCCGGACGAACCGCCGGAGACCGAACTGTTCGACGCCTTCGCGATCTCCCGGCTCGGGCGCGAGGTGCAGCGCCTCAACGACTGGGCCTCCGACACCGAGACCGGCGACCGCGACGAGCTGGTCCCCGGCGTCAGCGACCGGGCCTGGCGTCAGGTCAGCGTGTCGGCGAGGGAATGCCTGGGCAAATCGCGCTGCCCGTTCGGCACCGACTGCTTCGCCGAGCGCGCCCGCGCGGAATCCGGGCAGGCCGATGTGGTGGTCACCAACCATGCGCTGCTGGCCATCGATGCCATCAGCGGAATCCAGGTGCTGCCCGAACACGATGTGGTCGTCATCGACGAGGCGCACGAACTGGTGGACCGGGTCACCGGGGTGGCGACCGCGGAACTGTCCACCGCGACCATCACGGCGGCGGCCAAGCGCTGCACCAAACTCGTCGACGAGGGCGACCTCGACCGGCTCGAGGGTGCGGCGGAGGCATGGCACGAACTGCTCGAGGATCTGCCGCCGGGCCGCTGGGACGAACTCCCCACCGGCGGCGATCAGGTGCTGGCTCTGCTGCGCGATGCCGCCTGGACCGTCCGTACCGCCCTCGCGCCTCCCGGTTCCGGTGCGCCGCAGGGGGATCCGGAGGCCGCCGCGGCCCGCAACATGGCGGTGGCCGCGGTCGAGGAGGTGCACGATACCGCCGTGCGCGCGCTGACGGCATTCGAGGAACCCGATCCGGCAGCCCGCCGCGATGTGCTGTGGCTGGCCGTGGACGAGGTGCGCGGCGTCGCCCGGCGCACGCTGCACATGGCCCCGCTTTCGGTGGGCGGGTTGCTGCGCAGCCGGTTGTTCGGCACCGCGACGGTCGTTCTCACCTCGGCCACCCTGCAGGTCGGCGGTTCCTTCGACGGGTTGGCCGTCACGTGGGGGCTGCCCCCGCAGACGCCCGATCGCGCCGGGACCGACGTCCCCGGCGCCGACCGCGCGGATCAGGGCAGCCGCCGCATCGACCCGGCGATGGCGAACGGAGCCGAAGCTCCCGCCGACACCTCGGCCATGCGCTGGAACTCGTTGGATGTGGGCTCGCCGTTCGATCACGCGAAATCCGGCATCCTCTATGTCGCCAAACATCTTCCGGCTCCCGGCCGCGACGGCCTGGCCCCGGCCTATCTGGACGAGATCGAGCGGCTGATCGAGGCGGCCGGCGGGCGCACGCTGGGGTTGTTCTCCTCGATGCGCGCCGCCAAGGCCGCCAGCGAAATCCTGCGCGAACGCCTGGACACGCCGATCCTGTGCCAGGGCGAGGACGCCACCGGCACCCTGGTCCGGCGCTTCGCCGAAGATCCCGCGACCTCGTTGTTCGGCACGCTCTCGCTGTGGCAGGGCGTGGACGTTCCCGGACCGTCGCTGAGCCTGGTCATTCTCGACCGCATTCCGTTCCCCCGGCCCGACGATCCGCTGCTGGTCGCCCGGCAGCAGGCCGTGCAGGCGCGCGGCGGCAACGGCTTCATGGCCATCGCGGCCAACCACGCCGCCCTGCTGCTGGCCCAGGGCACCGGGCGGCTGCTGCGCAGCGTGCACGACCGCGGCGTGGTGGCGATTCTGGATCCGCGCCTGGTGACCGCCCGCTACGGCGGATATCTGCGCGCCTCCCTGCCCCCGTACTGGGAGACCTCCGACCCCGAGGTCGTCGCCAAGGCGCTGCGGCGATTGACCGCGACGGCCCCCGATCCGGCCGTGGCCGCCGAGAACTGAACCGAACCGTTCTGTGACGCCTGCCACATTGGCTGGGAAACTACTTCTGTTCAGAAGTAAGTTGGCGGGCGATACTTCCGGTGCACCCCAATTCCCACATCGGAGTATCCGAGGTCCCCGCGTCGCGAACCCTGCACGCGACGTGGGGACACTCATATCACCCAGCCCGCGAACCTACTTCACGAGCAGCGTGATCACCGCGGCCACTACACCGATCACGACCGCGCCGACTCCCCACACGATGCCGTGCCGCTGCCATGGCCGCCCGTGATCGACCGAGAAGCGGCCCGGGCCGGTGAAGCCCAGCGCCACCGCGACCGTCGCGAACAGCAGCGCGGACTCGTAGCCCTCGAGCCCGTGCGGCCAGGTCACGTGCATCGCGTTGATCATGGTGCCGAGCACGATCGCGGCAGCCAGGGGCGTCACCAACCCGAGGAACAGCAGACCGCCGCCGACCGACTCGCACAATCCGGCGAGTGTGGCGAAGAATTTTCCGGGTTCGTAATCCATGTGCTGGAATCCGGCGGCCGTCGCGGACAGGCCGGGGCCGTTGAACCAGCCGAAGAGCTTCTGAGTGCCGTGCACGAAGAGCAGGCCGCCGAAGACCAGCCGCAACAGCAGGAGGCCGATATCGGCGGCGACCGGATCGGCCGCGGTCCGGAATTCCAGCGGGCGGGCGGCGGTCCGGGGCTCGGTATTGGCGGTCATCGTCGAAGTCCTCATCTCGTTAGTTGACGAAAGCAAAACGGACCGCGGTCCGATTGATAACACGGTGACCAACCGAGCCCGGTTCACCACTTATTCCGTTCAGTCGGCGAGGAAGAAGAAGTACGCGAGGAATACCGCCATCAGCACCCACATCACCGGGTGCACCTCACGCCCGCGCCGCCGCGCGACCATGACGACGGGATAGAAGGTCAGCCCCATCGCGATCCCGTTGGCGATCGAATAGGTCAGCGGCATCATGATCACGGTGATGAACGCCGGGATCGCGTATTCGAGCCTGCCCCAATCGATGTCGCCGAGCGCCCGCGACATCAGCACACCCACCACGATCAGCGCCGGCGCCGTCACCGCGGGGACATCGGCGACCACCGCGAAGATCGGGAAGAAGAACATGGCGGCCAGGAACCAGCCGGCGGTCGAGACGGCGGTGAGCCCGGTTCGCCCGCCCGCGCTGACGCCGGCCGTGGACTCGACGTAGGCGGTGGTGGTCGACGTGCCGATGATGGCGCCCGCGGCGGTGCCGATCGAATCGGCGGCCAGCGCCTGCGCGGCGCGCGGCAGTTTCCCGTCGGGCCCGAGCAGTCCGGCTTGGTTGGCGATGCCGATCAGGGTGCCCGAGGCGTCGAAGAAGTCGACGAAGAGCATGGTCAGCACGACGATCGCCATCTGGCCGGTGAACGCGTGCGGCAGATTCACGATGGCCTGGCCGAAGGTCTGGTCCAGCCCGTGCGGCAGCGCCACCACCTGATGCGGCAGATGCACGAGCCCGCTGACGATGCCGACGACCGTCGTGGAGACGATGCCGTACAGCACGGCGCCGTGCCAGCCGAGCACCAGGAAGACGACCGTCACCAGCAGTCCGAACAGAGCGAGCAGTGTGGTCCCCTTGGTGAAGTCACCCAGGTGGACGAAGGTCGCAGGATCGGAGACCACGATCCCGGCGTTCTTGAGACCGAGGAAGGCGACGAACATGCCGATCCCGGCGCCGACGGCCAACTTCAGTTGCAGCGGAATCGCGTCGATGATCTTCTCGCGGATCTTGGTCACCGCGAGGATGAAGAAGATGATGCCCGACAGCAGCGTGCCCGACAGTGCCACCTGCCAGTCGATACCCATCCCCAGCACGACCGAATAGGCGAAGAAGGCGTTCAACCCCATCCCGGGAGCGAGCGCGATCGGGTAGCGCGCCCACACCCCCATCACCAGCGTGCCCACCACCGCGGCCACCGCGGTCGCGGTGAATACCGCCTGGGTCGGAATACCGCGCGATCCGAGCTGACCGTGGTCGCCGAGAACCGCCGGGTTGACCGCGAGCACATAGGACATCGCCAGGAAGGTGACGGTTCCCGCCATGAGCTCGCGCTTCATGGTCGATCCGAGCCGGGCGATTCCGAAGTACGAATCGAGGCGTCCCTTGGACCGCGACAGGACGTCGACACTGCTCATCTGCTGCTCTCCACCCTCGCCCCGGTCCGATCCGACTGTGCCGAGGGCACCGTATCGGTCTCCGGCCGTTCGGTGCCATTCAGATCGGCGAACATGTGGCAAATCACGCTTCCCGATATTCCCGCTGACCAGACGGTCTACGGTCGTGCCGCGGCCACCAGTCCGAGTTCCGCCGGGCCCGACAGCAGAGGGTGTCGGGGCAGCACGCGGACGGTATAGCCGACGGCACCGGAATGCGGCACCGGCGTGGTGACCGCGTACTGCTCGGTGCCGGCATCCGTGGAGAGGTGGTCCATGTCGACGACCGCCGTATCGGTCAGCTCGTCGTCGGAGCCGACCCGGCCCAGAACCGCCTGCACCACCACATCGCCGGCGGACAGACCGGCCAGATCGATGCGGGCCCGCAGCGACAGTTCCGCGCCGATCACCGGAATATCGGGCAGGCCGGAGCTGTCGACCTGAAGGACCTTCACCTGCGACCACACCCCCTCGAGGCGGCGGCGGTATTCGGCCAGTGCCCGCGCACCGGCGAAGTCGCCGGCCGCGACCGCGGCATAGGAACCGGCGGCCGGGAGGTAGTAGCCGGTGGTGTAGTCGCGGACCATGCGCGAGGCGAGCACCTTCGGACCGAGGGTGCGCAGCGTATGGCGCACCATTTCCATCCAGCGCACCGGCAGGCCGGATTCGTCGCGCTCGTAGAACCGCGGCAGCACCGAGCGCTGCAACATCTCGTACAGCGCGGCCGCCTCCAGATCGTCGCGCCGATGATCGTCGCGGACGCCGTCGGCGGTCGGGATGGCCCAGCCGTTGTCGCCGTCGTACATCTCGTCCCACCAGCCGTCGCGGATCGAGAGATTGAGCCCGCCGTTGAGTGCGGCCTTCATCCCGGACGTCCCGCACGCCTCCAGCGGACGCAGCGGATTGTTCAACCACACATCGCAACCCCAGTACAGGTAGCGGGCCATCGACATGTCGTAATCGGGCAGGAACACGATGCGGTGCCGCACCGCCGGATCGTCGGCGAACCGCACCACCTGCTGGATCAGCGCCTTCCCCCCGTCGTCGGCGGGATGGCTCTTACCGGCGACCACCAGTTGCAGCGGTCGCTCCGGATCGAGCAGCAGCGCGCGCAGCCGGTCCGGATCACGCAGCATCAGTGTCAGCCGCTTGTAGGTGGGCACCCGCCGGGCGAAGCCGACGGTCAGCACACCGGGATCGAAAACCTCGTCCACCCAACCCAATTCGGCCGGCGCCGCGCCGCGTTCGAGCCACGATTCCCGCAGCCGGCGACGGACCTCCGCGACCAGTACCGCACGCAGCGTCGCCCGCGTCTCCCACAGCTCCTGCAGATCCACGGCCCGCAGCTGTTCCCAGCCGCGCCCCTCGGCCACGAGCTCGGGACCCACGAGGTCGCGCGCCTTGTCGATCCATTCGCGAGCCGCCCAGGTCGGGGCGTGCACACCGTTGGTCACCGAACCGATCGGCACCTCCGCCGCGTCGAATCCGGGCCACAGCGGCGCGAACATGTCGCGGCTGACCTCACCGTGCAATCGCGAAACACCGTTGGCGCGCTGAGCGAGTCGTAAACCGAGGTGGGCCATGTTGAACACCGAAGGATCGGCCTCACGTCCCAGCGCCAGGATCCGATCCACCGAAATCCCCGGCAGCAGCGGCGATTCCCGTTCACCGTGGGCGCCGCCGAAGTAACGGCGGACCAATCCGGCGGCGAACCGATCGATGCCCGCGGGCACCGGAGTATGCGTGGTGAAGACGGTCGCGGCCCGGACCGCGGCGAGCGCGGAGTCGAAATCCATTCCGCCCGACATATATTCGCGGATCCGCTCGATCCCGAGGAATCCCGCGTGGCCCTCGTTCATATGCCACACATCCGGATCCGGCAGGCCGCGAGCCCGGGTGTAGGCGCGGACCGCGCGCACGCCGCCGATTCCGGCCAGAATCTCCTGTTTGATGCGGTGGTCCTGGTCGCCGCCGTAGAGCCGGTCGGTCACCGCGCGCAGTTCCGGATCGTTGTCGCCGATATCGGAATCGAGCAGCAGCAACGGAATTCGTCCCACCTGAGCGATCCACACCCGGGCGCGCAGTACCCGGCCCTCGGGCATGGGCACGTGGACGAGCACCGGCGCGCCCTCCTCGGCCAGCAGCCGCAGCGGCAGGCCTTGCGGATCGAGGTCGGGATAGCGTTCGGCCTGCCAGCCGTCGGCGGTGAGCGACTGCCGGAAATAGCCGGACCGATACAGCAGGCCGACGCCGATCAGCGGCAACCCCAGATCCGAGGCCGCCTTGAGATGGTCACCAGCCAGAATCCCCAGCCCGCCCGAATAATTCGGCAGCACCTCGGTCACACCGAATTCCATGGAGAAGTAGGCGATACCGCGCGGCGCCGGGCTTTCCGGCTCCGCGGCGATATGTTCGCCGAACCAGCGAGGTCTGGTCAGATAGTCCCGCAGGTCGGCCTCCGCGGCGTCGACGGCCGCCTGATAGTCGGGGTCGGCGGCCCACTCGTCGAGCCGGTCGGCGTCCACCTCGCCGAGCATCCGCACCGGGTCGCGCCCGACCCGCACCCACAACTCGGGATCCAGCTGCGCGAACACATCCTGAGTAGGCCCGTGCCATGACCACCGCAGATTGGCGGCCAGCTCACCGAGGGCGGCCAGCCGCTGCGGCAGATGGGCACGAACGGTGAAACGACGCAATGCCTTCACCGGGTAGACCCTACACGGCGGCACCGGCCCGTCCCTCCCACGCCGAGGCCGAGCCAGTGCGCTGACCTGCTGCGAAAGGCTTTATCCCCGCAGCGTCCGATCGAGCAGGGCCAGCAGTTCGCGCCGGTGCCGCTCGTCGGCTTCGCGGTCGTAGGCCGCGGTGTCGGTCTGGGTGTAACCGTGGTGTGCGCCGGGGTAGACCTCGGCGCGGTAGCGCACTCCGGCCGCGGCGAGCGCCTTGTCGAACGTCTCGATCTGTTCCGGCGTCAGCGAGCGGTCCTGGTCGGCATGGCCGAAATACATCTCCGCCGAGGCATTCTCGACGGCCAGATGCGGGCTGTCGGGACCGTCGACCACCAATCCGCCGGTGTGGAACCCGGCCGCGGCCGCGATCCGGTCACCGAACGCGCCGGCCGTGTACACCGCCAACCGGCCACCCATGCAGTAGCCGGCGGTGGCGATCGGTCCTTGGGCCGTGTGCTCGAACGCGGTGAGCCAGTCCAGGTAGGCGCCGGCATCGCGGACCACGAGATCCGGGGTGAGCTCCCGCAGCATCGGGGCGATCGTGGCGAACAGGTCCGGACGCTGCTGCGGGTCGATGAAATCCGGCAGCTCGAGCAGTGGCGCCCGGCCGTGCCGGTAGAAGACGTTGGGGACCAGCACGGTGTATCCGGCCGCGGCGAAATCGTCGGCAAGTGCGCGCAGACTCGGACGCAGTCCGAACGCGTCCATGTACAGCAGCACACCGGGGTATCTCCTGCCCGCCGCGGGGTAGGTGACGTACGCGTCGGCGACACCGTCGGGCGTCGCGATCTCCACGGTCTGCACCTGCACTGCTGTCATACGAGATTCCCTTTCTCTCGGCTCTCCCGGCGAATTCGTTCGTGCCGGCCGTTCGCCCCGCACCGGCGTCCACCAGAAACGGAACCAACGCCCCGGAAAGTCTGTCACGGGCCCCTCCGGCCCGCAATCGCGCAGGCCCACGTCGCGCGCGTTCGTGGTCGCCCCCGAACTACCGGTACGGTTGGTGCCGTGACCGGTCGCATCGCCATCGATGACACCGCCCCGGCCGTCGCGGGCGGATATCCGGCCAAGGCCGTCGTCGGCGAGGTGGTCCCGGTGCGGGCCGTGGTGTGGCGCGAGGGTCACGACGCGGTGGCCGCCACCCTGGCCGTGCGCGGACCGGGCGGCGGCCGCACCCAGCGGATCCGGATGGCCCCCGAGTTCGAACCCGATGTCTTCAACGCGGTGTTCACCCCGAATACGCCGGGGCTGTGGACCTTTCGCGTGGAAGGCTGGGGCGATCCGATCACCGGCTGGCGGGCCGCGGTCGAGGCGAAACTCGCCGTCGGCCAGAGCGCGGCGGATCTGGCCAACGATCTCGAGATCGGCGCCCGGCTGTTCGAACGGGCCGCCCAAGCGGTCCCGAAACGCCAATGGGAGAAACTGCGCGGCGCCGCGGCCGCGCTGCGCAGCGATGCGCAACTGCCGGCGCGGGTGGCGCCCGCCTTCAGCGCCGAGGTGGCCGAGATCCTGCGCGAGACGCCGCTGCGCGACCTGGTGACCCGCGGTCCGGCGCACACCGTGCTGGTCGAGCGGCGGCGCGCGCTGGTCGGCTCGTGGTACGAATTCTTCCCCCGCTCCACCGGCGGCTGGGACGCCGACGGCAATCCGGTGCACGGCACCTTCGCCACCGCGACGAAGGAACTGCCACGCATCGCGGCCATGGGTTTCGACGTCGTCTACCTGCCGCCGATCCACCCGATCGGCACGGTGAACCGCAAGGGCCCCAACAACTCTCTGACGTGCGGGCCCGACGATTTCGGCTCCCCGTGGGCGATCGGATCGGCCGAGGGCGGCCACGACGCCGTCCATCCGCTTCTGGGCACCGAGGATGATTTCGCCGAATTCGTCCGTGCCGCAGGCGAACTCGGCCTGGAGGTCGCACTGGATCTGGCTCTGCAGTGCGCGCCCGATCATCCGTGGGTGCGCAGCCATCCGGAATGGTTCACCACCCTGCCCGACGGCACCATCGCGTTCGCGGAGAATCCGCCGAAGAAATATCAGGACATCTACCCGCTGGATTTCGACAACGATCCGGACGGGCTGTATGCCGCCGTACTCGGTGTCGTGCGGCATTGGATCGCTCTGGGCGTCAAGATCTTCCGGGTCGACAATCCGCACACCAAACCGGCCGACTTCTGGGAATGGTTGATCGCGCAGGTACGCCGGACCGATCCCGACGTGATCTTCCTGTCCGAGGCATTCACCCGCCCGGCTCGCCTCTACGGCCTGGCCCGGCGCGGATTCTCCCAGTCCTACACGTATTTCACCTGGCGCACCGGCGCCTACGAACTGGCCGAATTCGGTCGCGAACTCGCCGCCAAGGCCGACGAGGCCCGGCCCAACCTGTTCGTCAACACTCCCGACATCCTGCACGAGAGCCTGCAGCACGGCGGTCCGGGCATGTTCGCCGTACGCGCCGCGCTCGCGGCCACGCTGGGGCCGAGCTGGGGAATGTATTCCGGCTTCGAACTTTTCGAACATCAGGCCGTGCGACCCGGCAGCGAGGAATATCTCGATTCGGAGAAATACCAGTTGCGTCCGCGCCGGTTCACCGAGGCCGCGGCGCGCGGTGAATCGCTGGAACCGTTCATCACCCGGCTGAACGAGATCCGCCGGGCACATCCGGCGCTACAACAGGTGCGCTGCATCTCCTTTCACCACGTCGACAACGAGGCGTTGCTGGCGTATTCGAAGATCGATCCGGGCTCCGGGGACGCGGTGCTGGTCGTGGTCAACCTCAATCCGTTCGGCGCCGAGGACGGGATGATCTCGCTCGACATGCCGGCCATCGGGCGGGAATGGCACGACCGCCCGACGGTGCACGACGAGATCAGCGGCGAGGAATACCACTGGGCGCAAACCAATTACGTGCGGCTGGATCCCGTGCGTGCCCCCGCCCACATCCTCGCGCTCCCGGCGGTTTCCGCGGCCGCCCGCACCGAATTGGCCTTCCGCAGGACATTCCGGTGACCGCAGGCCGGACCACCGCCCGGCGGCCGCGCCGATGAATCGGCGCGATCTGATGCTGCTGGCCGCCGGTACCCACACCGACCCGCACACGGTCCTCGGCGCGCATCCGCATCCGGACGGAACGGTGATCAGAACCCTTCGGCCCCATGCCGATTCGGTGTCGGTCCGCATCGGCGGCGTCGATCATCCGCTGCACCACATCGGCCACGGCGTCTTCGAGGGCGTGGCCGGGTTCCCGGAACTGTGGGACTACCGGCTGGTCGTGACGTATCCGGGCAGCCGGACCGTACTCACCGCCGACGGGTATCGCTTCCTGCCGACCGTGGGCGAGCTCGACCTGCACCTGCTCGGCGAGGGACGGCATCGACGGCTCTGGGAGGTACTCGGCGCGCATCCGCGCCGCTACACCACCCTCGACGGCGAGGTCACCGGCACGTCGTTCGCGGTCTGGGCGCCGAATGCGCGCGGTGTCACCGTCTTCGGCGATTTCGACCGCTGGAGTGGAACGAGTACGCCGATGCGCCGGCTCGGCTCATCCGGGGTGTGGGAGGTGTTCGTCCCCGGCGTGGCGGCGGGCACGCGATACAAATATCGCGTTCACGGCGCCGACGGGCGGACCGTCGACCACGCCGACCCCCTGGCCTTCGCCGCCGAAACCCCGCCCGCGACGGCGTCGGTCGTCGCCGACACCACCTACCGGTGGTCGGATCAGGACTGGTGTGCCGCCCGCACCCGGCGCGACCCCACTCGCGAGCCGATGAGCATCTACGAGGTTCATCTCGGCTCCTGGCGGCCCGGACTCGACTATCGCACCGCCGCCGAACAGCTCGCGGAATATGTTCGGGCACAAGGATTCACCCACGTCGAACTGCTGCCCGTCGCGGAACACCCCTTCGGCGGCTCCTGGGGGTATCAGGTCACCTCCTATTACGCGCCGACCGCCCGCTTCGGCACCCCCGACGATTTCCGCGCGTTCGTCGACCACCTGCATGCCCACGGCATCGGCGTCGTCCTCGACTGGGTGCCCGGCCACTTCCCGCGCGACGAGTGGGCCCTGGCCCGCTTCGACGGCAGCGCCCTCTACGAACATCCCGATCCCCGTCGCGGCGAGCAATTGGAGTGGGGCACTTATATTTTCGACTACGGGCGGAACGAGGTGCGCAACTTCCTGGTCGCGAACGCGCGGTTCTGGCTCGAGGAGTTCCATATCGACGGGCTGCGCGTCGACGCCGTCGCCTCGATGCTGTACCTGGACTATTCGCGTCCGCCCGGCGGCTGGGAGCCGAATGTGCACGGCGGCCGGGAGAATCTGGAGGCCGTCGCCTTCCTGCGCGAACTGAACGCCGCCGTCCACGCCGATCATCCCGGCGTGGTGACCATCGCCGAGGAATCCACCACCTGGCCGGGGGTCACCCGGTCCACGGAGGTCGGCGGGCTGGGCTTCACCCTGAAATGGAATATGGGCTGGATGCACGACACGCTCGGCTACCTCGGGCGCGATCAGGTACATCGCAGCTGGCACCACAACGAGATCACGTTCTCGGCGGTCTACGCGTGGAGTGAGAACTATCTGCTGCCGATCAGCCACGACGAGGTGGTGCACGGCAAGGGCACGTTGTGGACCCGCATGCCCGGCGACGACTACGCCAAAGCCTGCGGCGTCCGCGCGGTGCTGGCCTACATGTGGGCACATCCGGGTAAACAACTGCTGTTCATGGGCCAGGAATTCGGCCAGTTCCGCGAGTGGTCACACGACCGCGGGCTGGACTGGGACGAACTCGCCAACCCGCTGCACGACGGTATCCGCGCCCTCGTCGCCGATCTCAACGCCGTCTACCGCGCGCACCCCGCGCTGTGGACGCAGGACACCGCGCCCGGCGGTTACGCCTGGATCGAGGCCGACGACCACGTGCACAACGTGCTCGCCTTCCTGCGCTACGGCACCGACGGCTCGGTCGTGGCCTGCGTCTTCAATTTCTCCGGTCTCGAACACCGCGACTACCGCATCGGGCTGCCGGCTCCCGGCATATGGCACGAAATCCTCAACACCGACGCCACCGACTACGGCGGCAGCGGCACCGGCAATCTCGGCGCGGTATCGGCCTCGGCCTGCCCCTCGCACGGCCGGCCGTACTCGGCGGAGGTCACCATCGCGCCCAACAGCGCCGTCTGGCTGACGCCCGATCACCACCGCAGCATCGGCAACGGCCGCAACGGATGACGCAGCGCCCACCGCGCTGCGCTCTCGGCCAGAAGGCGATGAAAGCCGTGATACGGCAGCGCGGCGACGACGGCGCGCACCTCGGCCCGGGGCAGACCGCCGCGCACGAGGCCGCCGCTGACGTCGATACGGTCCGCGATCCGGAAGCTCTCGGCGACCGGATCATCCACCGTGCGTACCCGGTGATGGTCGAGCACCATCCGCCGGACCGCCTCGTGGTCGGAGATTGCGAATTCGGCCGCACACTCCTCGGCCAGCGCGGCGGAGGGCGCGAGATAGTCGAAGGTCCCGGCGGTCCAGATGCCGAGGTCGTGCACGGCCCACGCGAGCACCGCCGCATCGGGCAGCGGGGTATCGAGCAGCGCCCGGTGGTAGTTGAGGCAGCGCAGCACGTGGTTGCGGTATGTCGTCAGATCGTCGCCCAGGTCGTCACGGTGCCGGTCGAGGACCGCGGTGACGATCGGATGCTCGGTTCGCACGGTCATCCGGGCTCAGAACTTCCAGGGCGCCGGCAGGTCCGGGACCACGCACCCATAGGTGTGCTCGATCGACACCGGAGTGCCGCGAACCGTACCGTGCGCACGCAACTCCACCGGGTAGTACCGGAAGCAGCGAACTCCGGAATCCGAATCCGGGAGCGCCAATTCGGCATCGGCCAGATACGCGCAGGCCGAGGAGGCGTCGGGATGTGAGCCGCCGATCGGATCGCAGGTCAACGTGACGGTGCGAGGCGAACGGTCGGGTTCGGTGCGGGTGAAGATCAGTTGGGTGGCCGCATCATGGGCCGCGGCGCTGCTCGCCGGCATCAGCACCGCCGCCGCGCATGCGGCGCCGATCAGACCACGCATCGTTGCCTTCACATCGGCCTCCCGTCCCCACGCCGACGGCGGAGTCCGCCGGCGCCTGCGCCGATTATCGGTCGTCGCGGCCGATCGGTCGATCACCGCGACGACCGGGCGTGGCTCAGTACAGGGCCGTCGCCAGCTTGCGCCGGGCCGCGACCACCACCGGATCGGCGGTGTCGAACAGCTCGAACAGTTCCACCAGCCGGGTGCGCACGCGGTTGCGGTCGTCGCCCGCGGTCCGCTTGATCAACCCGATCAGCCGATCGAAGGCGGCCTCGCGTTGCTGGTTGAACAGTTCGGCATCCGCCGCGGTGAAGGCGGCGTCGATATTGCCCGGATCGGCGTCGGCCACCGCGATCGCGTCGGCCGGCAACTCCCGGGCGCGGCCGAAGAATCGCACCTGCCGCAGCGCCGCCTTGGCCTCCTCGTTGGCGGGTTCGGCGGCCAGGATCGCCTCGTAGGCGGCCTCGGCCCCGGCGATATCACCGCGATCGAGTGCCTCTTCGGCGGCCACGAACCGCGGATCCTCCGGCGCGGGCGCCTGATCCTGATCGTCACCGGCGCCGGGGAGTTTGCCCCGCACCGCGTCGACGACCGCGGCAAGCCACTGCTTGACCTGTTCCTCGGGCTGCGAGCCCTGGAAATCGGCCAGCGGCTGCCCGGCGGCCACCGCGATCACGGTCGGAATGCCCTGCACCCCGAAGGCCTGGGCGATCCGCATATTCGGCTCGGCCTCGATGGTGGCCAGTTCCCAGCTGCCCCCGGCGCTGCCGACCAGTCGCTCGAACAGCTTGACCAGTTCGACACTTCCCGGGCTGCGCTGCGAATACAGGACGACGACAACCGGCACCTCGAGCGATCGCCGCAGCACCTTGGTCTCGAAATCGGCCTCGGTGACGGCGTGATCGCCCGGAACATCCGTGGCGGCCGGCTGTTTCAGAGCGGACAGATCCACCGCTCCGGCCATGGCAGCGGCAGCGGCGGGCGAGGGACGACGTGCAGCAGGTCGAGTCACGACATCCAGTTTGTCACGACGCGGCGGGCGCCGGGGTCGCGGCCGGGCTCAGCTCTCCCAATTGTCCGGTCCGAATCGCCCAGCGCTCGAACCACACCGAGGTGAACGGCACCACCGTCGACACCAGACCCAGCAGGATCGTCTTGCCGGGCCATTCGTATTCGCGCCAGGCCAGCAGCAGGCTCACCGCGTACAGCAGGAAGATGATGCCGTGCAGCATGCCGAACACCATCACCGGCCAGGTGATGGGTTCGGGCAGCCGCTTGAGCACCGAACCGAGCAACAACAGCGCCCACGACGGCGCTTCCAGCAGTCCGAACAGACGCACCCGCTTGGCCACGGTGCTCACGTCGAAGAATTCGCCCATGGCCACCATTGTGCCCAACGACTACGCAGCGTCGTAGTAGGTGTGGGTCATGCCACAGCGAGATTCGGCCTCAGACGCGGACGATGAGGGCGTCGCCCTGGCCGCCGCCACCGCACAGCGCGGCCGCGCCGACCCCGCCACCGCGGCGCTGCAACTCCAGCGCCAGGTGCAGCACGATCCGCGCACCCGACATGCCCAGCGGGTGACCGATCGCGATCGCGCCGCCGTTGACGTTGACCTTTTCCGGATCGATCCCCAGCTTGCGGGTCGAGGCGATCCCGACCGCCGCGAACGCCTCGTTGATCTCCACCAGATCCAGATCCGCCGGCGAGATACCTTCCTTCGCGCACGCTTTCGCGATCGCGTTCGCGGGCTGGTCCTGCAGCGTGGAATCCGGACCGGCCACCACACCCGCGGCACCGATCTCCGCGATCCAGCTCAACCCCAGCTCCTGAGCCTTCGCCTTGCTCATCACGACCACCGCGGCCGCACCGTCGGAAATCTGCGACGCCGACCCCGCCGTGATCGTGCCGTCCTTCGCGAAGGCCGGACGCAGCTTGCCCAGCGACTCCGCCGTCGTATCCGCGCGCACGCCCTCGTCCTCGCTCACCACGATCGGATCGCCCTTGCGCTGCGGCACCGACACCGGCACCACCTCATCGGTGAACACACCGTTCTTCCACGCCGCAGCCGCCTTCTGATGCGAAGCCGCCGCGAACGCGTCCTGCTCGGCGCGGCCGATCCCGTCACCGGCATTGCGCGACTCGGTCAACGCGCCCATCGCCTGATCGGTGAAGATGTCGTGCAACCCGTCATAAGCCATGTGGTCGCGCAGGGTGACATCGCCGTACTTGAAGCCCTCACGCGACTTCTCCAGCATGTGCGGGGCCCGGCTCATCGACTCCTGACCACCGGCCACCACGATTTCGTACTCACCGGCGCGAATCAGCTGATCCGCCAACGCGATCGCGTTGATACCCGACAAACACACCTTGTTCACCGTCACCGCCGGCACATCCATCGGGATACCACCTGCGACCGCGGCCTGACGCGCCGGAATCTGACCCGCACCCGCGGTCAAAACCTGACCCATGATCACGTAATCGACCTGCTCGGGCGCCACCCCACCACGCTCGAGCGCCGCCTTGATGGCGAAACCACCCAGATCCGACCCGGAGAACCCGGACAACCCACCGAGCAGCCGACCGACCGGGGTACGGGCGCCGGAGACGATGACAGAGGTGGTGGCCACGATGAACCTCGCTTCTCGCATTCAGGGACGTAGCGGCGAGCCGCTCACATACTCGGTGGCGGGCCGCCCTCGTACTGGCGGCGGGCCGCTCTCGTACTCAACGGTAACCCTTCCCGTCCCGGCAGCTCCAGGTAGGTGCGCGCTACCTTCGTAGAGTGAGCACTACCGATGCGTCCGCTTTCATTCCCGCCGATTACGTCATCGCCGTCGACCACGTCGGCATCGCCGTGCCCGATCTCGATACCGCCGTGGCGTGGTATTCGGACAATCTCGGCATGGTCGAAACCCATCGCGAGGTCAACGAGGCCCAGGGCGTGCACGAGGCGATGCTGTCGCTGCCCGGTTCCGGCGACGACGCCACTGCCCTGCAGTTGCTGGCGCCGCTGAACGAGGAGTCCACCATCGCCAAGTTCATCGACCGCAACGGCCCGGGATTGCAGCAACTGGCCTACCGCGTGACCGATATCGACGCGGTAGCTACCTTCCTGCGAGGCCGTGGCATCCGTTTGCTGTACGACGCTCCGCGCGCCGGAACAGCCAACTCCCGGATCAATTTCATCCACCCCAAGGATGCTGGCGGTGTGCTCGTCGAATTGGTCGAACCGGCCGCGAATCCTACTCACTAGTACCGCAATCGGGCCACGGAAACAGTTCATAACGACATTCGCAGTCGACTCACCATGGTGGGTCGACAGGCTGTAGTTTGTGGGGCATGTCGTCCACTGAGCCCGATCGCAATCGCTTCGTCGCGTTGCCTTTCACGGTAGTACGTAAAGGCTACGACCGTGACGAAGTACGCAATTACTTCGACCGTTTCGATGCCGAGCTGAGGGTCACCGCAACAGATCGCGATGCCGCCGCCGCTCAGGCCCGTAACCTGGCCGCCCAGCTGGAGGACGCCCGCGACGAGATCGATGAGCTTCGCAAGGAAGTCGATCGCCTGTCGGTTCCGCCCACCACCGCGGAAGGCATGAGCGACCGGATCTCCCGGATGCTGCGATTGGCATCCGACGAGGCGTCCGAGGTCCGCGCCCAGGCGCAGGCCGAGGCCGCCGAGATGATCTCCATCGCGGAGCAGCAGGCCACCGAGATGCGTGGCAAGTACGAATCCCTGCTGGCCGAGACCAAGGAGAAGCGCGAGGCGCTCGAGGTCGAATTCGAGCAGACGCTGTCGAACGCGCGCGCCGAATCGGCCAAGATCGTCGAGGCCGCCCAGGCCGATGCCACCCGCATCACCAAGGAGGCCGAGGCCAAGCGCAAGGCCGCCCAGCAGGACTTCGAGGCCACGATGGCCGAGAAGCGGACCAAGCTGACCAAGGCCATGGAGGAGCTGGAGGCATCCAGCCGCTCCGACGCCGCCCAGCGCATCAAGGAGGCCACCGACGAGGCCAACCGCCTGGTCACCTCCGCCACCCAGTCCGCCGATCGCAAGATCGCGCACGCCAAGGAACTGGCAGAGGAAATGCGCGTCCTGCGCGGCCGAGTTCTGGCCCAGCTGTTGGGTATTCGCGGCCAGCTCGATTCGGTCCCGGCCATGCTGGCCGCGGTCAACCGCGAGAGCGAACTGCTCGACGGTGCACCGGAGCAGCGTTCGCTGTCCGGTAAGCAGTCCGGAGCCGGCCGGCAGAAGGCCATCCCCGAGGTCAAGGCGGAAGACGAAGAGTCCGTCGACGAAGAGCGCGAAAGCGCCGAAGTCTCGAGCTGACAACACGCGCCACCCCCTCAGGGCGACAACATTCACCACCCGTTTCGAGGCCGCTCCCGCACCGCGGGGGCGGCCTTCTCTCTACCCACCCCCGGCCGGGTTACGACCAGCGCCGCGTGATCGTGCGGGTGTGCCGCCCACGCCAGCAGCCGGAATGCCAATGCCGGCGGTCGTTTTCGCCGCCCTCGGCCGGCCACGCCACGATATGCGCTGTGCCGGGCAGGATCTCGTGATCGCAGCCCGGGCACCGATAGGTCTTCACCGCGCGCGAACCCGGAATCGTGCGCACCACAAAGGTTTCCGCGCCGCAGGGACCGTCCTCGGTGCGCCCGAAGACGTCACCGATGGGTCGCGGATCCCGGGGGAGCCGCGACGATTTCGGACGAGGTTTCCGGCGTGGCACGAGCGCCCTCAGAACAACCGGAATTCGGTGCTGTCGGTGCCGCGCAGCGCATCGTAATCGAGTGTGACGCAGCGGATCCCGCGATCGGTGGCCAGGGTCCGCGCCTGCGGTTTGATCTGTTGTGCGGCGAAGACACCGGTCACCGGCGCCAGCAGCGGATCCCGATTGAGCAGTTCCAGATACCGGGTGAGCTGCTCCACGCCGTCGATCTCGCCGCGGCGTTTGATCTCCACCGCCACGGTGGCGCCGCCGGCGTCACGGCACAGGATGTCCACGGGGCCGATGGCCGTCATGTATTCGCGCCGGATCAGCGTATAGCCGTCGCCCAGCGTGCCGATGTGCTCGGCGAGCAGCTCCTGCAGATGCGCTTCCACACCGTCTTTCACGAGCCCGGGATCCACGCCCAGCTCATGCGCGGAGTCGTGTTCGATGTCCTCGACGGTGATCCGCAGCTCCTCACCGGCTTTGTTGGTCACCACCCACAGCTGAGAGCCGTCGGGCATCGTCTCGACATCGGTCTCACGCTCCTCCAACCAGCAGGGCGGGCTCATCCAGTTCAGCGGTTTGTAGGAACCGCCGTCGGAATGCACCAGCACCGAACCGTCCGCTTTCATCATCAGCAGCCGACGGGCCATCGGAAGATGTGCGGTGAGCCGACCCACGTAATCGACCTGGCAACGAGCAATCACAAGGCGCACCGGTCGAGTTTAGGCCCTCGCCGAGACCGCTTGCGCGCGGGGCGATCAGCCGACGAGCAGGATGTACCCGAGGACGGCCGCGACGACGAGCAGACCCATCTCGAACCGATTGAGCCGGTGCGCGTGAACATGACCGCTGCGCAGCAGCAACCACCCGGTCAGCAGGCCGATCGTCAGGGCGATCAGATGCCCGACATTGGTGAAGGTATGGCCCATGATGACGCCCGCGACGGCGACCGCGCCCAGCGAGATCGCCCACGTGGGTCGCCACTTGGCGGGCAGGACCACGATCAGCGATCCGATGACCGCCATCGCGCCGTAGCTGACCCCGACGTCCTCGGCGAGGGAAATACTCGTCGGCAGCCAATTCACGCTCACCGCGACCCACAGGCCGCCGGCGACGACGAGTGTGGCGCCGATATGCCCGGCGATGAAGATGCGCAGCAGTGACAGCGCCCCGAAGCGCCATTCCGCCAGAATGAGCAGACAGACCAGCAGCGGGATGAGCAGAGCGCCCGCGGTGCCGTCGCCGATCACGAAGGCGCTCGAGAAGAGGGTGCCGAATCGCCCGGCCAGCAGGTTGTGCAGATTGGTGCTCGCATGCTCGATGACGCGGGTCTGCTGCGTATCGCTGAGCACGGACACCAGAACGGTCACCGCGATGAGCAGAGCGCCGTAGCTGTAGGTCATCGGCAGCTTGAGTCGATCCCGCAGCGTGAGGGAACGGCCGGCCTGCGCGGGGCCGGACTCCAGTGCTGACTGTGTGGCCGGCTCCTGGAGTAGAACCATCGGATCACCTTCCGCTACCAGACCGGTACCGCGTGCACCGGGTCGACACCTTCCATGATCCCGATCGATCTCCCGAATGGTGTCAGGCTTACTTAGGAAAGTCCTGTGAACCGGGGATACCCACCCGAACCGGTCCCAAAAATGCGGAAGGCCCCCAACCTGGTGGTTGGGGGCCTTCGCGAATGTATGTTCCGGCGGTGTCCTACTCTCCCACACCCTGGCGAGTGCAGTACCATCGGCGCAGGTGGCCTTAGCTTCCGGGTTCGGAATGGGACCGGGCGTTTCCCCACCGCTATAGCCGCCGTAACTCTAT
>NZ_PYHT01000002.1:0-382028 GCF_003023875.1 Nocardia sp. MDA0666
CTTCGTCGGCAGCGTCAGATGTGTATAAGAGACAGGGCTTGGTCGGGGTGTGGGGGGATGTGGAGGGCGAGGATGTGGTAGTTGTCGGCGATTTCGATGCCGCATTCGCGGGCCATGGTGCTGGTGGGGTGGCCGCCGAGGAGTGCTGAGGTGAGGGTGTGGACGGCGTTGTGGTGTTCGGAGACGACGGCGCGGAGTTCGCGGACGTAGGCGCCGGAGACGGCGGTGGTCATGGTGTCGAGGATTTCGACGAGGAGTTTGGCGCCTTGGAGGAGGTTGGTGTAGTCGGTGTGGGTGAGGGTGAGGGTGGGTTCCCCGTCGCCTGCGCCTGTGCCGCTGTTGGTGCGGGTTTTGGTGGTGGCGTTGGTGACGACGAGGTCGAAGCCGATTTTGAAGCCTTCGTGGATGGCGTGGTGGATGGTGTCGATGGGGACGCCTTCGCGGGCCCAGGCGGCGGCGGCGTCTTTGAGGCGTTCGGTTTTTTCGGGGATGTCGCGGCCGTCGAGGAGGCTGATGGCGAGTTCGAGGCAGGTGCGGGTGATGGTGGTGATGTCGCCGTGGATGGCGTCGCCGGGGAGGGTGCCGCAGGGGGCGACGTTTTCGACGAAGTGGCCGACCATGTGCCGCGACAGCGACCACACATCCTTCAACGGCGACGACATCGGCCGTCCCGAAAAGGTGAGACTGGACCGGTTGGAGCTGTCGACGGTCATCACTGACTCCTTCTACTCCCGAACTATCTGTTCCGGCGGTTAACGCTAATCAGCAGGCCGGGAACCGAGGGTGCTTCGCGAATCGTCTGTGCGGAAATCGAAGCAGGTCGGCGGGCCGTTGTGATCGCTCACAGTCGCCAGGACGCGGATCGATTCCTCAATGCCACAATCGGCGGCAGGGCAGCGGTCGCAATCCGGGCCGGACCATGCCGTCCACGGTGACGGCCAGCCCGGAGTGCACCGCGGCGGCGGCGAACTCCCAGGCCTCGGCGCGGGTGGCGGCGTATTCGAGCACCATGTCGGCCTCGGGGCCGGTGCCGCCGAAGTAGACCGTGATCCGGCGAGTGGGAATGTCGGGGACCGTATCGGAGATGTCCATAGCCGTGCTCCTTTGCATCGGTGCAGGAACGAAGCTACGTACTCGCGGGTAACCCGAACAGGTTTCAGTGGGTAATTCATCGCGTAACACAGACCGCCGCGCGGCAAACTTGTGATTTCTCAGGACCGGCGGTGCCGATTTCGGGTTGCCTCGCGCGCGCGATAATCTCTTGGCTCATGGGCCATATCGCGGTCCGGCGGGCGCTGAGTGTCGCCGCCGGCAGTCTGCTGCTGTTCGCTGCCGCCACGACTTCCGCACCGGCGCAACCGATCTACCCGGCGGCGGATCCGGATCCGTTCTACGCCGCGCCGGCCGACATCGCCGAGCACAAGCCCGGCGACGTGCTTGCGACGAAACCGCTACCGCCGCTGGATATCTTCCCCGACACCGACATCACGCTGATCAAGTTCCGCTCGACCAATTCCGAGGGCAAGCCGATCGCGGCGACCACCACGGTCCTGACCCCGCACAAGCGCGCGGCAGACGGCCCGCTGCTGTCGTATCAGACCATCATCAACGGACTGGGCACCGATTGCGGTGTCTCCCATGTGCTCTACACCAAGAACCCGGATCTGATGGTGCGCGAGGCGCCCGCCTACAACGTGGTGTTGCAGCGCGGCTGGAGTATCGCGATGCCCGACCATCTCGGGCCGCAATTCGCCTACGGCGCAGCGCGTCTGGGCGGCCAGATCACCCTGGATGGCATTCGTGCGGTGCAGCACGCCGCCGATCTGAAACTCGAGCACAGCCCGGTGACGATGGCCGGCTACTCCGGCGGCGGCATGGCCACCGCGTGGGCGGCCGCGCTCGCGCCGGTCTACGCGCCGGAACTGCGCATCGCCGGGGCCGCGGCCGGCGGCGTGCCGATGAACATGGTGAAGATGCTGGAGGGCCTGGGCTACGGCTCGCATCCGGCCTTCGGCCTGGCGATGGCGGCCGGACTCGGCCTGGAACGCGAATACCCGGACCGGTTCCCGCTGTCGGAGCAGCTCAACGACAAAGGTCTGGCGGCGCGGCAGGTGATGGCCAACAGCTGCACCAACGGCCTGCTGGCCGCGGGCGCGGGCCACGGAGTGACCGAGTTCGCCAGAACCACATCGATGACCGAGGATCCGACCGCGCGCAAGGTGGTCGAGGACAACAGTCTCGAGCTCTACACCGACAGCGTGCCGAATATGCCGGTGTTCGAATGGCATTCGCCCATCGACGGCCTGATTCCGGTGGACTCGATCATCGAAACGGACCGGCGCTGGTGCCAGGCCGGGGTGTCGGTCCAGTCGGAGGCCATTCCGGTACCCGACCACCTCACCGCGGCCGTACTGGGCCTGCCGCAGGTCCTGAACTGGCTGGACGGTCGCATGCACGCTCAGCCGGTGCCGAGCAACTGCTGAGCGCGCCACCCCCACACCGCTCGCGCGCCACGAATTCGATATCGATGCGGACTCGCGCCGCACACGATCCGAACACGCCGCCCGGGCAACCGGATTCGCGCCGGTAGTCTCGAAACACCTGGTTCAGCGCCGAACTCGGGTTGGCAGCGCACGGGGACCAGCGGTGAGCTTCAGTGGGGTGCGTCATGCGAATTCGGCATGTTCTGGTCACGGTATTGCTACTCGGTTGCGGTCCCGTCGCGGGTACCGCGGCGGCACAGCCGCCGATTCCTCTGCCTCCCTTGCCCTTACCGGCGGTATCGTTACCGGGGCTGCCGACGCAGCCGTATGCCCAGGATCCGGCGGCCTCGAATCCGCCCGCGCCGGGTCTCGCGCAGTTGCAGCAGTGGATCGACGTCCTGATTCCGCCGCCGCCCATCCCGGTGGCCGATCAGGCGGCCGCGGGGGAGACCGGTGTCACCGCCGATCTGGCCCGGCTGCAGACGGCCGTCATGCCCTCACCGGTGGGCGATCCGCTGCTCGACGACTGGCCGTCCGATCTCGCGGGGCTGCGCCCCGGTGACGTGATCGCGACCCGGGACGTGACGACAACCGCCGCTCCGCTGCTCGTAGTGCCCGTGCGGCAGGCGCTGCAGCTGAAGTACCGCACGACCGACGCCCACGACGCGCCCTCGTACGCGACTGCGACACTGGCGATTCCGGCCGCGCCGTGGACGGGTCCCGGATCGCGGCCGGTGCTGGTCAACAATCTGCCGATCGACGCGCTGGGCCGGACCTGCACGCCCGGCTACACGCTCGCGCACGGCTTCACCGGCGATACCGGGACCACCGATTTCGTCCCGCCCACCACCCAGCTGGCGCTGCTGCGCGGGTACGCGGTGCTGATTCCCGATCACGAGGGCCCGCGGATGGCGTATGCCGAGCCCTTCGTGGCCGGTCACGCCGTGCTCGACGCGATCCGGGCGATGCGTGCGGCGCTGCCCGCCGAATTCGGCGCCAGCCGGTACGCCATGCACGGCTACTCCGGTGGTGCCATCGCCACCCGTGGTGCGGTGGCGCTGATCGATTCCTACGCACCGGAATTGGCGCCGGCGATCGTCGGTGCGGCACTGGGCGGGGTGCCGGCCGACTATCAGATCCTGTCGCAGAGCATGAACGCCAACTTCGCGTCGGGAGTCTTCCTGGCGGCCACCTTCGGGGTGGGGCGCGAGCGGCCGGAGATCCTGGCCCGGATGAACAATCTGGCCCGGTGGGCTGCCCTGTCGCCGCTCAAGGACACCTGCGCCGGCGTTTTCGCCGTCCCCGGCGTGCTGTCGCTGCCGATCGACATCGCCGCCGACACCCCCGATCCGCTGCACAGCGCGCTGGCCGACGACATCTACCGGGTGACGCGGATGCAGGGCATGAAATCCGCTGTGCCGCTGTACGTCTACAACGGCGAACAGGAGTTCTGGATTCCGGCGGCCGGCGCCCGCGAGTTCTATCGCGACCAGTGCTCGCTGGGAGTGGCGGCGGTGTACCGCAGCGTGCTCGGCGAACACATCATCGCGGCCGGATTGGGATATCCCGAGGCGATGGGCTGGGTCGATCAGCGATTGCAGGGTGTGCCGGCCCCCAGTGAATGCTGAACGGCCGCTTCGTTCATTCGCGCTGTCGTCGCGGAGAATTTTGTGCCGCGACCCCAGCCGCCCCCCGGGCGATTCATGAATTGTCATCGGATCGCCGGTGTTTCGGGTTCGAGGCGATTCCGTGGCCGTACCGTGACGTGAACGCGGCACCGGTTTTTGCGCGGACGGTGCCGCGTTCGGCAACCGGCGCACCCGCACCTTCCGGAAGGAGAGGAGGTCGGCACTGCGGACGCCGGACCGGCCACCGGTGAGCGGCTCCCGACTCGAAGCCGCCGCTCACGGCGCACAGCTCGACCCGCGGCACCAGGACTTCCAACCCCCTCCTCGACGCGGTCACTGTGCGTAGCAGTGGAACCGCCCGCCGGGTGCATCCTCACCCCAAGGCATCCGGCGGGCACACTTCGCGCGGGGACAGATTCTGGAGCGACCCGATGACACCATCCGCACCCAGCCTGGCGGCGACTCTGACCCGAAGCGTGCGCATCGAGGCGCCGGCGTCACATTCCGACACCACCGCCGAATTCGGCGCGGGGGTGCGCGAATGTCTGGCCCTGGCCGCCGATATGGTCGCCGAACCCGACCCGGAACCGGCGGATGCCGCGCGTCTGGCCGAACTGGTCGGCCGGGCCGGTGCGTGGGCGCGCGAGGGCATCGACCTCGACACCGTGCTGCGCGCCTACCACGAGGCGGTGCGAAACGCGTTCAGCGATATCGCCGGTGGCCGCGGTGACGGCGAG
The DNA here is from genome assembly GCF_003023875.1 of Nocardia sp. MDA0666. NCBI lineage: Bacteria > Bacillati > Actinomycetota > Actinomycetes > Mycobacteriales > Nocardiaceae > Nocardia > Nocardia sp. MDA0666. Next base: position 4,849 of record NZ_PYHT01000002.1, read on the forward strand.
ACACTGGTCGCCGACGCCGAGCAGGCGCTGCGCCTGCTGGAGACGGTGACCGTGGCGACCTCGGCCGCCTACCTCGACGAACACCGCTCGGCCGCACGCCATCATCAGACCGCGGCCCAGACCCTGGTCACCGCGCTGCTCAGCGGTCACGGCCGCGCGGCACTGGCCCGCCGCACCGGGATCGTGGTCGCACCCGCCTATCAGGTGGTGGCACTGTCGATCGCTCCCCACCCCGGCGAATCCGATCCGCGCCGCAACGCCGAAACCGTGGCGCGCCGCAAACTGCGCCGGCTGCAGAGCGCGCTGGCGCCGGTGCTGGGCTCGCGGGCGCTGTCGCTGCTCTCGGTCGACGGCGGCACCGTACTGGTGCCGGTCGAGGACCCCGATGCCTCCGCCCGCATCGATGCCCCTGTGCTGACCGCCGACACCCTGGATGTCCTGTCCGCGGCGGCCTCGGTGCCGCTCACCGCGACCGTCGTCGCGGGTCCCACCGCACGCATCCCGGAGCTGGCCGCCGAAGCCCACGAACTGCTGGAACTGGTGCGCGCACTGCGTCGCCCACCGGGCCTCTACGGGATCGCCGACGTGGCGGTGGAATATCAGCTGACCCGGCCCGGCCCGGCGCGTGCGCACCTGGCCGCGGTGCTCGGTCCGTTGCGGCCGCATCCGGAGCTGCTGGAAACCCTGCGCGCCTATGTGGATTCGGGCCTGGACCGCAAATCGACCGCGGTGCGACTGGCGATCCATCCGAACAGTGTGGCGCACCGGGTGCGGCGCATCGAGCGGTTGACCGGCATCGAGCTGGCCCGGCCGGACGGTATCGCGCGGGCGAGCCTGGCGTTGCTGGCATTCGATCTCGGCACCGATTCGCGCATCGAGGAGTACGCGTGAGAGTCGCCGATCGCGATCTGCTCCGCGAGCTGGAACCCGTCGCCGAACGCTGTCTCGCGGACCATCTGCGCAAGTCGCGCGCCTGGCATCCGCACGAATACGTGCCCTGGAGCGAGGGCCGTAATTTCGCGGCGCTGGGCGGAAACGATTGGGAGCCCGAACAATCGGCGTTGCCGGAGGTGGCTCGGGTGGCGCTGGTGACCACTCTGCTCGCCGAGGACGAGCTGCCCTCCTGTCATCGTGCGATCACCGAGACCTGCGGCGGCGACGGCGCGTGGGGACGGTGGGTGGGGTGCTGGACCGCCGACGAGAACCGCCATGCCATCGTGATCCGCGACTACCTGGTGGTGACTCGCGCGGTGGATCCCGTTGCGCTGGAACGCGCCCGGATGACGCGGCTGACCAGCGGCGTCGCCGGCTCGCAGGCCCCGCGGTTGCTGCGCGGGTTGGCCTGTGTGACACTGCAGGAGCTGGCCACCCGGATCAGTCACCGCAACACCGGCATCGCCTGTGGTGAACCGATCGCCGACCGGATGCTGTCGCGCATCGCCACCGACGAGAACCTGCATATGATCTTCTACCGCAACATCTCCCGGGCCGCCCTCGAGCTGGCCCCGGACGCGATGATGCGCGCGATCACCGAGGCGGTCACCGGTTTCCGGATGCCCGGCTCGGCCCGGCCCGGCTTCCGGCGCCACGCGCTGCTGCTGGCCGCCCACGGCATCTACGATCCGGCGCAGCATCTGGAGATGGTGGTGCGTCCGGTGCTGCGCAACTGGCACGTGTTCGAGCGCACCGATCTGACCGATGCGGGGGAGCGGGCCCGCGACGAACTGGCCGTCCATCTGGCCGCTCTGGAGAAGGCGGCCGACCGCTTCCGGGAACGGCGGGAACGAGCGCGCGCCCGGGAGACGGCGTTCGCGGACGCTTCGGCGGTGGTGCAGCGGTGATCACCCGTGCGGCGCTGGGCGCCGCTCTGGCCGTGGCCGCCGGCGCGATGGCGGCCGCTCCGGTGTGCGCCGATCCCGCCGCGCCCCCGCCCACGGCCCCGCCGGCGATCGATCCCGCCGTGACACGAACGGAACTGGTGCGCACCGAAACGCGCAAACCGGGCTGGGACCGGCTGTACGTCGCATCCGCCGCGATGCATCGGGTGGTGCCCATCGATGTACTGCACGGCGGCGGGAGCGAACCCCGGCCCACCCTCTATCTGCTCGACGGTGTCGAGGGCGCGGCGACTTCCGGGTGGCTCACCGACGGCGAGGCCGCGCGCTTCTTCGCCGGCAAACCGGTGGACGTGGTGCTACCCGGCGACGGCGTCGGCAGTATGTACGCCGACTGGGACCACTACGACCAGAACCTGGGCCTCAACCGCTGGGAGACCTTCCTCGTCGACGAACTGCCGCCGATCGTGGAGAAATATCTGCATTCCGACGGACGCCGGGCGATCGCCGGAGTGTCGATGGGCGCGCAGGCGGCGATGATGCTGGCCCAGCGTCACCCGGGCTTCTATCGCGCGGTCGCGGGTATCAGCGGCTGCTATTCGACCGCCGACGAGGTCGGCCAGGCCGTCACTCGCATCACCGTGGCCTCACGCGGCGGGAACCCCGAAAACCTGTGGGGCCCACCGAATTCGCCGGAATGGGCGGCGCACGACAGTTATCTGGGCGCCGATACCCTGCGCGGTACGCCGATCTATCTGTCGGCGGCCACCGGCCTGCCGAGCCCACCGGATCTGACCGCGATCGCCACCGCGCACGATGTCGCCGGTGCGCTGCGGTCCGCGGGCGGAGGCATCGCGCTGGAGGCGGGAGCGCGCACGTGCACCGAACGGTTCGCCGCGCGGCTCGCTGCGCTGAACATCCCGGCCACCGTGCGCTACATCCCCGCGGGGACGCATTCCTGGCCGGATTTCACCGCGGCCCTGCCGTCGGCGTGGGACGCGCTGGCCGCCGGACTCGGTATCGCGCGGACCTGGGGCCCGCGCTAGAAGGCCGGCGGCTCCGGATTCACTGCTGTGGCGGATTCACTGCTGTGGCCCGAACACCTCCAGCACCACCGGCGGCAGATCCTGCGGGCTGACCGTGCCCACCACCGCCACCCCCGCGTCGACGAAATCGGCTACGGCACGGGGCATATGGTCGGCCGACGTGACGACCACCGCATCGCCGGCACCCAGGGTGTGCATCATTTCCGCGGAGTTGACGGCGTTTTCGACGGTATCGCTGGCGCGTGACTCGATGTGGATCCGCTCCGGGGCGATGCCGTGGCCGACGAGCCAGCCGGCCATGGCGTCGGCTTCGGTGGTGCCACCGCGGGGATTCCCGCCGGTGACGATGATCGGCGAGGCCGGCGACACCATCGCCTGTACGAGCGCCGCCTGCAGCCGGGCGACGAGTTCGGGTCTCATACCGCCGTCGGGCAGCAATCCGTAACCGAGCACCACGATGGCGGTGCTCGGCCCGTGCGGGGCGGGCAGCGGCGGCAGCGGATCACCGACGGCGCGCAGCTGTTCGATGACGCCGGCCGCATCGGTGAGCGGATCGGCGGCGGCGGTGGGGAAGGCGGCCGCGGTGAGTGCGCCGACGGCCAGAGCGGCGGCGGCGAAAAAGCGAAAACCCTTGGGCCGCAGTGCAGTACGAAAGCCGAGCATCAAGACTCCAGACGACGTGGGGCCGTGCCACGTAGTCACGTGGACCGGACCGGACGGACAACTCCAGTGAGAATCCGATATCTGTTCGTGATTGCGTCGTAATTGGTTGTATCGCTGGATATTTCACGGTACGGCCGACATTGCTGCTGTGACTGCGCCGATATCGGGAAAAGCCTGACGCCACCGGGCAATTCGCCCGGCTGTGCAACTTCACTGCGGTCGGTTCGGCGGCTCGTGAGATTCCGAAGAGACTGTCTTTGTCCGTATCGGCGGCTCGTCGGCGACTTTAGCGTCTGAGTTCAGTTTCGGCCGCGCGGCTCGCTGTCGCGCATCGCAACAAAGAACGCCGATGTTCTGACGAAAGGTTCACCCATGAGACCAAACACCCGCCGCAGGTCGCTGAGCGCCGCGGTCGTCGTGGGGGTTTCGCTGTTGACAATGGGCTTCGCGGGGATCGGCGCCGACGCCGAGCCGGCGGTGGCGTCGAACGATCAGCAGCAGGAGCAGCAACTGGTCGACTTCATCGACCAGGGACTGAAGAATCCCGCCGCCCACCCGATCGCCGATTCCGGCAGCTCCGGCACCGGTTCGGCCTGCACCTCGGGCAGCGGCGCGGGATCCGGCAACGGGTCGGGCGACTGCTACGGCGGTTCCGGATCCAGCTCGGGCTCGTCGGGTGGAACCTCCAGCGACACCATCGGCTACGGCCCGGCGCAGAGCTCGTTCCTGGCTGCCTTCGGATACGGCCTGCTGCATCCGGACGTGGCCCCGCCGGGAACCAACGACTGGAATTGCAAACCCACCGCGGCGCATCCGGAGCCGGTGGTGCTGGTGCACGGCACGTGGGAGAACGCCTACGACAACTTCTCCTTCGTCAGCCAGCCGATCAAGGACGCCGGCTACTGCGTATTCACGTTCAATTACGGCAAATCCAATCTGATTCAGGGCGGCGGCCTGGGATCGGTGCTGCCGGGGGCGAACGGCACCGGGTTGATTCAGGATTCGTCCAAGCAGCTGGCGCAATTCGTGGACCGCGTGCTGGCGGCGACCGGGTCGCAGAAGGTGAATCTGGTCGGCCATTCCCAGGGTGGCGCGATGTCGCGGTGGTATCTGAAGTTCGACGGTGGTGCGGCGAAGGTGCATCACATGATGACCTTCGGCGCCACCAACCACGGCACCACCCTCGACGGCATCGGCGCATTGGGCCGGGCCATCAACAACTTCGGCATCGATGTGCTCGGACTGGTGGAGATCTTCGTCGGCCACTCCGGCATCCAGCAGACGGTCGGTTCGGATTTCGTCAACCAGCTCAACGCCGGTGGTGACACGGTGCCGGGTGTGGACTACACGGTGGTCGGCACCCGCTACGACGAGGTGACCACGCCGTACGATCTGACCTTCCTGCAGCCCGGGCCCGGTGCGACGGTCAAGAACGTCACCCTGCAGGACGGCTGCGAACAGGATCTGTCGGATCACCTGACGATGATGTATTCGCCGCGGGTGCTGTCGATCATCCTCAACACTCTCGATTCGGCTCAGACTCCCGCGCTGACCTGCAGCTTCAACCCGTGGCTGCTGGGCGGTGGCGGCAAGCTCTGAGTCGTCCGACCTGCCCGCCGGAACGCGGAAACCCTGAATTCCCATCGTGTTCCGGCGGGCCGCACGCCGCCGTGGGGTCCGGCACGGACCGAGGTACGCCGGCCTCGTCTCCGCGCACAGGAGTGCACACACCCACGGTGGTGGTCCCGCCGGGCGATGTCCTCACACAGCATCGCCCGGCGGGCCTCGTCGTCTCCGCGGCGATCGTTCTGTCACGAAGGAGTTCTCATGTTCGGAAAGGTGCTGCGCGGCAGCATCATTCCCGCCGTTCTGATGATGGCGGGCGCGGTGCTGGGGGCCGCGCCCGCCGGTGCGCAACCCGATCCGGTTGCCGCGGACGGGTCGGCGATCACCGGTAGCTGGCGGCTCGATCCGCGGACCGAGCAGTTGCGGGTGCATTCGGAGGCGATGAACACCGACATCATGGTGAAGGTGCAGACACCGGCCGACGACCAGTCGGCCGCGCCGGTGCTGTATCTGCTCAACGGTGGTGGGGGAGGCCAGGATTCGGCCACCTGGGAGCGCAATACCGATGTCGCGGGTTTCCTGTCGGCGAAGCAGACCTATGTGGTGCAGCCGGTCGGGGGCCGCTGGAGCTACTACACCGACTGGCGCGCGCCGGACCCGAAACTCGGTGTGTACAAATGGAAGACGTTCCTCACCGCGGAACTGCCGCCGCTGATCGACGGGCGTTACCGCACCACCGGCGCCAACGCGCTGGCCGGGTTGTCGACGTCGGGGACCTCGGTGCTGCAGTTGCCGATCGCGGCCCCGGGACTGTATCGCTCGGTGGCCGCGTATTCCGGATGTGCGCAGATCAGCGATCCGATCGGCCGGGAATTCGTCAAAATGGCGGTGCAGACGTGGGGCGGCGGTGACGTGGAGAACATGTACGGCCCCGACGACGACCCGATGTGGGCGGCCAACGACCCGTACGTGCACGCCGACGGCCTGCGGGGACTGAATCTGTTCATCTCCACCGGCACCGGTGTACCCGGGATGTACGACGTATACGGCGGTGACCACATGCAGCCCGGCCCGCGCGGATATCTCGATCAGCTCGTGATCGGCGGGGTGATCGAGGCCGCGGTGAACTGGTGCACGCACAATATGTCGACTCGCCTGGGGGAGCTGGGAATCCCGGCGACCTTCGACTTCGAACCGACGGGCACGCATTCGTGGGGCTACTGGCAGGACGCGCTGAAACGCTCGTGGCCCGTACTCGCCGCGGGACTCGGCATCGCGCCGTGAACCGGCATGTCACGCCGTGAAGGCGACGACGTCGGTGGGGCCGGTCTGCGCGTGGGGCACGCCACACCGGCCGGTACGGTGGCCCGGCAGTCGTAGACTGTGCACGAACCACATGACGAGGGGACGGTCGCAACGAATGATTCGGGCAGGTGAGTGGGTGACCAGCGGAGTCCTGCGGTGACGGCGGCGGCCACCGAGACCGCCTCCGGACCGGGCGCGGGGGAGACTCCACCGCAGCCGGTACCGGCGCTGGAGAAATTCGGATTCGCGGAGTTCCGCCGTACCGCCGCGATCGGCACGACGATCGGCAGCAGGGTGACGCGCCGCGTGCTGCGCCAAGGTCTGCGCCCGGCGAAGCGGCGACGGGCGATGGCCGAGGGGACGGTCGACGGCTTCGAGGCGCTGGGTCCGATGTTCGTCAAGCTCGGGCAGCTCATCGCGTCGTCGCCGGCCTCGTTCCCGGACGAACTCGCCGACGCGTGCCTGCGCTGCCTCGACGACGTCCCGCCGTTTCCGGCCACCGACGCGCGCGCGGTGATCGAGGCCGACCTCGGCGCCCCGATCGACCGATTGTTCCGGGAATTCGACGACGAACCGCTCTCGGCCGCCTCGGTGGCTCAGGTGCATGCCTGCGTCCTCGCCGACGGCCGCCCGGCGGTGCTGAAGGTGCAGCGTCCCGATATCGCCCGGCGCATGATCGTCGATCTGCGCGCCGCGTACCGGCTGGCCGGCAAACTGACCAAACGTTCGGAGAACGCCCGCATCGCCAACGTCGAGGGTGTGGTCCGCGATCTGTACGACACCACCGTCGCCGAGCTGGACTTCCGCAACGAGGCCCGCAATCAGGCGCAGGCGAGGGCCGATCTCGCCGCCTTCGGCGACAACACCGGTGTCGTCGTGCCCGAGGTGTACTGGGAGTACTGCGGACCGCGCGTGCTGTGCATGGAGCGGATGCGCGGGATGCCGCTCGACCGCTTCGACGACATCCGCGCCGCCCACCCCGATCCTGAGCTGCTGATCCGCCGGCTGGTCAAGGCGTGGGTGGAAAGTGTTGTGGTGCACGGCCTTTTCCACGGCGACGTGCATGCCGGAAATCTCTGGCTGCTCGACGACGGCCGGGCCGCCATGCTCGATTTCGGCATCGTCGGCACCATGACGCCGCAGTGGCGGGCGTTCGTGCGCGCGCTGTTCCACGCCAGCGCCATCGACGGTGACTTCCGGCCGGTCGCGCGGGCACTGCGGGAACTGGATCTGCTCGACGGCGACGACGGTGACGACGCCACCATCGGCCGGCAGCTGGCGACGGCGCTCGCGCCGGTGCTGTCGGGCAAACTGGCGCAGCTGGATATGGGCAAGGTCGCCGCCCGGCTGGTGGAATTCGGCAAACGCCGCGGCGCCTCGGGCCCGCAGCAGTTGCTGCTGATGGGCAAACAGCTCGGCTACTTCGAACGCTATGCGGTCGCGCTGGCTCCGGGCTGGCGGCTCGGTCAGGACCTGTACCTGTTCCGCAACATCTTCCCCGAGGAAGTGACCGCCAAGGTCGCCGCCGAGGGGATCGAACTCCCCACCGACTGAGCTCACCGGCGGGATCGGCACCACGAGAAGGAGTGCGCAGATGTCGCCGGAGCAGATGTCGCCGGAGGAAATGCCCGCGGTATTTCTCGGCCACGGCAACCCGATGAACGCGCTCGACCGCAACCGCTACACCGAGGCGTGGGCGGCCGTCGGGCGCGCCGCGCCGCGTCCGCGCGCGATCCTCGTGATCTCCGCGCACTGGTACACCAACGCGACCGCGGTCACCGCGATGCCACGCCCGCGCACCATCCACGATTTCTACGGATTTCCGGACGAGCTGTTCGCGGTCGAGTATCCGGCGCCGGGTCTGCCCGAACTGGCCGAACAGGTCGCCGATGTGGCCCGTCCGCAGTGGGTGGGCTGCGATACCGACAGCTGGGGGCTCGATCACGGCACCTGGTCGGTGCTGGTGCACGCGTTTCCGGATGCCTCGATTCCGGTGGTGCAGTTGTCGCTCAACGCCTTCGAACCACTGGACTACCACCTCGAACTCGGCCGCAAGCTCGCTCCGCTGCGCTCGGACGGGGTCCTGATCGTCGGCAGCGGCAATATCGTGCACAATCTGCGCGCGGTCGATTTCGGGCAGCCGGATGCCGGTTACGACTGGGCCGTGCGTTTCGACGAGGCGGCCCGGGAGGTGCTGATGCGCTCACCGACCGAGGCGGCCGCGCTCGACGCGCATCCCGATTTCGCCGCGGCCGTCCCGACTCCCGATCACTACCTGCCGCTGCTGTACATCGCGGGCCTGGCCGACACCGAACCGCTGGTGCCGATCGTCGACGGACATTGTGCCGGTTCGATTTCCATGGCCGCCTACCAGCTCGGCGGCACCTGCCCGCCGCAGTCTTCGGGCAGTGGCGCACCGGGGTTGCCGGCCGGAGTGCCGGCCCTCGACAGCAATATGTGACCTTTCACGCCCGGCGTTCGCCGAGAAGCAGGGCGACGACGGCCAGAGCGGTGTCGATGCGTGGTCGATCGCCGCCGAGCAGTGGCGCGTAGAGGTGCGCGTCGCAGATGCGGACGATGGCCTCGCCCAGTACGTCGGCGGCCAAGGGGAGCGCCAGATTTCCCTGCCGCTGTTCGCTGTCGAGCAGTTCGGCGACCATGCGCGCCGACGTCGATTCGATCCTGCCGGGAAGCAGCGCGAGCCGGATGAACAGTGCCGGTTCGCGACTCGTGAGGATTCGCAGCGGTTCGGATTCGGCGACCGCGACCATCACCCGTTCCAGGGTGTCGAGAACCAGTGCCGCACCGGATCCCGCGGCGTCGGCGAACACTTTGCGGTAGGTGCGTTCGGTGGCTTCGGCCAGCACGGTCGCGATGAGGTCGTCCCGGTTGCCGACGTGCCGGTACAGCGTCGCGCGTCCGATGCCCAGCTCGCGGGCGAGCACCGACATGTCGAGTTGTTCGCCCGCCAGGTACAGCTTCGTCGCCGCGTCGACGGCGCGACGTCCCTCGGAAGTAGCGATCATGTCGTCCATCTCCTCATACCGAGGCATGCCGTGCCGGCTCGGCGGCCGTATCGAGCTGGTTGACGAATCCTCGACTCTGAGACACACTTGCGCAGTGTCTCACACGGGATGGCGTGGATCACATTCTTCCGACTGCATTCATAGCCGTCCTGCTCGCCGCTGATACCCCGAGGAATTCGATGTCTACCGTTGAAACCGTCCGTGGACCCCTCGACACCGCCGCCCTGGGCAAGGTGCTGATGCACGAACACGTCTTCGTGCTCGGCGAGGAGATGCGGCAGAACTATCCTGACTATCCGAATCGGTGGGATGAGGACGCGCGGGTCGCCGATGCCGTCGCGAAGTTGCGCGAATGCGCCGCCCGCGGCATCGACACGATCGTCGATCCGACGGTGATCGGGCTCGGTCGCTACATTCCGCGGATTCAGCGGATCAACGAGCAGGTCGACATCAATATCATCGTGGCGACCGGCCTCTACACCTACAACGAGGTGCCGTTCCAGTTCCACTACACCGGCCCCGGCCTGCTGTTCGACGTCGCCGAGCCGTTGGTCGAGTTGTTCGTCAAGGACATTCGCGAAGGGATCGCGGGGACCGATGTGAAGGCCGCGTTCCTCAAATGCGCGATCGAGGAACAGGGCCTGACGCCCGGAGTCGAGCGGGTGATGCGTGCCGTCGGCCAAGCGCACGTGGAGACCGGGGCGCCGATCACGGTCCACACGAACGTCCACAACCAGTCCGGCCTGATCGCGCAGAAGGTGCTCGCGGAGGAGGGAGTGGATCTCGGCAGGGTCGTCATCGGGCATTCGGGCGACAGCACCGATCTGGACTATCTGTGCGCTCTCGCCGACGCCGGCTCCTACCTGGGCATGGACCGCTTCGGACTCGACGTCCTGCTGCCGTTCGAGCAACGAGTGGACACCGTGGTGCGACTGGTCGAGCGCGGCTACGCCGAGAAGATGGTCCTCGCCCACGACGCGGCCTGCTTCATCGACTGGTTCTCCGAGGAGGGCAAGGCCGCCGCGGTGCCGAACTGGAACTTCACCCACATCAGTGACGACGTGCTGCCGGCGCTCCGCGAGCGTGGCGTCACCGACGAGCAGATCGACACCATGCTCGTCCACAACCCGCGGCGTTATTTCGGTGCCTGAGTTCCGCTTCTGCGCGGGCCGTGATGTGTTGCGCGCCCAGCGAATTGCGAACACGGCCGATCGAGGAGATGTACTGATGACAATCGAACCCGCGGTGATCGAGATTTCGCGCCACGCCAATCCCTTTCCGCGAACCGGCGTCACCGAGCGCGACGGTGTCGCGCACTACACCGACCTTCCGGCGACGCTGCTGGAGATGCTGCACGCCCAGGTGGAGAGGCGGCCCGGCAGTGAAGCGGTCGTCGAACTCGCCGGGGATCGCCTGACGTATCGGCAGCTGTGGGAGCGTGCCGCCCGGGTCGCCGGGGGTCTGCGTGCGGCGGGTTTGGAACGCGGAGGCCGTGTCGCCGTGCGTTATCCGGCCGGCGTCGACTGGGTGCTCGCCTTCTGGGGCACGGTGATGGCGGGCGGCATCGTCGTCGCGGTCAACACCCGCTCGGCCGGGCCGGAGGTCGATTTCGTGCTGACGGATTCGGGCGCACGGATCGACCTCGCTCCCGGCGTACCGCTTCCCGACGGCGGTCCGGTTGTGACGCAAGATCTTTCGGCCGACGATATCGCGGCGATCTTCTATACCTCGGGCACTACGGGCCACCCCAAGGGCGTACCCACCACGCACGAGGCGTTCGTGACCAACGCCGAGAACATGGTGCGCTGCATCGGACTTCCCCGCGATATCGGTGAGGGTATGCGGACGCTGATCTCGGTTCCGCTGTTCCATGTGACCGGCTGCAATTCCCAGCTGCTGACCGCCGCCCACCTCGGCGGCACCGCGGTGATCATGCCGGCGCTCGGCGTTCCCGAGTTGATCGCCGCGCTCTCGACGGAACGGATCTCGTTCCTGGTGACGGTGCCGGCCGTCTATGCGCTGATGGTGCGGCACCCCGACTTCGGGGCGGCGGACACCGCCGCGGTGCGCTGGGTGGGCTACGGCGGCGCGCCGATCGCACCGTCGCTGGTGCTGGCATTGAAGGACGCGTTTCCCAACGCCGAGGTCTTCAACGGATACGGCATGACCGAGACCGCATCCCTGATGACGGTGCTGCCCGACGGGGACGCCGTCGACCACGCCGATTCGGTCGGTTACGCGGTGCCGTCCGTTCAGCTGGGTGTTGTCCCGCTCGGCGACGAGCCCGGCGTCGGCGAACTGGTGGTGCGCGGGGCGAATGTCACCGGCCGCTATTGGCATCGTCCCGACGCCGACGCCGCCACGATCGTCGACGGCTGGCTGCATACCGGTGACGTGGTCCGCGTCGACGACGCCGGGCGGGTGCACATCGTCGACCGGATCAAGGACATCATCAACCGTGGTGGCGAGAACGTCTCGAGCGTCGAGGTCGAAGCGGTTCTGCTCGCGGCGCCGGGCATCGCCGACGCCGCCGTCCTCGCCGTACCGGACGCCGTCATGGGAGAGAAGGTCGGCGCCGTCGTCGTCGCCGATCGTGACGGCATCGACATTCCCACGCTGATCGAGCACTGCCGGGAACGGTTGGCCGACTTCAAAGTGCCGCAGTACGTGACCGTGGTGGGTGAGCCGTTGCCGCGCAACGCGGGCGGCAAACTGCTCAAAGGCGTGCTCCGGGAACGGACGACGTGGGGCGACCCCCTGCGGTGAGGAATGCGAGACTGCCCACTCGCGCACGCGGAACTTCCTCGCCTAGCCGCACGCGATGTCCTGGCGGCGCTCACTACCTCGGCCCGGTGACGCCCGGCGGTGGCACTCCACTGTGATGACCGCCCGAAGTTCGGGCGCCGGCACGCCTGGGGCGCCTTGGCGGCCGGCCGTTTCGGCCCGGTGCGGCGGGGGTACTGCCGCCTCATGGGTTTCGAATCGGCGAATGTCGTGGACTTTCCGCAGGCAGACGTCTTCGAATGGTTCACCCGGCCCGGTGCGCTGACCAGGCTGGCGCCGCCGTGGCAACCGGTACGGGTGGTCCGCGAAGCGGGATCGCTGAAGGACGGGCGCGCCGAACTGGCACTGCCCGGCAACCTGCGCTGGGTGGCCCGGCACGATCCGGCCGCCTACGATCCGCCGCACCGGTTCGCCGACGAACTCGTCGCCGAGGGCCCCGCCTCGGCCTTCGCGTATGTGGTGCAGTGGCGCCACACCCACGGCTTCGAAGCCGTCGACGCGGGACGCACCCGGATCGTCGACGAGGTGGACACGCCTGTGCCCGCCGCCCTGCTGCGGCCCATGTTCGAGTACCGGCACCGGCAGCTCGCCGGTGATCTGGCGGCTCACGCCCGTGCCGCCGAGAACGGTCTGCGGTCGTCGACCATCGCGATCACCGGCGCCTCGGGACTGGTCGGGACGGCGCTGACCGCGTTCCTGCGGACCGGCGGGCACCGCGTGATCCGGCTGGTGCGCGGGCCCGCCCGCGAACCCGGCGAGCGGCAGTGGGATCCGTCCGCGCCCGCCGCCGATCTGCTGGACGGGGTGGACGCGCTGATTCATCTGGCCGGGGCGCCGATCGCGGGCCGGTTCACCGACGAGCACAAACGCCGCGTCCGCGACAGCCGCGTGGAGCCGACCCGCGCGCTCGCCGAACTGGCCGCGCGGACCGGACTGGCGACCTTCGTCGGGGCGTCGGCGATCGGCTACTACGGCTACGACCTCGGCGATCGCCCGCTCACCGAGGACAGTCCGGCCGGTGACGGATTTCTGGCCGAGGTGGTCTCGGCGTGGGAGGACGCCGATCGGCCGGCCCGCGAGGCCGGGGTGCGGGTGGTGCGGGTGCGAACCGGTCTGGTGCAGTCGCCGGCCGGTGGGCTGCTGCGCTTACTGCGGCCGTTGTTCGCAGCCGGACTGGGCGGACCGATCGCCGGTGGGCGGCAGTGGATGTCGTGGATCGGCATCGACGACATGATCGACATCTACCACCGCGCGCTGTGGGATACCGCTCTGGCGGGTCCGGTGAACGCGGTGGCGCCGCATCCGGTCCGCAATGCCGAATACACCCGCACGCTGGCCCGCGTCGTCCGACGGCCCGCGATCCTGCCTGTTCCGCAGGCCGGTCCGGCGCTGCTGCTGGGCGGGCAGGGCGCGCGGGAGCTTGCAGCGGCGAGCCAGCGAGTGGAGCCGACCCGGTTGCTGGCCGCCGGCCATCATTTCCGCACCGACCGTCTCGAGCCTGCCCTGCGGCACGTACTGGGCCGGCTCGAGGCGCCGGGGGAGTAGGCGGCGGGGAGCGGGGACAGCTGCCTCAACCCACCCAGAGCAGTCCGATGACGGCCGCGCAGCCGAAGACCAGCCACGCCGCGTAGTCGCCGACGTGCCCGCTGTGCAATCGGTGCAGTCCGTGCCGCACCGCGATCACTGCGGACGGTCGAGAATCGCTGTCGCCCAGCATATTACGATGATGGATGCCGAGCAGTGCCAGGGCCACCGCGGCACCGGCCGATACCAGGCCGAGGATCGTTCCGTGCAGCGTCCAGCTCAGATCCGGGGCCGACCGCACCGGGACGGCTCCCGACAACGCGCGGTCTCGATAGCCGATCCGATCGCAGAACTGCGCGGCCGCCGCGGCCACCTCACGGCCGAAGCGTCCCGGAAGTCCGCTCAGCACACCGGCACTCAACAGTGCGAACACCGCTGCGAGCATCGTCGCCGGAATGCGGCCGGGTGGGGTGTCGGCATCGGGAGTCTCGTGCGCGCCGGTGGTCTCGTCCGCCTCCGACGCCGGCCGCGGTGGACGGCCGACGCCGAAGAACACGCGCAGCCCCACCCGCAGCACCGCGGCGCCGGTCAGCGCCGACACCGCGATCACCAGCACAGTCAGCGGTACCGAATGTGCCGATTCCTCCAGCAGCGATTTGCCGAAACCGGTGCCCGACAGCGGAATTCCGCTCAACATGAGGCCGCCCAGCACGAATGCCGCTCCCACCACCCGGTGCCGCCGGGCGCGACCGTACAACCGCACCTCGTCGAGAGATCGATAGCGCGACAACAGGATTCCCGCCATCAGGAACAGCGCGCCCTTCACCGCGGCGTGCCCGGCCAGATATACCGCCGAGGCCGCCACGCCTTCCGGAGTCAGTGCGGCCAGGCCGAGCAGGAACAGTCCGATGTGCGCGATGGTCGAATAGGCGAGCAGTCGCTTGATATGGCGCTGCAGGACACACATCACGGTGCCCAGCAGCGCGGTACACACGGCCAGTACCAGCATCATGCGATGGACGCCCGCGGCCGGCAGCACGGTGTCGAACACCGCCCAATAGACCCGCGCCACACCGTAGATGCCCAGCGGCGCCATCGCGCCCGAGAACAGGACACACACCGGCGTGGGAGCGACCGCGTGCGCGTCGGCCAGCCAGAAATGGAACGGCACCGCCGCGGCTTTCACCAGCCAGCCCGTCGCGATCAGCCCGAACGCGATGAGTACCAGCGCATCCGGCGGCCGCTGCGACAGTGCGAGGCTCAACTGCGGCAGACCCAGCCGACCGGTCCGCGCGTAGAGCAGTCCGATGCCGAACAGGCACAGATAGGCGCCCAGCGAATTGACGACCGCGAAGTTCAGGCCGCCCTGCACGGCTTCGGGCTCCTCGATCTCGAGTCCGGTCAGGGCGTAGGCGGCCACGCTCATCAGCTCGAAGAAGACGAACATGTCGAACAGGTCGCCGGTGAGGGCATAGCCCGCCATACCCGCGGTGAACAGCAACAGCAGCGCCGGATAGTGCGCGCGCACGCTGTCGAAGTAGCGCCAGCCGAACAAAAGGGCCGTGGTCGCGAGCACGGCGATCAGCAGCACCATGGCCGCGCCCAGCCGGTCGGCGACCAGCACGATGCCGACCGCGAATCGCGGTCCGGGCCGCCACCCGCCGACCCAGGTCACCACCGCGCCCGACCCCGTCGCGGCAAGCAGCCACCCGGCCAGGATCGCGGTGACGAGGGCGGTGACCAGCGCGAGAGCGTCGATGAGGCGGCGGGGAGCGATCCGTCCGAGAAGCAGCAGCACACAGGCGCCGGCGATCGGCACCGTGACGATCAACGGCGGCAGCGCGCTCGCGGAACCGCCCATCAGCCGCGCAAGGCGTGCAGCTCATCGGGGACCACGGTGCCGTGCCGTTTGGCCACCTGGATCACCAGCGCCAGCAGCAGCGCGCTCACCGTCGCCGACACCACGATGTCGGTCAGCGCCATGGCCTGCACCACCGGGTCCACCACCGGCGAACCGGGCGGATTGGCCTGCCCGAAGATCGGTGCGCTCGCCTTCTGCTGATATCCGACGGCGAGCAGCAGCACATACGTACTCGACTGGGTTACCGATACGCACACCACGGTGTGGACGAGATGGCGGCTGCGCACCACGCCGAACAGCCCCATCAGCAGCACCCACGCCGCGACCAGATACGGGAATACGCTCATCTCGCCCCTTCGTCGGCACCCAGATACTCGTCGAGGAACTGGGCGAGCAGTACGACGATGCCGCTGCCCACCGCGATCCCGACCGCGCAGCTGAACAGCGCGACGGTGCCCGCGGAAAACAGGTGCCCGCTCGTGCCCTTCGGCAGGAAGTTGGACAGGAATCCGGTGCCGGCCGCCAGCCCGGCCGCGCCCAGTGCGAGGACCGCGCCCATGCCGACGGCTTCTCCCGTCTCGTACCAGACCAGCGGCCGGACCCGTCGCAGTGCCTGATAGTCGCCGGCCACGTACAGCAGATGCAGACCGGTGGCCAGCACCACGCCGCCCTGGAAGCCGCCGCCGGGGGTGAGGTGGCCGTGTACGACGACATCGGCGCCGATCAGCAGCGTCACCGGCAGCAGGATGTACCCGGCGAGGCGGGTGGCGGCCAGCAGCGGTGGACGCGAGGACGAGGTGATCGCCGGCCGCGGCGGCCGAGGCTGGGAGGTGCGCCGCAGCAGCGTGGCCGCCCCGACCACCGCCGCCACCAGAATGGCCTCCTCGCCGAGGGTGTCGAATCCGCGTTGATCGAAGTTGATGGAGGACACCACATTCGGACTCCGGCGCTGCAGCGCCTCCGCCGCTGTGGCGTCGCGATAGGGATGAAAGTCGTTGCCGAAGTCCGGAATTCGCAGCACCGCGAGGATCAGCGCGCCCCCGAGGCCGAGGGCCCCGGCGGCGAAGACCAGCAGGCGCGTCCGGGTGCTCACGAGCGTCTCCGCCTGCGCACCGACCGCACCGCCAGCAACACCATCAGCGGCACCACCGCGGTACCGACCGCGATCTGCGACAGCGCGACATCGGGGGCCCCGAGCGCCAGGAACAACGGCGACAGCAGTGCGCCGTAGACGCCCAGCGTCACCGCCTGGCGCTGCGGGTTCTCGGTCCACACCACGACGGTGGCCGCGACGGCCACCAGGACCAGCGCGAGGATGATCAGTACATTCATTCCCGTTTCCGTTCGGCCAGAACGACATTCAGCTTGCCGATCGCCGCCGTCGACACCGGTGCGGTGACCCACAACAGTGCCGCGGTGAGGGCGACGATCGCGGTGGTGAGACCGGGGCCGTAGTCCAGCAGCACCGCCAATGTCAGCAGCGGCCCGGTCACCGACGTGAGCATGCCGGGATAGTGCAGCCGCGCGTATACCCCGCGCGGTCGCAGCGCCGCCCACGACGCCGCCACCGCCACCACGACCGCCACGCCGAGGACGAGGGCGGCCGCGATCGCTGCGGGATCAGTCATCGCCCGCCCCGATCAGCCGGGTGAACACCAGGGTTCCGGCGAACGCCAGCAAGGCCAGCACCGTCGCCACGATCAGATAGTCGGGACGGTGGGCGGCGAGGCTGATGGTGATCAGAACCAGCACCGTCACCGTCCCGACCATCTGCATGCCGACCAGCCGATGGGCCGCGATACCGCGAGCGGACAACCAGATCCCCGGCGGCAGGGCGCCCGCCAGCAGTGCGATCGAGGCGACGGTCCACATCAGCGTCGCCGGTCCGGGGCGCGCACCGCGCGCTGCAGCGCGGACTCGGGCAGCGGCAGGGTGTGCAGCCTGATCCGGGAATGTTCGGGATCGGAGTAGACCACCAGGGAACCGGGGGTCGCCGACAGCAGAATCGTCGCGACGGCTTCCCGTCCGTCGCGCTGGGCTGTCGAACCGGTTGCGGGCAAGGGCAGTTCGGTGAAACGGCCGGCCGGCCGCCGACCCCGCGCCACCAGGGAGAGCGCTCCGGCACTGTCGCGCACCACCGCGAGCGCGGTCCGGGCCACCCACCGCGGCAGGTGGGCAGGCGGG
The DNA here is from genome assembly GCF_003023875.1 of Nocardia sp. MDA0666. Classification (NCBI taxonomy): domain Bacteria; kingdom Bacillati; phylum Actinomycetota; class Actinomycetes; order Mycobacteriales; family Nocardiaceae; genus Nocardia; species Nocardia sp. MDA0666. The sequence continues at coordinate 22,643 of NZ_PYHT01000002.1, forward strand.
CGCCAACTGCCGCCGATCGCGCGTCGCGCCGCACAGGCGGCCACCGCGCACGGCAGGGCCGGCACCGCGGCAGCGATCACCTCCTCCCACGCGGCGACGGTCACCGTGGCCTGCCAGATCAGCACACAGATCAGCCACCAGGCCGCCGCTTCTGCCACGACACCGCCGCGCCGCATCCGCACCTCCTGCCTCGGGGCCGCACATACCCGCTCGACCTGCGGGTACCCGGGGAAGTCGTGGCCAATCGCGAACTGCCGCCGACCCGGTACCCGGATGACGTTTGGTTCCCCGGATGCCCGGGTATCGGCGACGACGAGCGGTAAATGCGAGACGCGCCTGCGGGGCGGAAGGAGAGGACGTGTCCTTGAGCGAGTGGATTTCGCCAGCGACGGACCCGGCGCCCACGGGTTCGGTCGTCGGCGTGCGAGTACTCGCACAAGCGCGCCAGTTGCTCATGCTGCGCGCACTGGCCGAAACGGTCGCATTGATGGCCGAATTCGCACTCGACGAGGTAACCGACATCCGGGTGGCGCTGGACGAGATCGCCACCGCACTGATCGAACGCGCCGTCGCCGGATCGTCGATCGAATGCGATTTCGGCTACGACGGTGACCGGATGTCGGTCGCGGTGACGGCGGTCGCGGTCACCCCCGAGGCGTTGCACCGGGACGGCCTGGGCTGGCATGTGCTGACCTCGATCACCGACTCGCTCGAGGCCACCACCGCACCCTTCGATTCGGCGGTCGCGGGATATCCGGTGACGGTGGAATTCCGGCGATCGCGCCGACACGGTATCACCGCGTAAAGCCGCGGCGAGGGCCCGGCAATCACGCTGCCGGACCCTCGTATTCCGCGCCGGCGGTCCGATCGACCGCCGAATGTCACTTCGCCGGAGACAATTCGCGCATCGGGGTATCGAGTTCACTGCGATAGAAGTCGATGAATCCGTCCGGATCGGGTCCGGCGTTCTGCATCACCAGATGGTCGAATCCGGCGTCCACATATTGCTGTGCCACTTCCAGATAGCGTTTCGGATCGGAACCGCAGGCGAATTGCTCCAGAATGTCGTCGCGGCGCACGGTGGACGTCGCGGCGTCGAAATTCACCGGATTCGGCAACTCGCTCATCACTTTCCATCCGGTGAGCGCCCAGCGTGAGGTTTCCAGTGCGGCCTGCGCCGCGGTCCGTTCGTCGGCGGCCCAGGCCATTCCGACTTCGGCGTAGCCGCCGCCGCGCCCACCGGCACCGCGGTAGGTGTCCACGAGCCGCGCTTCGGGGTCGGTCGCGAACAGTCCGTCGCCGAGTTCGGCGGCGAGCCGGGCGGCGTCGGGACCGCCCGCGGCGACGATGATATCGGGCAGCCGCTCGGGCAGATCGAACACCCGCGCATCCGAAATCGACAGGTACTCACCGCGATACGTGCGATACCCGCCGCGCCACAGCAGCCGGATGATCTCGAGGGCTTCGCGCAGCATGCGCTGGCGAATATCGATCGGCGGGAATTCCCGGCCCACCACATGTTCGTTGAGCCGCTCACCGGATCCGACGCCGAGATCGAAACGCCCGTCCGACACCAGCGCCAAGGTGGCGGCGGCCTGCGCCACGATGGCCGGGTGATACCGGATGGTGGGGCAGGTGACACCGGTGACCAATCGGATGCGCTCGGTGCGTTCGGCGATGGCTCCGAACACCGTCCAGGTGAACGGGGAGTGGCCCTGATTGTCGAGCCACGGGTGATAGTGATCGCTCATTTCCACGAAGTCGAATCCGGCTTCCTCGGCGCGAATCGCCTGTCGGATCAGGTCGCGCGGTCCGTAGCCTTCCGACGCCAGTTTGTAGCCGATCTGCATTGCGGGGGCTCCTCACGTGCGTAGGACAAGTCGATTCCCGGCTACCCAGCCGCGCGGTCCGCAACCGTATGCCGACGGGCTATACAGGCCGCTCCGTCTTTGTTAGAAAGGTGATAGCGGGATTTGCCTCGAGAAGCGGGGCAATTCACATGTCGATTTTCGCCTGGGAGATCGCACATGAAGACCAACGCCACATTCCGAATCGGTCATCACCGTTCGCTTCCCGTCCCGGGTCGCGCCGAGGCCCGGCTCAGCGCGGTCATGCGCACCCACGGGGCCGCGGTGGTCTTGTCGGTACGCGGGGAGGCCGATGCGTGCACTCTCGATGATTGGCGACGTCTCATCCACGAGGGCGCGGCGCTGGCCGCGGCCCACGGCGGGCCGCTGGTCATCGATACCGGCGGGCTCGGCTTCCTGGGCTGGCGCGCACTGGTGGTGGTGGCCGAGGAGGCCGCCGACCGGCGTGGGCGTGGAGTCGTGATATGCCTGGTCAGCCGCACGCCGACGATCGCGCGGATGGCGGCGGTGGATCCGCTGACCGCCGAGTTGGCCATTCACACCACCGTTGTCGGCGCCCTGAGTCACCTGTCCGCCCCGCCCGCCGACGCGAAGTGAGCCGACACAATCGTTGTCGGAGCCGCAAGATCGTCGTAGCGTCGCTGGGGTGAGTGTTCCTCAGCATCTGCCCGCCACCGCGGGCGAACTGCGCGCCGCCGGTTATCAGCCGCGCGGAGTGAAATCCGAAATCCGCGAGAATCTCCTCGCCGCATTGCGATCCGGGACCGATCCGTGGCCCGGCATCGTCGGCTTCGACCGCACCGTCGTCCCGCAACTGGAGCGGGCGCTGCTGGCCGGGCACGATGTGGTGCTGCTCGGCGAGCGCGGCCAGGGCAAGACCCGGTTGCTGCGCACCCTGGTCGGGTTGCTCGACGAATGGACGCCGGTGATCGACGGCGCCGAACTCGGCGAACATCCGCTGGCGCCGATCAGCCCGGCGGGCAGGCGGCTCGCGGCCGAACTGGGCGACGACCTGCCGGTGGCGTGGCGCCACCGCAGCGAACGCTACGCCGAGAAACTCGCCACCCCCGACACCTCGGTCGGCGACCTGATCGGCGATGTCGACCCGGTGAAGGTGGCCGAGGGCCGCAGCCTGGGCGATCCGGAGACCATCCACTTCGGGCTGGTCCCGCGCGCTCATCGCGGCATCGTCGCCATCAACGAACTGCCCGACCTCGCCGAACGGATCCAGGTCGCGCTGCTGAACGTCATGGAGGAACGCGATATCCAGGTGCGCGGCTATACGCTGCGGCTGCCGCTGGATGTGCTGCTGGTCGCCACCGCCAACCCGGAGGACTACACCAACCGCGGCCGCATCATCACTCCGCTCAAGGACCGGTTCGGCGCCGAGATCCGCACCCACTATCCGCTCGACGTGGAGGCTGAGACCGCGCTGGTGCGCCAGGAGGCCGATCTGGTCGCCGAGGTGGGTGACCCACTGCTCGAGGTGCTGGCGCGCTTCGTGCGCCAGCTGCGGGAATCGCCGGCCGTCGATCAGCGCTCCGGCGTCTCGGCGCGCTTCGCGGTTGCCGCGGCCGAGACCGTGGCCGCCGCCGCACTGCGCCGGACCGCGCTGACCGGTGAACATCCCGCCGTCGCCCGCCCGGTGGATCTGGAATCGGTGCCCGCGGTGCTGCGCGGCAAGGTGGAATTCGAATCCGGTGAGGAGGGCCGCGAAACCGAGCATCTCACCCATCTGCTGCGCCGCGCCTTCGCCGAGACCGCACGCCGGCGCCTGGCTGGGGTGGATCTGCGGCCGCTGGCCGAGGCGGTGAGCGCGGGGCATCCGGTCACCACCGGCGAACGGGTGCCGGGCCAGGAGGTGCTCTCGGCGCTGCCCGAGCTGCCGGTGCTGGCGCGGGTGGCCGAGCGGCTCGGCGCCGAGTCCACCGATTCGCCGGCGCGGATCGCGGCGACCGTCGAATTCGCTTTGGAGTCACTGTATTTGAGCCGCCAGCTGGCCAAGGACTCCGACGACGGCACGGCGACCTACAGCTCATGACGACCCCCGACCGCTATTCCTACGGGCCCTATCACGACGGTCCCGACCCGCTGGCGCCGCCGGTCGATCTGCGGGAGGCGCTGGACCACATCGGCCGCGACGTGATGGACGGCAGCTCCCCGCGCACCGCCCTGGAGGAGCTGCTGCGCCGCGGCACCGGCCGCACGCCCGGCCTGGACGAGCTGACCCGGCGGTTGTGGCAGCGTCGCGCCGAGCTCACCCGGCAGCACCGCCTCGACGGCACCCTGCAACAGGTGCGCGAATTGCTCGACCAGGCGTTGGAGGCCGAGCGGACCGCACTGTTCCCCGACCCTTCCGACGATGCCCGCTTCGCCGAGGCCGAACTCGACGCGCTGCCGTCGAGCACCGCCGCCGCGGTGACCGAACTCGCCGACTATCAGTGGCGCTCGGAGACGGGCCGCGCCAACTACGAGCAGATACGGGAACTGCTCGGCCGCGAACTGCTCGACTCCCGCTTCCAGGGCATGAAGCAAGCACTCGAGAACGCCACGCCCGAGGATGTCGAGCGGGTGCGGCAGATGATGTCGGATCTGAACCAGCTGCTCGCCGCCCACGCCCGCGGTGAGAACACCGAGCAGCAGTTCGCCGAGTTCATGGCCGAACACGGCGAGTTCTTCCCCGAAAACCCCCGCAACACCGAGGAATTGATCGATGCGCTGGCCGCGCGCGCGGCCGCCGCGCAGCGGATGATGAATTCGCTCTCGCCGCAGCAGCAGGCGGAGTTGAGTGAACTGATCGGCCAGGCCTTCGGCGATCCGCGTATCGCCGAACAGGTTTCGGCACTCGATGCCGCGTTGCGCGCACTGCGCCCCGGCGAGGATTGGGATTCGGGGCAGCGGTTCCGCGGCCAGGACCCGCTCGGCCTCGGCGAGGGCGCACAGGCGATGCAGGATCTGGCCGAAATGGACGCACTGGCCGAACAACTCGGCCAGTCCTATCCCGGCGCCCGGCTCGAGGATATCGACCTCGACGCCCTCACCCGCCAGCTCGGCGCCGCCGCCGCCGTCGATGCCGCCCGCCTGGCCGAACTGGAACGCGAGCTGCGCCGCCAGGGCCTGTTCGAACGCGCCCCCGACGGGTCGCTTCGCTTGACGCCCAAGGCGTTACGCCGCCTCGGCGAGGTGGCGCTGCGCGATGTGATCGGGCGGCTGCGCGCTCAACGCGGACAGCGCGAGACGGTGACCGCCGGAGCGGCCGGCGAACCGACGGGCGCGACGCGGCCGTGGCGCTTCGGCGACACCGAGCCGTGGGATGTGTCGAAAACCGTGCGCAACGCGGTCCTGCGGTCGGCGTCGACCGGCAGCCGCCGGGTGTCGCTGTCGGTCTCCGATGTCGAGATCACCGAAACCGATCAGCGGTCCCGCGCGGCGGTGGCCCTGTGTGTCGACACGTCGTGGTCGATGGTGCAGGACGGACGCTGGCTGCCGATGAAGCGGACCGCGCTGGCCCTGCACCAGCTGATCAGTACCCGATTCCGTTCCGATGCACTGGAAGTCGTGACGTTCGGCCGCCACGCCACCACCGTCGACATCGCGGAGCTGACCGGTCTGGAAGCGGTGTGGGAACAGGGCACCAACCTGCACCACGCCCTGCTGCTCGCCGCCCGCCACCTGCGCCGACACCCCGACGCGGTCCCGGTGGTCCTGGTGGTCACCGACGGCGAACCCACCGCGCACCTGGAGCCGGACGGCAGCTCGTACTTCAACTGGCCACCCGACCCCCGCACCCTCGCGGTCACCATGGCCCAGGTCGACAATCTCGCGAAACTCGGTGCCTCGGTCTCGGTATTCATCCTCGGCGAAAACCCCAGGCTCGCAGCCTTCGTCGACCTGATGGCCCGCCGCAGCGGCGGCCGGGTGATCGCCCCGGATCTCGACGGCCTGGGCGCGGCGGTGGTCTCCGACTACCTCAGCGGCCGGCGCCGATAGCGTCGCCGAGGTGCGCGGTGGGCGAGGGCCGCGCACAGGTCACCCGCAACGGGTGAAGCGCCACCCGGGCCCGGGGCGTGAACTTGTCGCGTACCGCGGTCGCTGCTGTCCGGCAGGGAGCATGCGGTGGCGGGAAGCCGTTCGGAGGAAGCCGGACGCTGTCATCGAGGAGACGTCATGCCCGTGTGGGATGTGTTCTGGCTGATCATCATGAGTTTCGCGTTCGCCGCGTATCTGATGCTGCTGTTCTGGATCTTCACCGATCTGTTCCGGGATCGCGGCATCTCGGGCTGGGTGAAGGCGATCTGGGTGGTGTTCATGTTCGTGCTGCCGCTGCTGACCTCACTGGTGTATCTGATCGTGCGCGGTGGCGGCATGGCTGAGCGGTCGGCGCGGGCGGCGAAACAGGCCGAGCAGGCGCAGGACGCCTACATCAAGGAAGTGGCCGGAACCAATTCGGCCACCCAGATCGCCGACGCCAAACGACTACTCGACGAGGGCACGATCACCGCACAGGAATTCGAGCAGCTGAAGAGCCGAGCCCTGGCCTGAGCCGTACGGCGCCGGCGATCGAGAGGCGGTGCGGTGCGCTACGAATTCTCCGTCGACGGTGAGTTGTCCGGCGACATCTGCGCCGAATTCCCCGAACTGGCCCGCAGCGCGGTGGCCGCGCCCGGCACCACCACGCTGTTCGGCCCACTCGAGGACTACACCGCGATGCGCAGCGTGCTGGCGCGCATCGACGCCCTGGGGCTGACTCTGATCGAGATGCGACGCCTGCCGGATTGAGGCGCGCCCGTTCGAGGGGGCCGATCAGGAGTGGCCGTGGCCTACCTGCGGGCTGATCCGTCGCCATTCGCGTTCCCATTCGCCGGCCCGGCGCCGGTCCAGCGCGTAGCCGGCGCATCGCGCCAGCCCGTAGGCCAGGGCCCAGCAGGCGAGCAGGGCGGCGGTGCCGGTGGCGATGCCCTTGGCGACGGCGGCGTCGTCGGCGATCGGTGGCGTGGTGGGATCGCCCTGGGTGGTGAGCCACAACGGGATTCGGTCGCCGCGATGGGTGGTGCCGTCGACGTCGACCATCGCCTGGCCGGGATGCCCGTCCCGGCTCCACTGCGCCTCGGCTCGGAGCTGGTCGGCGAACATGGCGTTGGGCGCCGGCATCCGGATCGGATCGCTCGTAACCTCGGCTGTCACAGCCGTTTTCGTGGCGTTGTCGGCGTGGATGGCGGCGAGTTCGGCCCGGTACTGCGCGGTGCCGGCGACGACGGCCAGCAGGACCGCGGCGAGCGCGCTCACTACCAGTGCGAGCCGCAGCGCCTGTTCGACACGGTCGGCAGGGCGCATCAACGGCGAACGCGTCCAGGGCGCGACCCGTCCGGCCCGCAGCACCGCGAAGGTAGTACGCACCATCTTCACTCTCCCACCACGACCGGCAGAGGCACGCTCGGAGAATAACCGTTCGCCGCCCCGGCAAACGGCGTTCGGAGTGGATCTTCGCCACGCTCGGCCGCAGGTTTGACCCGGAGCTGCGGGGATATCGCTTGGTTGCGACCCGCATCGTGCGGGTGGTCCGGCAGATTCGGAAGGAGCACGGTATGAGTGGCATCGATAAGGCCAAGAACAAGCTCGAGGACGTCGCCGGTCAGGCGAAGGAGAAGCTCGGCGCGGCCACGGGCGATCCGGACAAGAAGAACGAGGGCAAGGCCGACCAGACCAAGTCGAACCTGAAGGACGCGGGCGAGAAGGTCAAGGACGCCTTCGACCACTGATCTCGTCTGCGGATCCACCTCGTCGCGAGGCCCGGACCGGTGCAGCACATGCGCCCGGTCCGGGCCTCGTCGCGTTCCGGGGCCGCTCGGGGCCTACGCGCTGGACCTGGGCTTACGCCGTTTCGGCTGTACAGACCGCTGCGTCTCTGTTATGAAGGTAGGGCGGGTCGATCTTCATGTGGTAGGACGCCCGCAGCGGGCTCGTGCCCGTTGCCCTCGGCTCCGGTTGGAGACCTCAATGAGCTCGAGCGCCGAATTACGTCCCGTACCCCCCGCCGATGAATCCGGCGCCCCCCACGTCGCCGAGGCACGTCTGTCCGCAGTCGTACGCACTCGCGGCCCGGCGTTGGTGCTGTCGTTCCGCGGGGAGGCCGACAGCTACACGATGCCCGGATGGAGCAAGCGCATCCGCTCCGCTGCCGAAAGCGGGATGCGCATCGTCGTCATCGACACCAACTGCCTCAGCTTCCTGTCCTGGCGTGCACTCTTGACGCTGGCCCGCGAGGCGGAGCGCTACCGGTCCGCCGGTGTGCATCTGTGCCTGGTCACTCAGTCGCGAACGATCATGCGGATCGCCGCGCTGGATGAGCAGACCCGGCAACTGCCCATCCATTCGACGGTCGTGAGTGCGGTCAGCCGCGCCACCTACGACGCGGCCGGGCCCGCGATCGCCGCTACCCCCGGTTGAGCCGCTACTCGTCGGGGAGCGGGAAGTAGGAGTCGTCGTCGGTACCGGATTCGCGCCGCACGATCTCCTCGACGGCTTCGGTGTCACTGGGGCCACCGGGTGATCCGGTGCGGATCGAATCCAGGCCCTCGGTCGCACCGGATTCGGGCAGCGTCGGCTCGGCGGAAGGCTTGGTCCCCACATCCGGTTCCTCTTCGGCCAGTCGTTGGGACAGTGGGCGTTCCGTGCGCTGTTCGCCGGCCGTCATGCCGTAGCTGTCGACGCCCGACCAGTCGTCGGGCGGTTCCACGATCTCGTCGCCGTCGTCGTTGCCCACATCGTCGGAATCCAGTCCCTCGGTCGAGGTGAGCAGATCTTCGTCGGGTTCGTTTGCAGCCATGTGCTTCGCGTGCCCGCAATCGCCCGCGGCAAACCGCCGGCGGCGCGCCCGATTCGTTTGGTCACCCGGGCGGCGGGTAGGCCGACGGTGGCCGTATCCAGCACAGATGCAGATCGAGGTGACACGATGAAAGCAGTGACGTGGCAGGGCCGCCGCAAGGTTTCGGTGGATGAGGTGCCCGACCCGCGGATCGAGGAACCGACCGATGCGATCATCGCCGTGACCTCCTCGGGGGTGTGCGGGTCGGATCTGCACCTCTACGAGGTGCTCGGCCCGTACATGAGCGCCGGTGACGTGCTCGGCCACGAACCGATCGGGGTGGTGGTCGACGTCGGCTCGGAAGTGCGGTCGCTGGCGGTGGGCGATCGAGTGGTGGTGCCGTTCCAGATCGCGTGCGGGCACTGCGTCATGTGCGATACCGGCTTGCCGACGCAGTGCGAGACCACGCAGGTGCGCGAATACGGCAGCGGCGCAGCCTTGTTCGGCTATTCCAAGCTCTACGGGCAGGTGCCCGGCGCCCAGGCGCAGTACCTGCGGGTTCCGCATGCCGATTTCACCCACATCCCGATTCCAGCCGGTCCCGACGACAGCCGCTTCCTGTATCTGTCGGACGTCCTGCCGACGGCGTGGCAGGCGGTGGAATACGCCGGCGTGCCCGACGGGGGCTCGGTGGTGGTGCTGGGACTGGGCCCGATCGGGGATATGGCGTGCCGGATCGCGGCCCATCGGGGATATCGGGTGATCGGTGTCGATCGGGTGCCGGAACGACTGCGCCGGGTGGCCGATCGCGGTATCGAGGTGGTCGACCTGGAACAGATCGGCGCCTCGATCGGCGATGTGATCCGCGACCGCACCGACGGACGGGGCTCCGACAGCGTGATCGACGCGGTCGGTATGGAGGCCCACGGATCGCCCGTCGCGGAGTTGGCGCAGCGTTCGGCCGGCTATCTGCCGTCGATGGTGTCGCAGAAGCTGATGGACACCGTCGGTGTGGACCGGCTGGCGGCATTGAACAGTGCGATCGACATCGTCCGCCGTGGCGGCACCATATCGCTGTCCGGGGTCTACGGCGGCATGGCCGACCCGTTGCCGATGCGCATCCTGTTCGACAAGCAGATTCAGCTGCGGATGGGTCAGGCCAACGTCAAGCGGTGGGTCGGCGACATTCTTCCGCTGTTGCAGGACGGTGATCCGCTCGGTGTGGAAACCTTTGCCACTCATCGGCTTCCGCTGTCGGAGGCGCCGCGGGTGTATCACGACTTCCAGCGCAAGGCCGACGGCATGGTGAAGGTGGTTCTCGATCCGGCGGCCGCGTGAACGCGCGGCGCGAGTGGGGCCGAAATGCCCGAAACGACCGGTGCCGCAAGATATTTCCGAGTCTGACCAGGACGTACGCAATCGTTCGCGAGACCGGTGCATAGACCCGGGAGGCCCGGGTAGTGCCTCTGATGTGACCGGGAAGTACGCCGGTCGCGATCGAGAAAAGTCCCTACTGCGAAGGAGGTCCGCAATGGCCGACCAGAACAATCCCGGACAGTTCGGCAACCGCAGCGACACCGAGGAACAGGCTCGCCGCGGCGGCCAGGCCAGCACGGGTAGTTTCGGCCAGCGCAACGCCGCCGATCCGCACGAAGCGGGGCGCAAGGGCGCCCAGGCGCAGCCGACCACGGCCAAGCAGGCCGGTGGTCAGCACAGTCACGGCGGTCGCTGACCCGAATCGCGACACACGGACTCGACAGCGTAGGCCGGATCAGAGGATCCGGCCTACGCGGCTGTCGAGACCCGTGCATCATGCGGTTGCGACGGGTGTGTGACAATGTCCGGGCTCGGATTTCCGCCACCCGAGGGGCAGCGAATCCAGAGCCCGGCAGCTATCGAATCAGCTGCCGCCCGCAGCGGGCGTCGATCGCGGAATTATGACGTTCTCGAGATTGTTCCACTTTTGTGGTTAACATCTGGCACTCAGATTTCGATGCTAGATATGTCGTTGATTGTGACGGCAGCGATCGGTCGGTTCCAGCGGCTCGGATCGGGTATCACGCGTTCGGCCGCGAGCATCGGCGCTCTGTGGCACAAGGATTGACCAGGCGGTTCGGCGACGTAGCCGATTCTCCGCGTAGGTAACGACTATCCCGCGAAACGAAACGGTGTGCGATGGACATCGATCAGCGTTACCGTCAGAGCAGTTCGACCACCATCACGGCAGCGGAACTGGCTACCTTGCTGCACAAGTCCGCGGCGGGGGACGCCGAATCCTTCGCGGCCTTCTATCGCAGCACCAACGCCCGCCTGATGGCCCGGTTGACCGCGATTCTGCGCAGTCCCGGTCTGGCTCAGGAAGTGAGCCAGGAGGTCTATCTGCAGGCATGGTCCGCGGCCGGTGATTACGACGCCGGGCGGGCCAGCCCGATGGCGTGGCTGATGATGTTCGCGCATCGGCGTGCGGTCGACCGGGTGCGCTCGGAGCAATCGCTGGCGGATCGGGAGCGCGCGTTCGGGCGCGGTCAGTATCAGCCCGAATGTGATGTGGTTTTCGACGAGGTGACGCAGCGGCTGGACGAGCGGTCGGTCGCGGGGGAGGTGCACCGGCTGGGGCATCGGCAGCGGGAGGCGATTCTGCTCGCCTTCTACGGGGGCCGCACCTATCCGGAGGTGGCGCAGGATCTGGGGATCCCGCTGCCCACCGCGAAGGCCCGGATCCGAGCCGGATTGAAAACGCTCGGTTCCAGACTTTCGGAGAAGTCGCGCGACGAGAAGAAGTGAGGACGCCGCTTCCCGGTAGTTGGCGTTTCTACCCCCTAGGGGTATATTGCGAGGTGTCGCCCAGCTGGCGGCGCCCGCCTCTTTCGGCGGTTATGATCTACTAGTTGCGTACGTAAGTAGTAGATGTTATCGAGCCTGTGGTCGCGTTCCCCAGCGGTGGGGTGACGTTCGGCTCGATGCTCGGCAGCACCGTGCGAAGGTGTTGCGCGACAGTGGCGATCGTGGCGAGGAGGCTGGGTTGGTGGATCGGTGTCCGACCCGGCGTGGACTCCGCCCTCCGGGCTGTTCGCCGCTGCGGTCGGTCGAGCGGCGGGCGCGGCTGCGGTGAGCTCCGTCCTCCGGTCGCGGCGGGGTGTCGCGGCCATGATCTTCGTCGCCCTGCTCACTCTCGTTGCGCTGCATACCGACTGCGTGGTCGCCGATGCCGAGACGGCCGCCACTTCCGCATCGTCCGCTGCCGCGAGATCCACACTGGCTCATCTCGGTTCGCATCTGCCCGGCTGGGACGACTGCTGTGCGCACGACAGGCACGTCGTCCTGGATTCGGTGCTTCCGGCGGATCCGGTGAAGCTGTGGCCGCCCGGTCACGTGTGGGATGCGGTGGCCGCGGTGACCCCCGCCCGATGGCACCATCACGCGACCGCCGTGCGCGGCCCGCCGGGTCCGCCGCCCCGCACCGGTCGCGACATTCTGACGCATCTCGGTATCGCCCGCCGCTGATCGGTCAGCGACAGGCCGCCTGCCCCGTGCCGGCGGCCGGTGTCCGCTGCCCGCATCCGTACCGCCCACATCGGGCGGAGATACCGAAAGCGACAGTCATGGACGACATCGTGCTCGACCACCCACAGCCGATTCCGGCAGCGCCGATCCCGGCGCACCGTCCGCGCGGCCTGGTCGGCAATACGCCGGTGCTCTGGATCGGCGAACCGCTGAGCGGCCACGGCCGCGGCTTCTGGGCCAAACTCGAAGGCGCCAATCCGGGCGGCATGAAGGACCGGCCCGCGCTGCACATGGTGCGCAGCGCCGAACGCCGCGGAGATCTGCGGCCGGGTGCGCGCATCGTCGAATCATCCAGCGGCACTCTGGGATTGGGGCTCGCGCTGGCGGGGATGGTGTACTCGCACCCGGTGACCGTGGTCACCGACCCCGGAATGGAACCGATGGTGGTTCGACTGCTGCGCGCCTACGGCGCACGGGTGGAGACGGTCACCGAACCGCATCCGGCCGGCGGCTGGCAACAGGCACGCCGCGATCGGGTCGCGGCGCTGCTGGCCACCGAACCGGATGCCTGGAGCCCCGACCAGTACAGCAATCCCGACAATGTGGACGGCTACGAATCGCTGGCGCTGGAGATGGTGCAGCAATTGGGCCGCGTCGACGTCCTGGTGTGCGCGGTCGGAACCGGCGGACACTCCGCGGGCGTGGCCCGGGTGCTGCGCCGCAACAATCCGCGGTTGCGGCTGATCGGTGTCGACACCGTGTCCTCGACGATCTTCGGCCAACCGGCCGGGCCGCGTCTCATGCGCGGACTGGGCTCGAGCATCCACCCCCGCAACGTCGACTACGACGCCTTCGACGAAATCCATTGGGTGGCACCCGCGGAAGCGGTGTGGGCATGCCGGACACTGGCCGCCACCCACCACGCCAGCGGCGGCTGGAGTGTCGGCGCGGTGGCGCTGGTGGCGGGCTGGGCCGCGCGCGTGCACGACACCGGCACCCGAATCGCCGCCGTTTTTCCCGACGGGCCGCACCGCTACGCCGACACCGTCTACAACGACGCCTACTGCGACGAGCACGGCCTGCTCGATGCCGATCCGCCCGTCGAACCCGACACGATCGGCCATCCCGCCGAGCGCGTGGTGACCTCGTGGACGCGCTGCACCACCGTCGTCGACCCCCGCACCCTCGACCCGGAGCCCGCCGCATGAGTGTCCTCGCCCGATTCCGCAGCTTCGACCCCGCGGCCCGGTTGCTGATGATCAACCAGTTCGGCATCAACCTCGGCTTCTACATGCTCATGCCGTACCTGGCCGGATATCTCGCCGGTCCGATCGGCTTGGCGGCGTGGGCGGTCGGGCTGGTGCTGGGCGTGCGCAACTTCTCCCAGCAGGGCATGTTCCTCGTCGGCGGGACGCTCGCCGACCGGCTCGGCTACAAACCGCTGATCGTGGCGGGCTGTCTGCTACGCACCGCGGGATTCGCGCTGCTGATTTTCGCGACGTCGCTGCCGATGCTGCTGATCGCCTCGGCCGCAACAGGTTTCGCCGGTGCGCTGTTCAATCCGGCGGTGCGCGCGTATCTGGCCGCGGAGACCGGTGACCGTCGCGTGGAGGCGTTCGCGGTATTCAACATCTTCTATCAGGCCGGCATCCTCGTCGGGCCGCTGGCCGGACTCGCCCTGCTGGTCACCGACTTCCGGGTGACCGCCGCGGCCGCCGCCGTGGTCTTCGCCGTGCTCACCCTCGCCCAGCTGTTCGCATTGCCGCCGCGGCGGGCGAGCGAGCCCGCGGTGCGCACGACGGTGCTCCAGGATTGGCGCACCGTACTGGCCAATCGCCGTTTCCTGGCCTTCGCGGTCGCGATGATCGGCTCGTATGTGCTGTCGTTCCAGGTCTATCTGTCGCTACCTTTGCAGGCCGAATATCTCAGTCCCGGCCACGCGCAGGCGCTGACCTCGGCGTTGTTCGTGGTGTCGGGTGTGGTCGCGGTGGCCGGGCAGCTGCGCATCACCGCATGGTTTCGACGCCGGTGGGGGACCGGCCGCGGCCTCGTGGTCGGCATGGGGGTGCTGGCCGCAGCCTTCCTCCCGCTGCTGCTGGTACCGGGCCCACGGCCCTTCGGCACGGTGGCTGCCGTTGCCGCGCTGCTCATTTCGGCGGCGATCCTCGCGGTCGGAACCGCGGCGGTGTTCCCGTTCGAAATGGATACGGTGGTCTCGCTGTCCGGCGGCGCGCTCGTGGCCACCCACTACGGGTTCTACAACACGGTGGTCGGAGTCGGGATCTTGACCGGCAACCTCGTCACCGGCGTAGTGCTGGACGCCGCCCGCTCGGCCGTACTCGACGCCGTGGTGTGGGCCGGATTCGCCGCCATCGGGGCACTAGCGGCGTTCGCGTTGGCCGCGCTCGACCGGAGCGCACGCGCGCAATCGGCTGGGGAAGAAAAAGTTCCGGCGGAGTCGGTGCGCGAATCCGCGTGACCTGCGCTGGCGGGTACTCGTCCGCCGCCACGGTGGCGGACGAGTACCGGGTCGGTCAGGCGCGCCGCAGTTCCAGCACCGGAATGGTGCGGATCCCTTCGGTTTTGCGGGCGTAGCCGGCGAATCCGGGATAGCGGCGGGCCTGTTCTGCGAAGATCCGGTCGCGGCGCTCACCGGTCACCTCGGTGACCGCCGCCGGGTAGCGCTCGGTGCCGCGTTCGATCTCCGCCGTCCCGGCGGTGGTCAGGTTGTAGTACCAGTCCGGATTGGTCGGAGCGCCGGCCTTCGACGCGAAAACATAGATGCTGTCCGGGTTCTCGTCGTCGGCCAGGTACATCATCGGTGTCACCAGTTCACGGCCGGATTTGCGGCCGCGGTGATGCACCAGCACCATCGGCGCGCCCTCGAAATCGCCGCCGACGCGTCCCTCGTTGGCTCGAAATTCCTCGATGATCGCGGTGTTCCAATCGCTCATGAGCTGCATTCTGCTGTCGAACCGGTGGCCGCGGCGGGAGGCGCGCACGTGGGAATACCGGCGGTGGCCGGTATGCGATGATCGGTCCGGTGTTCGTGATCCGATTCGTGGCGCGGTGCCATGGCTGAGCTGTACGGGCGGGCGGCCGACACCGCGGCGATCGCCGCCCTGCTGGACCGGGCCCGCGCGGGGGAGAGCGGTTGGCTGGTGCTGCGCGGCGAACCCGGAATCGGTAAGACCGCCCTGCTCGACCACGCCGCCGATCTCTGCGCCGACCTGAAGGTTCTGCGCGGCGCGGGGGTGGAGATCGAGGCCGAACTTCCGTTCGCCGGATTGCAGTTGCTGCTGCGGCCGGCGGTCGCGCATCTGCCCGCCCTGCCCGCGCGCCAGCGGGCGGCACTGGAGGCGGCGCTGCGCCTCGGCGACGATCCCGGCGGGGATGCGATGCTCGTCGGATTGGCGGTGTTGTCGCTGCTCACCGAATACGCCGGCGATACCGGGCTGGTCTGTCTGATCGACGACGCGCAATGGCTCGACCGGGCCTCGCTGGACACGATCCTGTTCGCCGCCCGGCGGTTGTACGCGGAGGGGGTCGTGATCATCCTCGCCGCCCGCGACGGCGCCGCGTTCGCGCGGTCCGCGGATCTGCCCGAACGCCGCATCACCGGGCTCGACTCCGACGCCGCGGCCGCGCTGCTCGACCGCCGCGAACTGCCCGCAGGGGTGCGCCGCCAGGTCCTGGCCGAGGCGCAGGGCAATCCGCTGGCGTTGCTCGAATTGGCCGACGCCGCACGCGACGACCGTCCCGGCGCGGCTCATCCCGGTGCGCTGGCGTTGACCGACCGCCTGCAGCTGGCCTTCCACGGACAGGTCAGCCGTCTGCCGAAATCGACGCAGGACGTGCTGCTGATCGTCGCGGCCGAGGAGTCCGGCGAAGTGTCGGCGGTCCTGCGCGCCGCGGCCGCCGTCGGTGCCGGAATCGACGATCTGGCCCCGGCCGAGGAGGCGGGACTGCTGGTGCGCGGCGAGACGGCGGAGACGATCGCCTTCCGTCATCCGCTGCTGCGCGCCGCCGTCTACCAGCGAGCGCCGCTGGGACAGCGAGTGGCCGCCCACCGTGCGCTGGCGGCCGCGCTCGACGGCCCCGCCGACGCGGACCGCCGTGCCTGGCACGCGGCCGCGGCGGCCACCGGCCCGGACGCGGAAGTCGCTGCGGCCCTGGAGGATACCGCCGCTCGCGCGCTCGCCCGCAGTGGCCACGAGGCGGCCGCCGCGGCCTACGAACGCGCCGCCCGGCTCACCGCGGACCCCGGACTGCGCGCGCATCGTGAGGCGCTGGCCGCCCAATCCGCGTTGAACGCGGGCGATCTGGAACGGGCCGCGGGGCTCGCGCGCCGGGTGGCCGGAAGAGCCGGTGCAACAGCGGAATTGCGGGCTCGGGTCGCGCACGTCGAAGGGCTCGCCCACTTCTGGCAGGGCCGTTTCGCCGAGGCGGACGCGCTGCTGCGCGCCGGCGCCGCACAGGTCGCCGACCGCGATCCCGCGCTGGCGGCGACGATGCTGATCCAAGCCCTGCACACCGGCTGGTACCTGGGCGAACGGCATGTCCGCGACTGTGTGGCGCAGTTGACCGCGGTGCCACTGGCCGGCACCGATCCGCTGCACCCGGTCGTGACCTATATGGCGAGCGTCCTGGATCGCCGCGACACCGCGGGCGCACCACCGGAATTGACACTGACATTGGAAGAGTCCGCGCGGCGGGGCCAGGTGCCGGACCAGGTGCGGCTGATGCTGTGTGGCGTGGCGATGGCAGGCGGCCAGGACGCCGACGTCTACGGGCCCGCCGAGGCGCTGAGCCGGGAGTATCGCGACGCCGGTGCCGCCGGCCGGCTGCCCACCACCTTGTTCTTCGCCGCCGAGGTCGAGATCTTCACCGGTCGTCTGCGCGATGCGCGAACCACCGCGGCCGAGGCATTGACCCTGGCCGCAGATCTGGGCCAGCGCCAATGGGTCAGCCAGCTCAGCAGCGTTCTCGCGCATATCCATGCGGTCGAGGGCGACGAGGAGCGGTGCCGCCACTACGCCGAGGGCGGACTCGCCGACAGCACGCCCGGATCCGTCTCTCCCGGTGCGGCGTGGGCGCATTGGTCGCTGGGGTTGCTCGAACTGGGTTCGGGCCGGGCCGAATCGGCGCTGTCGCGCTTCGAGCGGCTGACCCGGGATCCGCTGCGCCATCATTTGTGCGCGATGCGCTCGATCCCCGATCTGGTCGAGGCGGCGGTGCGGGTCGGCGCCGCCGACCGCGCCGAACCCCACGCCGATCGGTTCGCCGACTGGGCCACCGCGGTGCGGCGGCCGTGGGCCGAAGCGCTCGTATTGCGATGTCGCGCACTGCTGTCCGACGACGACAGCGCCGAGACCCACTACACGCGGGCGCTGAAACTGCACGACCGTGAGGCGCGTCCGGTGGAATACGCCCGCACCGCACAACTCTACGGCGAGTGGCTGCGCCGGGCCCGCCGCAAGAGCGAGGCGCGAACGGTACTGACCGAGGCGCTGGACATGTTCGACCGCATCGGCATGCGCCCCTGGGCCGAACGCGCCCGCAGCGAACTCGTCGCGACCGGTGCCGCGCCGAGCGGGCCTGGCGGGCAATCGGATTCGCGGTCGAGCGCGGCGGTCACCGGGCTCACCCCGCAGGAATTGCAGATCGCTCGCCTGGCTGCCCAGGGCCTGTCCAATCGCGATATCGCCGCCCAGCTGTTCCTCAGCCACCGCACCGTCGGCTACCACCTCTACAAGGCGTACCCGAAACTCGGAGTGACCTCGCGCGGTGAACTGAAAACCATTGCGGATCAACTGCGTTGACAACCGCGGACATGCCGGAGCCCCGGTGGTGACCACCGGGGCTCCGATCTCTACTTCCGTACGCGTGTGGCGGGGAGTAGTTGCACCAGTGCGGCGGTGAGCAGGCACAGCAGCGCCATCGGCACCAGGCTCGCGACGAACGCCGACACGAATCCGCCGGGCGCTGCGAGCCGGTCGTAGAAGACGATGCCGACCACCGCGATTCCGACCGCGCCGCCGACCTGCTGCGCGGTGGCCAGCACGCCCCCTGCGGCGGCGGCGTGCTGCGGCGTCACACCCGCCAGCACGATGCCCGGCATTGGCACCAGCGCCAGACCCATTCCCGCTCCCGCGACGATCATCCCCGGCAGCAGGTCGAGCACCGAGCCGTTGCCGCCGAGCTCGTGCGCGGTGATCGTGAGCAGCAGATATCCGGCGGCCTGGAGCACCGCGCCGACCGCGACGACCTGCCGGCCGAGGCGGGCGGCTGCCCGCTCCGACAGCATCGAGGTGAGCAGGTAGGCCCCGCCCAGGGCGAGGAACAGCAGGCCCGACCCCAGGGCCGACAGGCCGCGTCCCTGTTGCAGATACAGCGCCAGGAACAGGAAGAACGATCCCATGGTCATCTGGTAGCTCAGCGCGATGGTGGAACCGACCGCGAACGAGCGTTCGGCGAACAGGGCGGGATTCACCAGCGGTTCCCCGCCGCGGGCCGCCGAGCGCCGGGCGGCGGTGACGAAGACGGCGATCAGCACGGCGGCGGTGGCCAGTGAGAGCCAGGTCCACAACGGCCAGCCCTGCTCTCGGCCCTGGATCAGCGGCAACACCGCCGCCGCCAGCGCGGTCGCGATGAGGCCGACGCCGAGCCGGTCCAGGCGGGTGCCGCCGTCTCCGCGTGATTCGGGGACCAGCCGTGTCAGCACGGCGAGGGTGAGCGCACCCACCGGCACGTTGATCCAGAAGATGGTGCGCCAGCCCAGCCCGAACAGATCGGCCTGGATCAACAGCCCGCCGATGAGCTGGCCGAAGACCGCGGCCAGGCCCATGGCCAACCCGTAGGCGGCGAAGGCGCGCACCCGGCGCGCGCCGGTGAACACCACGCTGATGATGCCCAGGACCTGCGGCATCAGCAGCGCCATCCCGGCCCCCTGCGCGATCCGGGCGACGACCAGTTCGGCGGCGTCACCGGCCAGCGCGCAGGCCAGGGAGGCGAGGGTGAACACCGCCATGCCGAGGCCGTAGAGCCGGCGGCGGCCGTACAGGTCGCCGAGCCGCCCGCCGGTGATCAGCCCGGCCGCGACCGCGAGGCCGTAGCCGGCGACCACCCACTGCATGGTGGCGCTGCTCGCCTGCAGATCGGCCTGGGTGTCGGGGATGGCGACGTTGACGATGAAGAAGTCCAGTGTGGCCATGAAGATTCCGGCCAGCAGGACGAGCAGGGTGGCCCGTGCGGGCGGTGCGCTCGCCGGGCGGGTGCCACGGACGAGCAGGGTGGGTGTGGACATGGGTGTTCCTCGGGGATCGTGCTGCGGGACAAGGGGTTCGCTCAGCCCTTGACGAATTCCAGGAGATCGTCGTTGAACTCGGCAGCGTGCGAGGTGTACAGACCGTGACCGGCGGTCGGGTACTCCTTGTACACCGCCTCCGGCATCAGCTCGGCGGTGCGCCGGCCGGTGACCTCGGCGGGTGCGGAGAAGTCGAGGGCGCCGTGCACGATGAGCGCGGGAACAGTGATGCCGCGCAACGCTTCCCGGTTGTCGCAGTGGAAGACCGCCTGCTGCATCTGCAGCGTCGCCCACGGCGCGGTCGACAGGCACTGACGGTAGGTGATGTCGATGTGTTCGGGGGAGACGTCCGGATTCAGGTGGCTGTTGAAGTAGATCTGCGACTGCCGGGCCAGCCACCGGCCGCGGTCGGTGCGGATGCTGGCCACCAGCGCGTCGAGCATGGCTTCCGGGATGCCGCCGGGGTTGTCGTCGGTGGCCTTCATGAAGGGCAGGATCGCCGCGAGGAAAACCACTCGGGCGACACGGCTTTCACCGTGGCGGGCCAGATACCGGGCGATCTCCGCGCCGCCGGTGGAGTGGCCGACCAGGGTGGCGCCGCGCAGGTCGAGATGATCGAGCAGGGCACCGAGATCGTCGGCGGTGGTGTCGATGTCGTAGCCGGTGGACGGGCGGTCCGAGCGGCCGTGGCCACGGCGGTCCAGGGCGATGCAGCGGTAGCCACGCTCGGTGAAGTACGGAATCTGGTACTCCCACATCTCGGTGTTGAGCATGGCGCCGGCGACGAAGACGATCGGTTCGCCCGTGCCGTAATCCTCGTAGGCGAGGGTGGTTCCGTCGGTGGTGGTGAAGTACATGATCTGTCCTTTGCGGGGGTGAGTGTCGGGTGCCGGGAGGGGGATCAGGCGCCGGTGGGCACCTTGTCGAGGAAGCCGAGGATCTGGCGGATGCGGCCGTCGTCGCCGAGCGCGGCGACGTCGAAGCCGATCACCAGCGGCTCCTCACCCGGCCGGCCCAGATGCCAGGTGAAGCGGGCGATGCCGTGGTGGCTGTCGATCGGGCCGCCGAGCGTGAATTCCAGTCCGGCGAACTGCTGCTGGACCGCGGCGACGGCCGCGTCGAGTCCGGCGTGGCCGCGCACCGACACCAGCGGATCGGTGTATTCGGCGTCGTCGGTGAGCAGGTCGGCGATCTGCGCGGCACGGGCGGCGGAATCGGTCTCGTTCCAGACGGCGAGGTAGCGTTCGACCAGGTCGTTGATGTCGCTCACGGGATTCTCCTTCGTGGTGGTGACGTTCCGACCACAAAGTTATGGAGTTCCGGGCGACGGGGAATCTGTCGCGCTTAAGTACTTTCGACGGTAGTGCCGGGCGGTGTCCTACCGGTCGGCGGCGGGATCGCCGAGCCGCCGCGACGGGTCCAGGGTGGCGGCGGGTTGTCCGGTGGTGATGCTGTCGGCGAGCGTGGCGCCCAGGACCGGGGCCAGTTTGAACAGATTGTGCCCGGCGAGGAAGGTGGCGCCGCCGTCCTGCCAGGCGGCCAGCCCGTCCTCACCCCACGGCAGCCGGGTCACCCAGCAGTGCACATAACCCTCCGGTTCGGGTGCGAGTCCGGGTAGTGCGCGGTGGACGTAGCCCGCGGCGCGTTCGGCCAGCCCGGCCAGCGCCGTGGGATCGACCGAGCCGCCGTCGTTGCTGGGCACGGAATCGCTGAGTCCGAGCGCGTAGTGGGTGTTGCCGGGGAACGCGGCGGCATAGATGCCGGTTTCGCCGAATTCGCCGCTGCTGTCCTGCAGCGTGGCCAGTGTGGCGGGCGGCGCCGATCGCGGGCGGAAGGTCACCCGGACGTGCGCGGACAGCTGCACCGGCAGGGCGAGACCGAGCGTCCGAGCCAGCGGCGCGGTGCCGCGGCCCGCGCAGACGACGACGCTGCCGAAGTCCGAACAGGTTGTGCCGGTGCGTAATTCGACCGTTCCGGCGGCGGTGTGCCGCAGGGTGAGGACGTGGTCGGTGACCAGCGAATCGCGCAATCGTTCGGTGAGAGCGTCGATCGCGGCGACGGTGCGGATGGAGCCGCCGGTCGCGTCCAGCATGGCCGGTCCGTCGTAGTCGGCCAGCAGCGGCAGCCGGGTCGCCAGCTCCTCGGCGTCGATACCGCGGGCGTCGATTCCGGGCGTTCGCCGCAGGATCTCCAGCTTGTCGGCCACGCCGGCCCCGAGCGCGACCGCCCCGTCCCGCGAGATCAGTTCGGTGCCGAATTCGCCTTCCCAGTCGCGCCAGACGCGCCGCGCGGCCACCGCCATCTCGACCAGCCGGGGATCGGTGTGCGCATGGCGGAAGATGCGGGATTGACCGGCCGACTGGCCGCCGCCGGGCAGGCCCGACTCGTACACGGTGACCGACAACCCGGCCCGGCGTAGTGCGTGCGCGGTGGACAGGCCGACGATTCCAGCTCCGACCACGGCGACATCGGTTGCGGCACCC
This sequence comes from Nocardia sp. MDA0666, assembly GCF_003023875.1. Taxonomy (NCBI): domain Bacteria; kingdom Bacillati; phylum Actinomycetota; class Actinomycetes; order Mycobacteriales; family Nocardiaceae; genus Nocardia; species Nocardia sp. MDA0666. The sequence continues at coordinate 44,609 of NZ_PYHT01000002.1, forward strand.
ATCTTCGCGGACTACCCGCCCACACAGCCCGCAATCCCGGCCGGTGGTCGCGGGCTCAATACCCGCCGAGCAGCGCGCGGAGCCGGCCCAGTTCCTCGGGGCCGGCGGTACTGTGCCAGCGCGTCGGGTCGGCCGGTCGTCGACCCCACAGGAACAGCGCGCGCACGGCCGGATCGCTCTCCACCGTCGCCTGCCCCTCCGGCGGTACCAATTCGATGGAGTTGCCGTCCGGCTCGGCGACGACCAGGACGTCGTCGGTGCCCGGCGCCCGCAATCTGCCCTCGATGCGGCCCTCGGGACCGAAATCGATATTCCTGCTGCCGCGCGCGAGCAAGGGCAGACCCACATCGCGCACGCTGTGGCGAGTTATCCACGGCTGCATGAGCATATCGATCGCCGTGGCGTCGTCGCCGGTCATATCCCAGCGGTGCAGCACCATCTCCTGACGCATGTGCTCGAGAAAGAAGTCCGGGGCGACGGTTCGCCCGGTCCAGCCGATCGCCTCCAGCGGAGACAACGTGTCGATCACCTCGGCGGTCTCGACGAGTTGTTCGCACCGGTCCACGAACGCCGCCCACAACTCGGCGTCGGGCATCGCGCGGTAGGGCGCCTCACGCTCCTCGAAACCGCGGGTCGGCACCGGGCTGCCCGCCGCGTGAGCGGCGAGCACCCGCGCGAGTTCTTCCGCGTTACCGGTGTTGTGGATCAGGACATCGCGGACGGTCCAGCCCTCGCACCAGGTGCCCGCGTCGGGCCGGCGCGCCTGCACGGCACGGGCGAAGGCCTCCCATTCCGGCAACGCTTCGGCGGCACTGTGTGAAACCATCGGCATCTCCTCCGACCGGGCCCGCGGCGCCCGGCTGTCGTGGCGGACCCGTCCTGATTGGCGCATACCCCGCCGCCGCCGGAAGTCACCCGGTGATTCGCCGCTGCGGTCCGTATTCATCGATGATCCGGACTATTTCGGCCGCGACCAACCCCGGACGCTGGGTCGGCACCATATGTCCACAGTGCTCGGCGACGACATGCCTGCCGTGCGGCCGTGTCGCCCGCCGCCGATGTGCGGCATTGATCGCGGCACGCGACCGGGCCGAGATACCGAGGGAGGCGGAGTCGGCGGACACGATCGTGACGGCGATATCCCGGCGGTCGGGCCCGGCGTCGCGCAACTGTTCGAGATCCGCTGTGTGGCAAGCGAGTTCGGCGGCACGGGTACGCATCGCCGCCGTTGTGAAGCCTTCGGCGCGGAAGTCGGCGCGGGCGTCGGCGGGCAGCGCGGTGAGGGTGTCACGGTAGGCCAGTGGCAGTGCGCCGACCCGTGCGAGTGCGGCGCTGAGCCGCTGTCCGGTTCGTGCCGCCCGCCGCGACGCCGCGGTGAACAGATCGTCGCAGAATTCGTCGGTCGGGTCGAGCAGGACCGTGCCCGCGACGCGGTCGGGCCGGTGCGCGGCGGCGACCCGCACGATCGGACCGCCCCAGCTGTGGCCGACCAGCACGAACCGCGGTGCGGCGAAGCGTTCGGTGAGGTGATCGAGCAGATCGACGAGGTCGTCGGCCAGGCGTCGGAGGCCGCGCGGTGCGCTGTCGGGGGCGCTGCGGCCCAGACCGCTGCGGTCGTAGACCACGGTCGGCGCGTAGTCGTCGAATTCGCGCTGCACCGCCGCCCAGTAGGAGCGGGTGCAGGCGAGTCCGCTCTCGAAAACGACCAGGGCCGAAGGATTGCCGTCCCGCCCCGGCCGGTGCATGTAGTACAGCCGGCGTTCGTCGCGGGTGGGCGCCGTGCTCGCCGTGCCCTGGCTGTGCGGTGCGACCCGAGTCCCCTGCGTGCTCCCAATCACATTGGTTAGCCTAACCTCTCGCCGCCGACGCGCGGACCTTGACCCGCCTCGCGCACCCGCACCTGCCGCTCGTCCTGATCGGCCATTCTCTCGGTGCGGGCACCGCGGTGGTGGCGGTGGCCTCCGATGCTGCGGCGGTCGCGCACATTTCCGGAGTCGTTCTGCTCGGCACTCCGGAACAGGCTCCCGCACAAGGTTTCTCGACACCGCCGGTGCCTACCCCGGTACTGCACGGTGTCGACGATCGACGCGCGCCGCCGGCACCCATCCGCGCGTGGACGAATGACGCCCGCGACTGCCGGACCGTCGAAGTCCCGGATCCCGGGCACGATCTGCTGCACGAACCCGCCCCCCATCGGGTAACCGCGAGATCGTCGACTTCGTCCACGCCTGCGGTGCGGTGATGAGCGGGTCCCTCGCCACTTGGGCGCGACCCCGATCGGATCGGGTTCGGCGGCGCGATCCTGGGCACTCGCCAGGAGACCAGGAAGGGTGTCGATGGGATGAACCAACTGCAGGATCTCGTCACCGGCGCGGCCGGGTCGCCGTGGGTGTACTTCGCGCTGCTGGGCGTCTGCATCATCGACGCCTTCTTCCCGCCGGTCCCCAGTGAATCGGTGATCGCCGCACTCGCGGCCATCGGCAGTTCGACCGGGAAGCCCTCCGTCTGGTTGCTGATCGTCGCCGCCGCGATCGGCGCGATCATCGGCGACAACCTGGCCTACACGATCGGTCGCGCGATCGGCACGGATCGTTTCGCGTGGATGCGCAAGCCGAAGATCCGGCGGGCATTCGACTGGGCGCGCGGAATGCTCGACAAGCGCGCGGCCCTGCTGATCATCACGGGCCGCTACATCCCGGTCGGTCGCATCGCGGTCAACATGACCGCCGGGGCGACCCGTTATCCGCGCCGGAAATTCGTACCGCTGACGGTGATCGGAGGCATCAGCTGGGCGGCGTATTCGGTGGCGATCGCCAGTGCCTTCGGGCGCTGGCTGCGTGATCAGCCGCTGTTGGCGGCCGTGATCGGCATCGCCTGTGCGATCGTCCTCGGCTTCCTTGTCGACCGCATCGTGCGGCACTTCTTCCCGGGCACCGACGAGGACCGATCCGGCGCCGAGCACGACGACGACAGCCTGGGCGGGGACGACGCGGGGGAGAGGGCGGAAGCGCAGCGGCGACAAGCGTCGTGACTGCGCCCCGGGTCGGTCACGAAATCCGTCCGCGGGCGGATGAGCGCGGCCCCTGCGGCCCGTTACTGTCGGCACCGCGTCGATCGGCGCCGCGCTCGCGGCGGCGACTTGTTCGCGCACAGTCAGGGGAAGGCACGGACATGGACACGTTCACGCACGCCGGATTCGTCTTCGACGTCACCGACACGCCACCGCCCTCGGGCAGCGCGACGCCCGAAACCGTGGTGCTGCTGCACGGCTTTCCGGAGGATCGCCACTGCTGGGATGCGATCACGACGACCCTCACCGCGGGCGGCTATCGCGTACTGGCACCGGATCTGCGGGGCTACTCACCGGGGGCGCGCCCGGCCGCGCGGTCGGCGTACGCCACGGCGCGCATGACCGGTGACGTGCATGCCCTGGCCGACGCGGCCGGCGTCGAGCGCTTTCATCTGGTCGGCCACGATTGGGGTGCCGCGCTGGCTTGGTCCGTCGCCGCCGAGCGGCCCGACCGGCTGATGTCGCTGACCGCCCTGTCGGTGCCGCATCCCATGGCCTTCGCGCGCGCCATGGTCACGAGCAGCCAAGCCCTGCGGTCGTGGTACATGGCCGCCTGTCAGCTGCCGTGGTTACCTGAACTCGTGCTCTCCGCTCAGGGGGGCCGGGCGATGCGGCAGGCCCTGATCCGCGCCGGGCTCGATGCGGAGTCCGCGAACCGATACGCGGCACGCGCGGCGCATCGACGGGACATGCGCGGCCCCGTCAACTGGTACCGGGCACTGCCGTTCGCGCTGCGCGGCCCGGTCGGCCCCGTCGATGTTCCGACGCTGTTCTGCTGGGGCACCGCGGACCGTTACGTCACACGGGCCGCAGCCCAGGCGTGCGGCCGTTACGTCACCGGCCCGTATCGCTACGAGGCCCTCGACGGCGGCTCGCATTGGCTGCCCGAACAGGCCTCCGACCAGGTAGCCGCGCTGCTCCTCGAGCATCTGCGAGCGCCGGTCGCCGGCGCAGCCGGCCGTTCCTGACCCAGCTGCCGTTGCGGCGCCGATCAGTCGGGTGGTTCCTGGGCGTTCTCCTCGGTGCCGACGTCGTCGGCGACCTCCCGGGTCGCCATCCCGCCGTTGTCGCCCTCGTCCACCGGTCCGGGCCGCCCACCCCGCGGTTCGTCGGTGTCGTCGTCGTTCCGATGATTCGGATGGGACATGAATTCGTCCTTTCTCGAGGTTCGTAGCGGACTACCTCGACAGCCGTGCGGCAAACGCCTGCGGCGGAATGCACTCCGCCGCCGTGTGGACGAAAGATGCGTTCGGACCGATTGTCCTGGCTGGGGCGGGGTGGGAGGTATGTATGTGCACCGGAGCGAAATTCGCTCGCCGATCGAGTCGTTCTGCGTCACGCTCTCCCACATGGAAGAACCGCAACGCGGGATCCGCGCGCTCCACACGGCATCCACCGTCACCGTCTACCAGGCATACTCCCCGGGCATCGGCAGGCCCGCCATCGGCGATGGCCGCTTCCCGGCGGCATGGAAGCGGGACCGGATGACGTGGATCAAGCCGTCGTTCCTGTGGATGATGTACCGGTGCGGCTGGGGTATGAAGCCGGGTCAAGAGACCGTCCTCGCCGTGGAGATCTCACGCGGCGGCTTCGAATGGGCATTGCAGCATGCGTGCCTGTCGACCTACAAGCCTGGGCTGCATCCCGACCGCAGCACCTGGCAACGTCAACTGAAACGTTCTCCCGCCCGCGTCCAGTGGGATCCCGATCGGGATCTGTACCTGCAGCCCCTTCCGTACCGCTCGCTGCAACTCGGGCTCTGCGGTGACGCCGTGCGACGCTACGCCGACGAGTGGACAGTCTCTATAAGCGACATGACTCCGCTGGCTCGCGAGATTCATGGGCTGGTCAGAGACGGCGACCTCGAGTCCGCTGCCCGATTACTGCCTCGTGAACGCCCGTACCCCGTCGCGGACGAACTGCTGGCACATCTTCGTTCGTGACTGCGGATTCGCAAGCACGGGTGGGTGGGCCCACGCCTCGGGCACCAATCGTTCGATGGCGGCGAAATCGGCTGTCTGGCAAGTGATTTGCGCGGCGTTGGCACGCGAAGCGACAACCACCCCTCGGAATAAGTCGTCTAGAGCGAGATCAGTAGTACGCCGGCCGCGACGATCAATGCGGCCCAGACCATCAGGACGAGGACGGCGGACCGGGCGTCCTCGGTGTCGTTCGGCGCGGCCCGGCGGCGACGGTGGGAAGCGGTGATCGAAACGTTCACGAGCTCTCTCCTTCCGCGATCGGTCGGTACTCCAGGCCTACCCCGAACCTCAAGCGCCACAACATGTCTCGCAGAAGCGGCGTATGGGTTGTGTCACAACATCCGCGAACCCGATGGCTTCGAACGTCGTCCGGCCGGGTCGCCGATCTCACCAGCCGTTGATGTGCAGTACCGAGTCCAGATCCACACGGGGGCCGGGCCGGAAGTCGGTGCCCTTGGTGTAGGCGACCGGGAGTAGCACACCCTGGCGGACGTCGTCGGGAATGCCGAGAATCTTCGCGACCTCGCGCTCGTACTGCAAATGCAGTGTGGTCCAGGTGGTTCCGAGGCCCCGCGCGCGCAATGCCAGCGCCAGGCTCCACGCCGCCGGAAGCAGCGAACCCCACAGACCCGCCTGATTGTCGGGCAGCGCCCCGCTGGTGCCCGTGCTGATCGCACCGATCACCAGCACCGGGACCTCCGCCATCACCTCACGCAGATAATCCGAACTGGTGGCGATGCGGGCGGCGCTCTCGTCGGCGGGTTCGCCCCCGGCCTCCCGGTAGGCCAGATGTGAGCGCCGGTAATACTCCGCGACCTGGGCCTTGACCGCCGGATCGGTGAGCACGATCCAGTGCCAATGCTGCCGATTGCCTCCGGACGGTGCTTGCAGGGCCACCTCCAGCGCCTCGCGGATCACCTCCAGCGGCACGGGCCGCGTCAGATCCAGACGGCGGCGCACGGCACGCGTGGTGGTCAGCAATTCATCCGGGGTGAGCGGAAGCAGTTCGGTCACTACGGGTCTCCTTCTGGATCGGCGTATACCGTCCAAGGATGCCCGACCCGGGTTTTGTTCCCCGGATGTGCCGACGCGAAGGATCCGCACAGACGAATGGCGAAGCGCGCACTCCCGCCACACGGTGGGAGTACGCGCTCCGGAGAAAGGAATTCGCTGCCGCTAGTAATAATGCGCGCGGCCGGCGACCGGACGTCCGAACGCTCCGAGCAGGGCGAGAATCGCGCCGATGACGACGGCGATGATGCCCAGGGTCCAGAGGATCGGGATGCTGAAAACGAACCCGAGAACGAGGAGGATGACTCCCAGAATAATCATGTGAAACTCTCCCTTTGCCTTTTGTTATCCAGGCGCTGCCGCGTTCGGCCGTACTTCGATAACAAATCGCAGATACCCGGCTTCGACGGGCGTAAACAGAACGTATCGGGAGAGAATCCGGCCTCAGGGCGCTCGCGCCAGCCACCGCCAGCGCGGCAGTTCGGTGCCGACCGTCGCGACCGCCAGCGCGGTGACGAGGACGGCAACCCAGGCCGGCCAGGCGAACCAGGCGCCCAGCACCGCCGCGGCGATCAGCACCACCATCATCGCGATGGTGGCCCAGCCCGGAACGGCGACGAGCACCTGCTTCTTGTCACCGCGGGTCACGAAGATCGACGGCACGCCGATCAGGACGACCACCGCGATCACCGCCGCCGCCACGGACCACGACACCAGCGCCCACGGCGCCGCGACCCAGGCGATCAGTTCCGTGGCGACTCGTGCGATGGCCGGGCCGCGGCCCTGTTCGGTGAGATTCGGTGAGACATCCGCACGTTCGGACATGTCCCTCAGCCTCGCACGCCCGTATCCCGCACGCACGGCGAATGCGGTGCGACCGGCTCAGCCGGGCGTTCGCGCCCGGGAAACATGACAGGACTGATCAGGTAGGGGCGGCGGTTCGGGCCGGGACCGTTCCCGGTGACCGAGGCGAGGACGCGGCGGAAACCGTCGAGCATCGTGTTCAGTTCGTCGGGTGAAAGCCACAGCGTGCCTTGGCGGTAGCCGACCGAGTCGGCGACCGGATCGGCGCCGGGCTCGTCGAGATAGGCGTCGAATTCGGCGATCAGGACGGCCATGGCGGTGGCGAATCCACGGCGGTGGTCGTCGAGGGTCATGGCCGCGGCCGCCTTTTCGTCGATCGCGGGGCGGTCGGCGCGCAGCCGATAGGACCGCTCGACCGCACCGCGGACCCGCCGCTCATCGGCGACCTCCAGGATGCCGCCGTCGACGAGGAGACCGAGGTGCCGGTAGATCGTCGTCCGGGGCACATCAGGCAGACGGTCGCACAACTCGCCCGCGTTTCGCGGGGTGTTCCCGGACAACGCATGCACGATGCGCAGCCGCACCGGATGCAGAAGGAGGTCGGCAGGATCCATGGCTCAACTATCCCATTATTGGTACTATTTCCAAAGTTGGGATTGATTGAGAGGGGGCCCGGATGCGGGACGTGCCAGGCGAACGAATGACGGTGCGCGGCATCGAGTTATATGTCGAGCAGGGTGGCGCGGGGCAGACCTGCGTGCTCTTCGAATCCGGCGCCGGCGCCGGGCGGACCCTGTGGGATCCGGTGGTGTCCGTGCTCGGCGATACCGTGCGGACCGTCGCCTACGATCGGGCCGGTCGTGGCCGCAGTGCCCGGATGCAGCCGCCGCAGAGTCTCGACGAGATGGCGGCCACCCTGGTCGCGCTGGTCGAGGTGCTGGCACCATGTCGGCTGATTCTGGTCGGGCACAGCATGGGCGGGCTGATCGTGCGTCGCGCCGCGGAAAGTCTTGTGCCGCAACCGATCGGATTGGTTCTGGTCGATCCGACGCCGGAAGCGGCTCCCTTCTACGCGGACTGGGCGGCCACGGCGACGAGGACGGATCGTGTGCTCGCGGTGCAACAGTCGCTCGCTCGCTTTCGCCCGGTGATGCGCGCGCTGACCGGGTCCTACGGTCGCATGTTCCCTGCCGACACCTACGAGACCATGCTGCGGGAGGATTTCACTGCCGCCGGCATCACTGCCACCCGAAGCGAATTCGATGCCTTCGCCACCGGTATCGGCCCGTTCCGGGACAACCCGCCGCGGCCGCCGGGCGGCGAGGTCGTGGTCATCTCCGCGCTGCGGGCCGACCGGTGGCACGCTCGGCATCACGACACCATCCGCGAATACCAACGCCGATTCACCGATCGGGTGAACGGCCGGTTCGAGGACGCGGACTCCGAGCACATCGTGCCGGCCGAATGCCCGGATCAGGTCGCCGCCGCGGTGCTGCGGATGGCCGGAGCGCCGGAGCGCGCGGTGTGACGAACGGTGCTCAGGAACCGAACAACCGCGACAGCACCGTCACGACGCCGTCCTCGTCGTCGGCGGGTGCGAGGTAGCGGGCGCGGGCGCGAACGTCGGGGTGGGCGTTGGCCATCGCGAACGACCACCGCGCGGCATCGAGCATCTCGAGGTCGTTGAGGTAGTCGCCGAACACCGCGGTCCGGGCCGATGGGATGCCGAGTGTCTGCTGCAGTGACCGCACCGCGCGCCCCTTGTCCGCATCGCGGCTCATGATGTCGATCCAATGTTTACCGGACACCACGACCTGCTCGCGTGCGGCGATGGATCCGAAAACGTGCTCGGCTGTCCGCTCGGCGTCGGTGAAGTCGTAGATCGCCAGTTTCAGCACCTTGTCGGTCACCGCGGTGAGATCGTCGACGCGCTCTAGGCGGGCGTAGTACTTCGCCGCCTCGGCGACGAACGCCGGATCCGTGCGCTCGATATAGGCACTGTCCAGGCCGCACACCACCAAGCCGAGCTCAGTGGCGCCGGGTGCTTCCCGGACCGCCTGCACGACCTGTCGCACGATATCGACATCGAGGCAGGTCGCGGACACGGCGACGCCGGAATGGACTACCAGACAACCGTTCTCGGCGATGTAGGACACCTCGTCCGCAGCCCGCTCGAACAGCGCGGCGAGCGTCGCGTACTGCCGCCCGCTGGCCGGCACGAAGGTCACTGCGCGCGTACGCATCACCTCGAGCAGCGGCCAGAATGTGTCGGGCACGGTCCCGGCCTTCGTGAGCAGGGTGCCGTCCATATCGCAGACGACCAAGCGCACGCCGTGGTCGCCGGGCGGGATCGAGGACCACGACGGTGGCGCCGGGGCGGTCGAACCGCCCAGGGGGCCATCGTTTTCCGGTAGTTCGTCGCTCGCCGATCCGCTGCGCACCTATCCACTTTCGTCATGGACGACACCGCGGGCACGGTCGTCTCGCCTCTACTTGACCTGGTCAGTATGTACGGCGCCGGCTCGGCGGCGCGAAGCCCCCCGGCCGACCGGCGACCCGTGCCGCCGGTCGGATACGTCCCCTGGGGAGGTGCACAAAACCCTAATCTGTAGGGAAGTCAGGCGTTTTCACCATCCGGTGCACGCCGCCGCCCGAAGATACGGTGGAGCGCGGCGAGCACTGAGCCGCAGCGCCGCGCTCCATCTCGGCGGCGGCGCTCGTCGAGTGCGTCAGCGGGCCGGCATATGTGCGCGATAGGCGCGGGCGACCAGCGCGGCCCGGACCTGCAGCAACCCGGAGGGCGAGGTCGGGTCCACTCCGATCAGCCGGCCGATGCGTTTGAGCCGGTAGTCGACCGTATTGGTGTGCACCCGCATCTCGTGCGCGGTGCGCTGCCGATTCAGCTCGTTACCGCAGTGCCGCACCAGCGTCTCGGTCAGTTCCGGATGGTCGTCGAGCGGGTCGAGGAGGGTGCCGAGGATTTCCAGCGCCGGTCCGGGCCGCGTGAGCTGGTATTCGAGGGCGAGGTCGCGCATGCGGTAGAGGCCGGGCCGGCATCGCAGTGCGTGCACGGTGTCGAGCAACTCGTGCGCTTGGGTGGCCGCCGCGGGGACAGCGGCACGGGCGGCGTGGACCGCCGTGGCGGTGATCGGTGTCCGCGTGGCCGCGGCCAGCGTGTGCACGACGTGATCGAGACAGCGGTCGGAACCGACGACCGGATAGGGGACCAGCGCGGTGCCGCCGCTCGGCGACAGCTGGAACAGCACCGCGCCGTTGTTCATCCGTTCGAGGACGGCGCGGGCACGGCGCATGGTCCGTCGCGCCTGGACCGAAACGTCGGAACGGGGGCTGTCGCCGGACTGGGTCGGGAACGACATCGCCAGCACGTGGTAGCGGTCGGCGAGTTCCACTCCGCATTCCCTGGCCGCCGCGGCGGCGGATCGCCCGCCGAGCAACGCGGAGGTCACCGCGTCGCTGCTCGGCCGGTAGTCCTCGGCCGCGTCGGGAACCGCTGCCGAATAGGCATCCGCGATACCGGTTGTCACGATTTCCAGGGCGTCCAGCACGCGATCGACCGACGTCACGATCGTGTCGACGTCGTCGCCGGAAGTCCGCAGCGACCCCAGGTGCAGCCGGAATGCCTCGAACACCGTGTGCTGAACGGTCTCGAGGCTCAGCCCGCACCGGACCCAGCTGTCCGCGGCGGCGGTCAGCCGCGCGGCCGCGCCCGAACAGCTTCCGCCGAAGGACAATTCGTCCAGAACGTCGTGGCACCGGCCGGCGATCTCGTCCACCTCGACGGGCAGCTGCGCGACGGACGAAGGGGCCGCGGCAATCTCGACACCCATGGCAACCTCCACCTGCGTTCCGGTGCACATCACACGCGACCGGCTGTTCGACTCTGTCGCTGCCGACCCGGTGACACCACGTCGGCAACGGCGAGTATGTTACTGCACATTCACATGTTGCGGTAGCTGCGGAAAGCTTCATCAATCCAGGTGAAAGCGCAATTTGCTGTGTCAACGTGCGTGGCAAGTTATCATGAACTCGTCCAATGCCGCCGCCGGGGACGAATGGTCTCGCCGGTGGAATCCCTGGGCCGACGGCCACCGTCCGAGCGGCTCCGGCGCACGAACGGAGGTTCCGATGGGTTCGTTGAGTCCGACCCACTGGCTCATCATCGCACTGGTGGTCGTGGTGTTGTTCGGCGCCAAACGCCTGCCCGACACCGCCCGCGGCCTCGGCCGCTCGCTGCGCATCTTCAAAAGCGAAATGAGCGAGATGCACTCCGAGGATTCCGGCTCGCCGCGTCCCACATCGGCGCCCGCGGCTCCGCTGCCACCCGCGCAACCGGCGAATCCCGCAACCTCTGCCGTCGAGGATCGCCACCCGAGTTGACCACTATCGGCCGCGGCTCGTCGACGCGTTGTGGCCGCGCGAAACTGCGGGGGCGGGCATCATTCAAGGATGCGGTTACAGCAGTCGAGCGCTGCGGCCACGACCGAAGGGCGCCTCCGGCAGTGCGCGACATCCTCGCGGCGCTGACCTCCGTCTGGCGATCCGGTGGCACCGCCGGTGTCGCCACGGTGGTCCGCACCCGGGGATCGGCGCCGCGACCTGTGGGTGCGGCGATGGTTGTGGCTCCCGACGGCACCGTGGCCGGATCGGTCTCCGGTGGCTGCGTCGACGCCGCCGTCTACGAGCTGGCCGCCGAGGTGGCGCGGACCGGGCGGTCCCGGCTGCACAGCTACGGAGTCGATACCGATGAACTGTTCGGTACCGCCCTCACCTGTGGCGGTGAGATCGACATCTTCGCCGAGCCGATATCCCGGAAGACTTTTCCGCATCTGCCGGTGGTGATCGCCGCTGTCGCCGCGGACCGCCCGGTCGCGATCGCCACCGCCGTCGCGGATGCGGACCGCGCGCGGCGGGGCCGGCGGCTGATCGTCACCCCGGATGCGGTCCACGGCTCGCTCGGATCCGCACGAGCCGACGCGGCGGTGGCCGAGCGGGCTCGCGAACTGCTCGCGGCCGACCATGCCGAGCTGATCGGCCGCGCGTCGCTGGAGGCCGGCACGGACGTCTTCGTGAACGCCTTCGCCTCCCGCCCGCGGCTGCTGATCTTCGGCGCCATCGACTTCGCCGCCGCGCTGGCACAGCAGGGCGCGCTGCTCGGTTACCGGGTGACGGTCTGCGACGCCCGCCCGAGGTTCGCGACTGCCGACCGTTTCCCGGCCGCCGACGAGGTCGTCGTGAACTGGCCGGATCGCTACCTCACCGCACAGGCGCAGCGGAACACCCTCGACGGCCGGACCGTCGTCTGCGTCCTGACCCACGACCCGAAATTCGACGTCCCCTTGCTGCGGGTGGCGTTGCGGCTCCCGGCACTCGGTTACATCGGTGCGATGGGATCCCGGCACACCCACGACGATCGGCTGCGCCGGTTGCGCGCGGCCGGACTCACCGACACCGAATTGTGCCGGCTCGCCAGTCCGCTCGGTCTCGACCTGGGCGCTCGCAGCCCACAGGAAACGGCGGTGTCGATCGTCGCCGAGATCATCATGCGCACCCACGGCGGCGCCGGTCACCCGCTGACCGAGATCGGAGGACGGATCCATCACGACCACACCCCGTGACCATGGTCGAATACCGTTGTGTCACAACGAAACAACGCCGTGTCGCTCCCCGAACAGCCGGTACACCTCCACGGCATCGGCGCGCGGCAGATAGCGCATCGGCAGTCGCCGCTCATTCCAGGGTTTGGCGAACTCGGCGTAGAAGGTGGCCGGTTCGAAGTACTTGTCCTTCCCGCCCGCCATATACGGCGCGCACTCCTCCCGCGTGGCCAGGAAGACGACCTCGTCGGGCGCGCAGTGGTACAGCGCCGCCAGGCACATCGGGCACGGGTGGGCGATGGCGTAGACCGTGCAGCCGGTCAGATACTCGGTCCCCAATGTCCGGCATGCCTCCCGGATGGCGTGAATCTCCGCGTGATCGGTCGGATCATGAGTACGGGCAACACAATTGCTGCCCTCGGCGAGAATCGCGCCGTCCTTGACGATCACGGTCCCGAACGGCAGTCCACCCGCGGCGACACTGTCGCGAGCGATGTCGACGGCACGCTGTGCGAAATCCGCGGAACTCGTCGCCTCCGGCATCAGCGGACCGGCTCCGGGCGGATCGGGCATCCGACATCCTCCAGCCGTGCCGGTCCGGTTCCCTTGGCGGGGTCGGTCTTCCACGGCCAATCGTCGGAACGGAACGGCGCCAGCGGCGGCAGTATCGGTTCCCTTCCGCGCGCGGCCATTTCGCGTTCGATGGCCGCGCGCCCGCCGCCACCGAGCAGTTCGACGTCCATCAGGTAGTAGTCGCGGAAGAACACCATGCCCAGCGAGCGGTCGGCGACGATGCGGCCGAGCACGTCGAGCAACTTCTCGGGTGTGGTCTCGAATTCGGTCGTCTCGACCAGCAGCAATCGGTCGCCCATCGTCTCGGTGCCCATGAATTGGACGAGAACGCTGTAGAGGATGTTGTTCTGCCGCGCGACGTACAGCGAGTTGCTCACCGCATAGGTGCGCTCCCAGTCCTCGCCGAGGCTCGCCTTCCATTCGTCGAGGACCGACATCCAGTGGCCGACCTGAGCTCCCGAACCGATGCCGATCGACCGGGCCGAATACGGTTCGGTGTCGCGAATGAATTTTTCGACGTCGTCGTAGCTGTAACCGCCGCGGTCGAGGCATTCGTCCATGAAGGTGAGGTTGCGGTGCAGGATCTCGTGTAGCACCGCGCGGTCCTCGTCCGAGATCTCCAGCGCGCCGAGGCTGTCGAAGGCGGTGCGGTGCTGTGCCCGATACATCTCCAGCGGCGGACGCCACAGCTGATTCGCATACGCGTTGGAGATGTACGGTGCGACGATCTCGTAGATCGCCATGGTGCTGTGGCCCACCGACTTCGCGAGCTGGTAGACGATCGGCACCGGCGGTGCGACCTCCGGTTCCCGGCCGGGCCGGTACAGGATCATCTGCCCGCCCGCGCCGGTGAACAGCGCCAGGATAATGGGCACCTGATCGAGCATGTTCTGTTTGAATTTCTCCAGCGATGCGTCGTACAGCTGCAACATGGCTGTGTTCAGCGCCAGCACCGACTGTTCGGCGACGGTGCGGGCGCTCGCGGGCGGCTCGTCGGCGATCACCGGGCGCATGAAGGCCGGGACCGCGCTGCCGTTGGATTCGGTCATTGTCGTCACTTCTCCTTCTCGGTTGTGGGCCGGTGTCACGGCAGATGCCAGAACACGGAGGTCACCAGCCAGAACAGCACCGTCCAGAACGCCATCACGGCGGTGATGAGCACGGCGCCGCGGATCTCGATCGCCTTGCGCGGCGACCCGGGGGCCGGCTGCAGCCAGCGTTCGAGCAACGGATTCACATAACGCGGCATCGTCACGAACGTCATGACGAAGCTGGACAACAGATTTCCGATCAGCATGCCCAGCCACAGCGGCATTCCCGCGGGCGCCAATGCCAGCGAGAGCAGCACGACCGTCGGATACAACCCGACCCACACCGCGATCGACGTCTTCGTCTGCGACGGTGCGTGTGCGGGACCGTCCTCGTCGAAGGCGAACCAGCTGCCGAACGAGTTGTCGATCGTGCGTAATCGGAAGTCGCTGAACCGTTTTCCCTCGTCGAGCAGTCGCTGCCGCTCGCTGGAGGTCAGCCAGCGGTCCAGGTCGGCGGCGCTGTCGTAGCGGTAGAGCATCGTCCACTCGTCCTGCACGCCCTCGATCGGCCGGAAGATCTCCGAACCGCGGAAGCCGGGAAACCCGTTCTCCGCGTGGCGAAGTCGTTCCTGCCACGCCAGGAACTCGTCGATCTGCTCGGGAACGACTCGATGGGTCACCACCGCGGTGACGAGGGTGTCGGGCGGCGCGGCCGCGCCGGTGACGATCTGCTGCGTGGGCGGGCCGTCGAGATAGCGCCGCCCCTCGGCGAGGCTGTCCTGGCGGGTGGCGCTGTTGATCCACGCGCGCAGATTCGGAATCGAGTCGAACCGATAGATCAGCGACCACTGCGCCTGCGGGTGCGCGGGCGGATCGATCTCCGCGGCAATGAATCCCGGATACTGCGACGCCATGCTGTTGAGCCCGTGCTGCCAAGCCAGGAACGCCTCCTCGCAGCCGGGACGAACCTTCTCACCGATGATGACGGTGGCGGCGTGACCGGCCGGCGTCTCGCGGGGCATCGTGGTCTCCCGGCTCAGCCGGTGGAGGTCAGCCGGGATGCCCGCAACGCCGGGAAGATCCGGTCGGGCGTCAGCGGTAGCTCGCGGTAGCGGATGCCGGTCGCGTCGTGCACCGCGTTGGCCAGTGCGGGCGCCACGGGATTGACGCAGGATTCGGCGATGCCCTTGGCCCGCACCGGTCCCGCCGAATCGGTCGAGCCGACCAGGATCACCTCGGTGCGCGGAGCGTCGGCGTAGGTCGGGATGCGGTAGTTGCGCAGCGTCGGATTGGTGACGACGCCGTTGGTCATCAGATGGTGTTCGGTCAGGACGAAACCGACGCCTTGGACCACACCGCCTTCGATCTGCCCGCGGACCTGCTCCGGGTTGATCACCACCCCGGCGTCGATCGCCTGCACGCTGTAGAGGATGCGGATCTCGCCCGTCACGCGGTGCACCGCGATCCGGAATCCGTGTGCGTTGCAGGACAGGCTGCGCGGCGAGCCGTATGCCTTGCGCGATTCGGTCAGTCGCGCGCCCCGGCTCCGGGCGGCCACCGCGAGGTCGGCCAGCGGGACGCGGGTGTCACCGCAGCGCACGGCGTCGTCGTCCATGGCACACGATTCCAGGGCGACACCGGTGTGGGCGGCGGCGAAACGCAGGATCCGATCGCGCAACGCCGCCGCGGATCGCGCGACGGCGTTGCCGGCCACGAAAAGTCCCGCGCTGGCGAATGCGCCGGTGTCGAAACCGGTTCTGTCGGTATCGGATTGGACGAGCCGGATCCGCGCCGGGGTGGTTCCCAGCTCGGCCGCCGCGATCTGAACGTGCGCGGTCGAGGTGCCCTCGCCGAATTCGACTGTGCCCACGGCGATTTCGTAGATTCCGTCGTCACCGAGGGTGGCCAGCCCGACCGAGATGTGTTCGGTCGGGGGTGCGGTTTCGTGTATCGAGGCGGCGGTGCCGACGCCGATGGACCAGTCCGCGCCCAGCGCCTGCCCGTCCGGGTGCGCGCGCAGCGCGGCGTCGACGCGGTCGATACACGCGCCCAGCCCGTCCTCGGTGAAGGCGACGTCGTCGGCCTCGTCGTGTATCGACAGCAGCGCGTCGCCCGGGCGAACGATGTTGCGGCGCCGCAATTCCAGCGGATCCATGCCGAGCGCGACGGCCAGTTCGTGCATCGCCGATTCCATCGCGAAGACCGGCTGGGTCATGCCGTAACCGCGCAAGCCGCCGCTGGGCAGGGTGTTGGTGTAGACCACGTAGCCGTCGAACTTCTTGTTGGGGCAGCGGTAGGCGGCGACGGCCGAGCCCCCGGCGAACAGCGTCTCGCCGCCGTGGTTGCCGTACGCGCCGGTATTGGAGACGTTGCGGAAGTGGATCGCGGTCAGGGTGCCGTCGGCGCGCGCCCCCAGCTTCACGGTGATCTTCATCGGATGCCGGGTCGGGGCGCTGGTGAACTCCTCCTCACGGGTGTATTCCAGGCAGGTCGGCCGGCCGGTGTCCAAGGTTGCCAGCGCGACCAGGTCTTCGCTGAGCACCTCCTGTTTGCCGCCGAAACCACCGCCGACACGTTCGCAGAAGACCCGGATCTGATCGGGACGCAGGTCGAACAGGTGGGCGAGTTTGCCCTTGGCGACCCACGGCGATTGCGAACTGGTCCGCACGTGCAGCCGGCCCGCGTCCATCCAGGCGATCGATCCGTGCGTCTCCAGATGCACGTGCTGCACCCGTGGTGAGAAGTAGGTGCCTTCGTGAACGACGTCGGCCTCGGCAAAACCCGCTGCGGTATCGCCGATTTCGTCGTGCAGTTCGACGAGGATGTTGTGGGTCGGGTCCTGGACGAACGGATCGTCGCAGCCGTGCAGTTGTGGCGCGCCGAAGCCCATCGCCTGCTCGGGATCGAACACCGCGGGCAGCACCTCGTACTCGACGACGACCCGGCGGCAGCCCTCCTCCGCCGCGGCGACCGAATCGGCGAGGACCGCGACGACCCGCTGGCCGACGAAACGCACGACGTTGTCCAGGATGTAGGTGTCGTCGGGGTCGACGAGGTGGTCGGTGTGGACGGCGGTGGTGAACAGCTTGCGCGGCACGTCTTCCCAGGTGTAGACGCGTTGTACGCCCGGCACGGCCAGCGCCGCGGACTTGTCGACGGAGACGATGCGCGCGTGCGCATGGGGGGAGTGCAGCACTTTCAGATGGAGCATGCCCTCGGGTTCGGTATCCATCGTGTACTCGGCGCGGCCGGTCACCACGCCGGTGGCGGCCGGTGCGGCGACGCTGGTGCCGATGACGGCGCCCGGTTCCGCCACCTCGACCGCGCAGACGCCGTTGATCGCGTCCTCGACGGCCCGATAGCCGGTGCAGCGGCAGAGATTTCCCTTCAGCGCGTGTGGCAGGTCCTGCTTCTGTTCGTCGGTCAGGGCCGCCGCGGTCATGATCATGCCGGCGGTGCAGAAGCCGCACTGGAATCCGGGGGCGTCGCGGAACTGCCGCTGCATCGGATGCGGATTCTCGGGCGTCCCGAGCCCCTCGATCGTCGTCACCTCGTGCCCGTCCGCGCGGAATGCCGGTGTGATGCAACTGTGCACGGGACGCCCGTCCAGCCAGACGGTGCAGGCGCCGCAATCGCCGGCGTCGCAGCCCTTCTTCACCCCGAACCAGCCCAAATGCCGCAGGAAGGTCCGCAGGCACTGTCCGGGCCGCGGCTGCTGGGAGAACGTCTTGCCGTTGACGACGAAGCTCATCTCGCGCCTCCGAGTTCGGCCCGGAGTTCCTCGGCGTAGTGCCGGGCGAGGTGTCTGCGGTGCTCCGGTGTGCCGTTGGGGTCGGCGAACCATACGTCCGCCGGGATCGCGTCGATACGGTCCCGCACGGTGTCGGCGCCGGGCGCGGAATCGAAACGCAGGACAATCGGATATGCGGTTGCCGCTGTGATGCTGAGGGTCAGGTCGTCGGTGCCCGGCGTTCGGGTGGCGACCATGAATATCGTGGACCTGCCCAGCTTGGTCAGCGTGAATCGCCGGTGCGCGTACGATTTCCGTAACGCGTCGGCAGGGATATGAATGCTGCGCAGTATTTCGCCCGGCCCCAGCGCATTCAGGTGATCGCCGCCCACGAAATTCTCGGCCGCAACCGTTCGCTCCGTCCCGTCCGTCGCCCACAAGCGATAGGTCGCCTCGAGTGCCACGCTCATGGTGATCATCGGACCGGCCGGCAGCGACATGCAGATGTTGCCGCCCACGGTGGCGGCGTTCCATACCTTGAACGACGCCAGGAACGCATCGCAGCTGGTACGCAGCAGACTGCCGGCGGACCAGTCCTCCGGCGGAGCGAACTCGTGCAACTCCCTGATCGTGCACGTCGCACCGATTTCCAGACCCTCGTCGGCAGGCACCAGGGCGGGCCAGCCGAGCGCGGTGAGATCGACGAGCCGGCGCAAGGTAGGCTGCGGTTCGGAGAACAACCACGTCCCCCCGGCCAGCCACGCATCTCCGGCGTGCCAGTCGGAACCCGGTCGGGACGAGGGCCGGCGAATGACGTCCTCGACGGTGTTCAGATCCATACGAGCCTCCAAGACCCGCGACCGGCTCTGCTGGACATATCGACTCTAGAGTTTTACTCCGATACCGGTGGCGTTTCGCAATATTTCGCATTTGCCGATAAATTGCTTGGTATTTTCTCGCATATCCGATCAATGGTCTGTCGCGACGGATCGCCGAAACTCACGTCGCGATTCCGCCCGCGGGCCCCAGGAGCAGACCGCCGCGCCGCAATCCCTCGCCCGCGGCGAGACGGTGGCAGCGAGGCGGTGTCGAGTCCCTCCACCGCAGGCTCCGGGCTCATCCGAAAGTGGTTGGGCTCGGTCGGTTCCGGCGGACGCGCGGAGCCGCGCGTCCGAAGTCCCTTGCCGAGACGGTTGTTTGACGGCCCGAAAGCCGGTTATTTCCGAACTACAACAGTCCATCGATGTTGAGAATCGGTAGTAGCCATGATTGTATTCATCGGATTGATCATTCTGTTCGCCGCAGTGGTGGTCGGAATCGCCGCAGCACTGGCCAATTCTGGCGACACGCACGTGCTGGCGACCGAATTCACCGTCTTCGGAGCCCATTTCACTCCCACTCAGAACGAGCTGTTCGCCGCCGGCGCGGCCCTCGGTGCGGTCGGCATGCTCGGCTTGGGCATCGCCCTCACCGGGGCGTTCTCCTCGGCGCGCCGCCATGCGGAGATCCGGCGCGAACTGCGGCACTCGCGCCGCGAAATGACCGCCACCCGTAGGGATCTCGCGAAGACACCGCCGGCCCAGCCGGCCGTCGCGAAGACAGCGCCCGCGCAGCCGGCGGCCACGCCGAAACCGCGCCTGCGCAATCCCTTCACCCGGCGCGGCGCCGGAGTGTCGGGCACCGCACAACCGCAACCCTGACGCCGACTCGCCTCGGCGGTCACGAACGAAGGAACAGGCCTGGGATACGGTGCGTGCCAGCGTATCCCAGGCCTTCGTGCGCTTCCGGCGACTCACAACTCCGTTACGGACGCTTCGAACAGGAGGCGAGTGTGTTCGTCTCCGTCATCGCCCGCCGTGTTACGAACGCTGCACGAACCTGAGATAGAACGCGGCGAACACCAGCACGATGCCGACATTCACCAGCAGTCGTTCCCGGAAATGGTGCCGGAAGAACAGGATGTCCACGCTCACCACGACGGCCACGAGCGCGAGCACGTAGACAACGACGGCTGCCTGCCTTCCCATGGTCTCTTTCTACGCTTGGTTGCCGCGGCAGGAGGAAATTTCGGGGGAGGCCTCCTCGCTCCGCGTTTGCTCCGCGTCCGTGTTTCGACGCCGGGCGGTGGCCGGGGCGGCGTGAGTCGCTCGGGCAGTTGGCGGCTGACAGCCGCCGGTCGGCGGGACAGCTAATCAGCGGCATGCATAGCCGTGTTCCATCCTGGGCTGTGTGGATGTGTCGCGTGTCGCCCGCCACCGATGGACTGCCACAAATTTGCCAAGTCGCGTCGGTGGCTGCGCCCGCAGCTCGTGTTCGAGGTTTCGAAACCGGAAATCGTCATTCGATCGACGCACATGGATTCGACGTTTCTTCACTGTCCGGTCCCGGTTGGAGCTTAAACTACCTCAGCTGCAACGTGCACCACCATGCGAGAGGGTCGGGACAAACTCGAAGATATACACCCGGGAGGTGTGAAATGCCGGAGACTGGTCATCGGCGCATGTCACGTCCACTGTTGATTGCGAGCATGTTGCCGCTTGCGGTCTTTTTAGGCACGGGAGTGGCCACCGCGTCTCCCGGTGATCTCGTTCTCACTCCGGCCGATGCTGCGCATGCGCCCGCTGTGCCGCCGCTGGCAGTGGACTGGCAAACGGTGGCGCACGACGTGCAGGGGTTACTTCCCTTCCCGCTGCCATTGCCGCCCGCCGAGGGACCTGTCGTTCAGGACAATTCGGCTGTCGCCCCGCAGAACGCACCCGTCGACGATGCTTCGGCCCCGGCTGTGACGGCTGACGCACTGGCCGCCGCCACCGCGGCCGCGGTACCCGTCGATCCGGTGGCCGCCACACCGGTCCCGGTCGCGGATGCGCTGCCCGTCGAGGATCAGCATCCGATCGAGACGTTCTGCGAACAGGTTCCGGCCGATCCCGATCGCTGCGCCGCGACGGTGGTCGACGCGGGCGTCGGCGCGGCCATCGGCGCCGGCATCGGTGCGGCGGTGTCCGCGCCGCTCGCGATCCCGGCCGCGGCACTCGGTGCGGCCGCCGGCTTCGTCGTCGGTCTCCCGTTCCTGCCGACCGGCGTGGTGGTCGGACCGCTGGTCGGCGCTGCCGTCGGCGCCGCGATAGTCGCCGGTCCCGCGGCCGCGCTCGGCGGGGCACTCGGCGCGGCGGTCGGCGCGATCGTCGGGCTCACCGCGCCCCTCCCGCCGAACCCCGCCCCGACCGACGCGCCCGTTCCAGCCGACGCGCTCGTCTCCGCGGCGTAAGGCACTGTCATCGCTCCGGTCTCATCCCCCCGTGGTCGTCCCGACCGCGGGGGGATGAGGTATGCAGAGTCGCAGGGGAGACGTCATGCCAGAGGACATCGCCGGGTTGAGGATTCCCGACACTGCTGCGGTCGTCGAAGCGACCCGGCACATTCGGGAGACCACCAGCCCTCTCATCTATCACCATTCCAGGCGGGTATTTCTCTTCGGCCTCCTCCACGCCGACAGGCTCGCCCTGACGCCCGATCCGGAACTGTTGTACCTGGCGGCCATATTCCACGACAGCGGCCTGCTGACCCCTTTTTCCGACGCCGTTCAACGTTTCGAGGTCGACAGCGCCGACCACGCACGGAAGTTCCTTGTGGCGCACGGATTTTCGACCACCGCAGCCGAAAGGGTCTGGACTGCGGTCGCGCTGCACACCACGCCGGGCATTCCGGCTCGGATGGCGGCGGAGATCGCGGCCACGCACCTCGGCGTCCTCACCGATGTGGTGGGCTTCGGCATGGACGTACTGGACCACGACCAGCTGAGCGAAATCCTCGCGGCCCACCCGAGGGGGGATTTCAAGAAGGAGTTCCTGCGAACCTACGTCGACGGACTCCGGAACCGTCCGGAAACTACCGACGGCACAGTGAATTCGGATGTGCTCGAGCATTTCATCCCCGGCTTCCGGCGCACGACAACGGTCGAGAGCATCCTCGGCTCGCCGTGGCCGAGCTGACCGGCCGCCGCCACGGGCGACGCCCCGGAAAGGACTCCAGCATGCGAGCGATCACCGTGCGCGACCGTGATTCCGGTATCACCGGGCTCACGTTGACCGACATGCCCTACCCGCACGCCGCGGAGAACGATGTCGTGGTGCGGGTGCACGCCGCCGGCTTCACGCCCGGCGAACTCGAGTGGCCGACGACCTGGTCCGACCGCGCCGGTCGCGATCGGACGCCCACCATCCCCGGGCACGAGCTGGCCGGGGTCGTGGTCGAACTCGGCTACGGAACCACCGGTCTCGCCGTCGGCCAGCGGGTTTTCGGGCCGACCGACTGGGCGCGCGACGGATCGCTGGCCGAATACACCGCGGTGGAGGCTCGCAACCTCGCCCCGCTCGCGGCCGATATCGACTACACCGTGGCCGCCGCGCTGCCCATTTCGGGCCTGACCGCATGGCAGGGGTTGTTCGACCACGCGCACCTGACGTGCGGGCGGACGGTCCTGATCCACGGCGCCGCGGGCGGTGTCGGCTCGATCGCCGTGCAGCTCGCGCGCGAGGTGGGCGCACACGTGATCGGCACCGGCCGAGCCGGCGACCGTGACATCGTGCTCGGACTCGGCGCACAGGCCTTCCTCGACCTGGACGGCGACGACCTGCGGGACGCCGGTGCGGTGGACGTGGTATTCGACGTCATCGGCGGCCGAATCCTCGAGCGATCGACCGAATTGGTCCGTCCCGGTGGCACTCTCGTCACCATCGCCATGCCGCCCACCACGCAGCCCAGGGACGGGCGGGCCGTCTTCTTCGTCGTCGAACCCGACCGCGCGCGCCTGGCCGACCTCGCCGAGCGGGTCAGGAAGGGGCGGCTCGAGCCCATCGTCGGCTCCGTACGACCGCTCGCCGAGACCGCGTCCGCGTTCGCCCGCCGCCATCGCACGCCCGGCAGAACGATCATTCGGATCGCCGACGAATAGCGCCGATGTGCCGAGGAGCGCATTGACGTATTGACTGGCCGGTCATTAGTGTTGACTGCATGGTCAATAAGACGTCCGACGCACCGGTCGAGCCCGACCGTCTCGGCATGCTGGTGTGGGCCTATCTCGTGACTGCGGTCGCAACCGTTGTCGCCCTGGCGATTCTGTCGGTGACGGCCCCGCACGAGGCACCGCGCGAGGCGTGGGGGCACGCGGTGATCGTCGCGGCGTTCGCGGTGCTGCTGCCCTTGCGGTTCCGGTCCGCACGTCGTGGCAGCGTCACGGCGCTGCGTGCCGTCGGCGTAATCGCGGCCGCGCTGTTCCTGGTGAACGTCATCGAGGCGTTGCTACCGCACTTCGTCCCCGGGTGGATGCGAGTGGAGATGCTCGGCATCGCCGTGCTGATGGCACTGATCATCGTCCTGGTCGTTCGCGAGCGGATATGACGGCCGCGAATCAGCGCGCCCGGCAGCGGCTCAGCGCCGAGGCCCGCCGCCTCCAGTTGGAGACCGCCGCGATCGAGATCGTCGGACGGGACGGGCTGGCCGCGGCCACCGCCGATGCGATCGCACGCGCCGCCGGGGTGTCGAAAGGCTTGCTCTGGCACTACTTCACCGACTTCGACGACCTGATGGCACACGCCGCCCGGCGCGCGTTCACCTCGCTCGAAGCGGACGTAGCGGCCGATATCGACCTCGACGCCGATGTCGACGATCTGCTGCGAGCGGCGATTCGGCGCGCGGCGCAACTGCCCGCGACGCATGGCGCCGAGCTGCGAACGATCCGCCAGATCGTGCTCAATCTGGGCGCGTTCGGCGGCGGTGCCGCGCTTCGCGACCGCGAGTACAGCGCCCTGTATGCCCGGCAGGCCACACTCCTGCGGCGCGGTCAGGAACAGGGGCAGCTGCGCGCGGATCTCGATCCGCACCTGCTGGCGGTGACCTACCAGGGGATGGTCGACAGCATGCTCGAATACCTCGACACGAACCCGGACATCGACCCCCTCACCTACGCCGACCACGTCGCCGACGTACTCCTGGCCGGGATCACCCCGACGCGGAAACGATGAACCGGGCACGTTCCTCGTCGGATCACGAGACGGCAGCAACTCGGCAGCGCCGTCGAAACCCTCTCAGCGCATCGACCTAGCCCGCGACCGCACGCCGATAAGATTGCTGCGCTGAACTACGAAGCCGCCACGGCGCTTTACGCTCCGCCGACCGAGGCAGGCGCAACGCCCTGACACCTGTGGCCCTGGTGATCCGGGCCTCCGAGTTCGAACCCAAAGGTAGGAGCATTCATGAAAGTCTCCGTCATCGGCACCGGACTGATCGGCTCCCAGGTCATCGAGCGTCTCACCGCTGCGGGAAACGAGGCGACCGGACACTCCCGCTCGACCGGCCTCGACCTGCTCACCGGGCAGGGCCTCGACGGCGCGCTGGACGACGCCGAGGTCGTCGTGAACGTAACCAACTCGCCGACCTTCGACGACGCGTCCCTCGACTTCTTTCGCACCACGGTGACCAACCTGCTGGCCGCCGCGCAGGCCGCCGGTGTCGGGCACCTGGTGACACTGTCCATCGTCGGCGTCGACCGGGTGCCCGCCCTTGCCTACTACCGGGCGAAGACCCTGCAGGAGAACCTGGTCGAGGCAGGCCCTATCCCGTACTCGATCGTGCGCGCCACCCAGTTCATGGAGTTCATCGCGCCGACGATGGATTCGACCACCGAGGGCGACGCCATCCACCTGCCCGCCACCCCGATCCAGCCCATCAGCTCCGCGGAGGTCGCCGCCGAGGTCGCGGCGGTGGCCACCGGCTCACCGCTGCAGGGCATTCGCAACATCGCCGGCCCCGACGTCTTCGCTCTCGACGAACTCGGCCGCCTCACGCTGGAAGCCACCGGCGACCACCGCCACGTCGTCACCGACAACACCGCGGGCCTGTTCGCCGCGGTCGAAGGCGACGAGCTGACAGCGCCCCCCGACGCCCACCTGGCCGCCACCCACTACCGCGACTGGCTGCGCTCGCACTGACCGAATGCGCCTGCCGGGCGGAGATGATCGGCGCTCGTGGGTATTCCGGTGGCAGGTGCGCACCTCCGGCTTCCCGTCAGGCCCGGTCGGCGCGGTAGGCGTCGAGGATCGGTGCCAGTTCGTCCGGGGTGGCGCCGTGCAGAATGACTCGGTCTGCGCCGTCACCGAATTCGTCGCGGATGCGCCGGACGCACTGCTCGGGTGTGCCGGTGGCGGCGGAGGCGAGCCACTCGTCGGGGATCAGGCCGGCGATGTGTTCGATCTGGGCGGTGGTGGCCTTGCTGTCGATTCCGCCGCCGATCGACTGCACGATCGGGTCGTCGCGGAAGCGTTGCAGCACAGCGGGATCCCAGTCGTTCGTGCGGACCAGGAGGTCGCCGTAACCCTGGAGGTAGGTCGCGAGGCGTGCGACGGTCTTCTTCAGTCGCAGTTCCTCGGGGAGGTGGTCGCCGACGGGCAGGACCACCCCCGCACGGCGCCCGCGCTCCGCGCCGGCTATGCGACCCAGAAGTCGATCTCGCGGATCTGAGGGCTGTCGGGCTTCAGGTACCAGCTCTGCCAGGAGTCGCTGTCGACCAGGCCCTGCCATCGCAGATTCGGTGGTTGCAGGTGCCGGCGGAAGCGCCACCGGTACTGGTTGTAGACGGACATGATGTTCGTCGCGTACGCGTCGGCCAAGCCCGGCGTATCGCGAATGAGGAGCAGGTTCTCGTCGTTGGTCCCGCTGGCTTTCGGGCCCAGGTTGTGCGACCCGGTGAGCACGACGGGGTTCGCCCCGAAGGGGTCGATCACGATGACCTTGCTGTGCACCATCGCGAATGCTCGATCCAGCTTCTTCAATTCTTCGCGGAAGAACATGGTCGGCGCGTCGATGGCTGCGGGGAGCACGACGTCGAAGTCGGCCTTCTCGGTGTTGTCCTGATCGAACAGGTGCACCGGATTGGCCGTGGTGCTCGGGTCCTGATTGAGGACGCCGCGAATGTAGAGACGCCGGTCGTCGGGTCGTCCCGCGCGAGCCGTGTCCAGAATCGTGTTGAGCAGGGTGTCCTTCGGTCCCGGATTGAACATCAGGAAGAGGATGCCGGTCTCCGCGCCCGTGATGAGCGTGCGTGCGTCGTCGAGGTCGACCTGTCCGACGGTCGGGGTGAACCACAGTCGCACCCGGGCCGGATCCACCGTCTCGTCCCGGGGTGTGCTGTTGTCGGTGCGCAGGCTCGCCGGTGTGGCATCGCCCGCCTGCTCGAGCAGGTCCCACTGGTGCCGATACTGCTCGGCGAGGTCCGGGTCCTCGATCAGGAGCGAATTGTTGGCCTGAGTGCACAACCCGGTCATGGTCCAATTCTGGCTGCCGGTCCACACCCATCGCGGTGTGGATTCCTGGTCGCAGACGACCAGGAACTTGTTGTGTCCCAGAGCGCGCGGCGAACACATGCGATCGTGCAGGTCGATCTGCCCACGCAGTTTGTCGCGCGCCTCGGCGTTCTGATCGTCCCCCTTCTTCTTCACGCTCCCGTTCGCCAGTACGACGTGCGCATGCTCGCCCAGCTCGGCCAGGGCGGCTTCCAGCTGAGGATCGTCGAGTTCGTACAACGCCGCGTATACCTCGGATCCGTCCCCGGCGGCCTTGTCGAGCAGCGTGAACAACCGCGTGCCCAGTGGTCCGGCGAGGTAGTTCCGAAGTGGATCGCCGGTGGTCTCGAGTACGGTTTCCAGCTTCGCGTTCTGCAGTTCGTGGCCGGTGACCCCCAATCGGCGCGAGACCCACTGTGCGGCAACGATTCCGCGGTTGAATACCGCCTCGATATCGGGCGATGCCATATGCGTCAGGGTGATCTCGTCGGTCCAGTCGCTCGCCGCGTCCGGGTCGGGGCGCAGGTTGGCTTTGTCGTCCCCGACCATCGGCAGGACCCGATATGCCACCTTGTCGCCGGGATCGGCCATGTAGTCGGTCCATTGATATTTCTGAATCGGCCAGTTCGTGGACGCGCGACGTTCGCCGGCGGTGGCCTGGTCGTCGGTGAAGCCGACCCAAGTGCTGACGACCTCTTCGATGCCGTTGCGTCGCCGCATGAGCGCGAAACCGCGGCACCCCGGAATGAACCCGTCGGGTTTCCATGCGATCAGTGCGTCGTCGCCGTTGTGATGAATTCGTACCAACATGTCTTTCGCCCTTCGGAAGAGGATTACCAGGGCGAACAGATAAACGTAGTTCACGCCGGGAGTTCGCTTGTGGGGCGTAGTCGAAACCCGCCGTCGTCATCCGGACGCAAATCCCGGAAACCGGATCACCCGGTGATCCAAAAGGTGTGGTGCCCTTGAATTTTAGTGGCTGTCACACAGTGTGGGGAGAGCCATTTATACTCGAATCCGCCTGATATTTCCGTTTGAATCCGGGTAGCGTTCTACCCGAGATTTCGACCGTTCCGACTGTCATAGTGGGAATGGCGTGCGGTGCCGGGCGCCCCGTGCCGAGCGGTGCTATTTCGGGGCGATACCGGGTGATTCACATTGGGCGTCGCCGGTTAAGCTCTCATCGGGGCGAAGGTAGTTCGAGTACGCGGTTGTCGTAGGGGTTCGTTACGTACAGGTTGTGCGCATCATCTACAGCGATGCCCTGCGGCCGCTTGAGTCCGGTCATCTCCACCCTCTCGGGGTCGGTCGATCCGGCACGAAGCTTCACTACTCGGCCGTTCCAGGCGCAGACATACAGGGTGTCTTCCGCGTCGACGGCGATCCCGCTCGGTTTGTCGAGGCCGTCCAACGGCAGTGCCGTCGCGACCGTTGATCCTATGGTCAACTTCAATACGCGATTGCGGCCGGCTTCGACGGCGTACACGGTTCCCGCGGAGTCGATCGCGACACCCGTGACGTGGACGAGTTTCGGGAACGGAAGAGCGATCGCGGTCATCGACCCGGCCGGCAGCTTCCAGACGATACCGGTGCCGTTGTCGGAAACGTAGACGTCGCCCGATTCGCTGACGCCCAGGCCGAAGGGCTTCACCAGTTCCGGGAAGGGCAATATCGCCGGGACGATCGATCGTGGGCTCAACTCGAGAACGTGATGTCTGTCGCTGTCGGCGATATAAAGATTGTTTGCTCGGTCGACCGCCAGCGTGAACGTTATTCCGAGGTCGGCTATTTCGAGCATGGATGGCGCCGGCTCATCCTTCTGCCATCGCCACAGCCGGCCGAGGGCGGCGTTCTTGTCGACGACGTCGCCGCTCTTCTCGAACGTCGTGCCGGCCACGTACAGCGTTCCAGCGTGGTCGGCCGCGACACCGAGAGGTATGGAAACATCGTCGAAGGGAAGTGTGGCCGCGTTGGTCCGCGCGAGCGACTCGCGGCGTTCATACGCATGGTGCACGAGCGCGGCAACAGACGACAGCGCCAGGAACACGGCGGCTGCGAGGACGAGTGCGGTGTGTATTCGGCTGTGCGGGAAGGGCCGTCGCCCGTCGGCGGCGAGCCGGTCCTGCAACAAGGCATGCCGGAATTGGTAGACGCTGCCGACTTGGCGCAGCACGCCGCGGCGGTGGGCGACGCGGTAGAACTCCATGTCCCGCAACGGCATTCGACCGGCCAGCCACAACCAGACGGAGGTGATCGTGTGCCGGCCGGAGGCCGTGAGGAAATAGGAGATCACGAAGAAGGCGACGGCGAAGACGCCGATGTCCTCGGCGCCGAGCGTGGCGGTCCGGCTGATCGCGGTGTGGAGCCAGGTGGCCGCGCCGGCGGCGACCGCATAGGCGAGGCTGTAGACGACGGCCGCTCGTCGATCCAGTCGTAGCGACGCCAGCGGTCCGATCGGTCGGTCCAACGTGACCGGCCGATCCAGCGCGACCGCGAGTATTCCGACAGCGAGGCCGAACGGCAGACCGACGAGGAGGCAGTCTCGTGCCTTCTCCCCGGCGTCGGAAAGGTCGGCCGCGAACCAGAGCGCCACCGTTCCCGCCGCCCCGGCGATCGTGGAAACGATGAGCAGACGCAGGAGTCTGCCTCGCAGTCGCAGCTCCAGGCTCATCGGCCGCGGTTCCCACGGCAGGAATCCCACAACGACTGCGGGGCCGAGGGCGAGCCGGATACCGGCCTTCCCAGTGCGCAGAACCGGACCCCATCCGGCCGTGCCGCTGAGCAGCATGTCTTTAGCGAACGGTAGTACGACCGCGCCGGCGAGGGCCCCGGCCATGGTGACCGTGACCGCTGCGAAAATCCGGGGCTGGCAGAGCGTTGTCCGTACGGCGCCGGCTTCGAAGACCGGCCGCAGAATGTGACGGGCGAGTTGCACCGCGACTGCCGAGCAGATTCCGACGGTCGACCCCACTGCCAGCCACTCGCGCAGTGCGACGAGAACTGCTTCGCGTACGGACTCGTGCTTCACCACAACATGTTCGGTATACACGCCGATCGCAAAGATGAGTCCGAAAACCACCCCGACCACGGCCGCCGTGCCCGCGAACGGTCCGATCCTCGCCCGGACTCGCCGGGCGGCGGTGTCGGTGATGCGGGGCGATTCTCGAAGAGCAGCAGCCGGCGACCGTGCCGGCGGCACGCGGAGAAATCCGACGACGAGTGCGATGAGCAAGAAGCTTTCCGCGACGTATTGTCCAACGGCGACTGCGCTCTCGACCATCGCGGATCGATAGCTCACATCGGCCCATGCCCAGTAGCTCAGCCCGGTGGCGGTGAAGGCAGCGACGAATCCCAGGGCCATCACCATGGTGAAGCGTTCAGCCTGGCGGCGGAATCCCGGCCGCTCGCGGTCGAGGTCTGCCGGGCCGAAGAAGGCGATGACGACCGCGGCGAGCAGTCCCAGCCGAACTGCCCACTCGACACTCTCGTCCCATCTCATCGATGCGAAGCGATGGGTCGGCCATGACGCCACGATCGTCACTGCCATCACGAGTACCCCGACCGCGAGTCCCGACACCGCCGCGAACAATGGCGTCGGAATGGCGAGATGCCGCTTCCACCAGGCTAATTCGCGTTCGCCGGACCGATCGAGGTCGCCTGCCAGGAAGCGCAGTCGACGTTCGGCCTCGACCACCGCGTCGCCGTTGCGACCCGCGGGCGAGCTCTCGCTCGCATAGCCGGCGGGGATCGCCTGGTCGAGGAGGTGAGTCTCGACTGCCTCCCGGGAATCGAAGGCGGTGGCGTCGAGCAGCTCGCCGGGATCGGCGCGTCCGTCACTGTAGGCGGCCCGCGCCAGCGAGGTCATCAACGGTGTCGTCAATACCGAGGCCAGGCGATCCTGCGGATGGTCGTGGAGATGGGTGAGGATGGGATCCCACTTGTTTGCTCCCCGCCGCGGCGCCGACGTGACCCGCAGATAGGCCGCGACCTCCTCGAGTCCGAGCGGGGTCAATTCGATCACCGCGGCGGCGGTCACGACGTCGCCGGCAGCGTCGACCGCGGCCTCGTACTCCGCCGAGCGGCTGGTCAGCAGGAGCGGGTCGCCGACGGTGAGGGTGCGATTCAACGCGGTGATCACCTCGCCGCGCAGCTCTTCGGGGACTTCGTCGAGGCCGTCCAGAACCGGCCAGATCCGGCCCCGGATGATCAAATCGTGCGCCAGCGTCGATCCCGATGCGCCGCGGCCGCCGAGCAGTGGATAGTCCACGCACAACCGCGCTTCCATCCACGCCGCCAGGCTCGCCTCGCCCGGATTCCACGAGGCGACCGGCATCAATACCGGGACGGGATCGCCGGGGCTTCGGCGTCGCACCGCGGTGAGGGTGAATTGCATCGCGAGCACGGATTTGCCCGATCCGGGTTCGCCGAGGACCACCAGCCGCCGTGAGGGGATCCGCTCGAAGACCTCGACGATCTCGCAGAGCCGTCCTCCCAGTTCGATCGGGGTGTCGCAGCCTTCGACGCCGCGGATCACCTCCCAGTAATCCATCACCCCGTCTCGTCGACAGTTCTCCCAGTGCAGTTGCAGCGGCCGCGGGTCGGGCAGCCGGCGCAATCTCTCCTCCGCCTGCCACTGCTCACGCACCGCGCCGGCCAGCGCCTCCAAGGCGGCATCGGGATCGACGGTGGTCCGCTGTCCCGGCCATCGTGCCGCCACCGCGGTCAGCACGCCGATGACCGCGGTGATCAGGCCGGCGACCTTTCCGATGGTTTCCCATCCGGATGCGAGCCAGACCCACAGCAGCAGTCCGGTAACTCCGATCAGGGCGATTCCGGCAGGCAGCCGGCGCGCCCACGTGGTACCCACGACACCATTCCCTCGTTCGGAAAGGCCACCGGTACGTCCGAGCCGGCGGCTCGCCTCGGTGTGAAGCAATGTGCTCAGCGTGGCTCGCCCGCGTGTGTTCCACACGAGTAGTCCGCTACCTCAATCGCTCGCCCGGCCCTTCGCCCGGGCCCCCGACCGCGATCCGGTGTTCCGATGAGTAGGAGACTCAGGTCACAAATGCGGGCCGAGCCGCCAAGCTGGGCCGTATGTCCAACACAGTGATCGGCAGTATCGACAGCATCGCCGAGGAGATTCGCAACGGGGCCGACGAGGGTGATTCGCTGGGCCGGCTGCCCGACGATATGGCCAAAGGGCTGAAGGACGCCGGCGTCATCCGGATGCTGCAGCGCAAGAAGTACAACGGCTACGAGTCGCATCCGCGCGAATTCGCCGAGACGGTGATGAAGACCGCGAGCCTCTACGGATCCGCGGGCTGGGTGGCCGGGATCGTCGGCGTGCACCCGTGGCAGCTCGCCTTCGCCGATCCGAAGGTGCAGGAGGAGGTTCTCGGCGAGGACACCGATACCTGGATGGCCTCGCCGTATATGCCGGGCGGTGTCGCGGTGCCGGCCGACGGCGGATACGTCATGAGCGGGCGCTGGCAGTTCTCCTCCGGCACCGACCACTGTGACTGGATCTTCCTGGGTGCTCTGGTGGGCGATGCGGACGGCAAGCCGGTCATGCCGCCGCAGCCGCTGCATGTGATCCTGCCCCGCTCGGACTACGAGATCGTGGCGGACTCGTGGGATGTCGTCGGGTTGCGCGGCACCGGCAGCAAGGACATCGTGGTGAAGAACGCGTTCATCCCCGAGTACCGGGTGATGGATCAGGGCAAGGTCATCGACGGGAGCGCGGCCGCGGAATACGGCGTCACGGAAACGCTGTACAAGATGCCGTGGTCGACCATGTTCCCGCTGGGGATCACCTCGGCGACGATCGGCATCTGTGAGGGCGTGCTGGCCGCCGGCATCGACTATCAGCGAAATCGGGTGGGGGCCACCGGAACTCTGGTCAAGGACGACCCCTACGTCCTGCACGCACTCGGCGAATCCGCCTCCGAGATCGATGCCGCCCGGCAGCAGTTGCTGGCCAATGTCGACCGCATCTGGGACCTGGTCGACGCGGGCAAGGAGATCGATTTCGAAATGCGCGCCCGAGTGCGCCGGGACCAGATCCGGTCGGCGTGGCGGGCGGTCCGCGCCGCCGACGACATCTTCGACCGCGCCGGCGGCAACGCGCTGCGCATGGACAATGCGCTGCAACGATTCTGGCGCGATGCCCACGCCGGGCTGCACCACGCCATTCACGTCTCCAGCACGACCTATCACGCCGCCGCCATGGCTTCGCTGGGTGTGGAAGTGCCGCAGGGTCCCCTGCGCGTGATGATCTGACCGAGCCCGAACAGAACGCGAGTTATCTCATGATCGAAAGCGGTTGTCCATGACTGAAATCAAGGGGCTCGGCTATGTCCGGGTGCTCGCCACCGATATGGATCGCTGGCGGGAATTGGGCTTCGATGTGCTGGGATTCGCACCGGGATTCGGAGACGAGACGGATGCGCTGCATTTCCGCATGGACGAGCGCCCGTCGCGGATCACCGTCGAACGTGCCGATGTCGACCGGGTGAGCGCGGTCGGCTGGGAATTGCGCGACGGACCGGCGCTGCGCCGGCTGGAAGCGACATTGCGCGACGCCGGATACGAATTCACGCCCATGTCACAGGAATTGGCCGACCGCCGCAAGGTCGAAGCCGGTATCTGCATGACCGATCCGGGTGGCACACCGCTGGAGTTCTTCCACGGACCGGTCCTCGAACACAGTCCGGTCGTCACCAAGTACGCGCAGCGATTCGTCACCGGCGCACAGGGGCTCGGTCACGTGGTGATGCCGACCGCCAACTTCGAGGAGTCCTACGCCTTCTACACCGAAACGCTGGGCTTCCTGTCCCGCGGCGCATTCCGGATGCCCTCGCCTCCGGGGACCGGGCCGTTGCGCATCAGGTTCCTCGGCGTGAATCAGCGCCACCACAGCCTGGCGATCATGCCCGCGCCGGAAGGTCGCGACCCCGGGCTGATCCACGTAATGGTCGAGGTCGATTCGCTCGATGCCGTCGGACGGGCCCTCGATCAGGTGATGGCACGGGATTTCCCGGTGTCCTCGACGCTCGGCCGCCACACCAACGACAAGATGATCTCCTTCTACGTCGGGGTGCCCGGCGGCTGGGATATCGAATACGGGACCGCGGGCGAACTGGTCGACGAGTCCTACTACACCGCCGAGGAGATCACCGCCGACAGCTATTGGGGCCATGAATGGTTGTGGGCCAAGCAGATGAAGCAAGCATGAAAGGCCGATCGGCGATGAACTCCAGCGAAAACCACACAGCCGAGACGGACCACTCCGATGACATTCATGTGGGCCGACGGCTACTCCGACTATCACCCCGAACTGCCGGGCGGATCGGCGGCGGGACGCACCTGCGAGTGCAAGCCGTTCGACGCTTCCCGGCTCGGTGCGCACCGGTCGCGGCTGCGTCCCGGGGTGATGGAGGCATCCGGGCTGCCGATGCCGGTGACCGGCGCGGATTACAAGTGGCTCAACCTGATCGCGCGCACCCCGCGCAAGGCACTGTGGCGCGGCATGAAGGACATGGCGATCGGCGTGGGCGGGCTCGTGCTCAAACGTGAGTACATCGCGGAGTCGCGTGCCGCGTGCGTGGAACGTCATGCCGCCGGCGCACTCTCGGACGCGGCGATGCGAGACTGCTCGCAGCTTCGTGAATCGATCCGGTCCGCTGCGGAATCCGGAGATCTACGCGTGCTCGACAGCGCGGCGCGCTGAGCGGATATCGAGACACCGGGCCCCTGCCGTCATTCGACGACAGGGGCCCGTGCGGTATCTCTTCGATCGGTTCATCGGACCGGTTCGGTGTGCATCGCCTGTGTGCCCACGACCGTGAGCAGCGCGAGCTTCTCGGCGGTGTCGGTCCCGGCGCGTGGGGTGAACCAGAGCAACCGCTGGCGGCTGTCCTCGCTGAAGAGGCTGAGGCAGGTGAGGTCGAGCATGCCGACGGTACACGGTGACGATCCGCCCGATCGGCCAGCCCGCCTGATTCCAGGGGGCGGCGTGCGCGCAGGTGTTTCGCCCGCGAAAGTACCTGTGCCGCACCGCTACTCGTGACGGTCAGACGCGCACGGGCTGCGGACCCCGCCGCGGCGCCGCCAGCGCCACGCGCCGGATCTCGTTCGCCGCCAGCCGTACGTCCGAGACGACCGCGCTGGTTTTGATCGAGCGCGTCGGACCACACAGGGACACCGCCACGCGCCCGCGGTCGACATCGATGTCGAGCGCGGCCGCGACCACCGTTACTCCCAGCGCGCAGCCCTGCGAGTCCACCGCGACTCCGCTGCGATCGCGCACCTTCTCCAGTTCACGCTCCAGTTGCCGGCGAGTCCGCATGCTGTAGCAGGTCGGCGCGCTGGCAAAGGCGAGCTCCGGCCACTGCTCCGGTTCCATCGCTGCCAGCAACGCGTGCCCGGCCGCGGTGAACTCGACGGGCTGGCGAGCGCCGACCGCCCACTGGCGCCCCAGCGTCGGCCAGGCGCCCACCCGGTTCAGATGCAGGATCTCCGCGCCGGACAACAGGCTCAGATGTGCGGTCAGGCCCGTGCGCCGGTGCAGTGCGGTCATGACCGCCATCGCCACGTCGTTGACGCTGCGCTGGCGCACCACCTGCGACCCGAGCTCGAACATCCTTATGCCCAAAGCGTATTCGAAGCCGTGGCGTTCCACCCAGCCGAGTTCCACGAGCCGCTGCAGGATTCGATGCGCCGACGAGCGCGGGAGATGTGAGCGCCGGGCGATATCGGCCAGCGTCATGGGTCGCTGCCCGACGAAGGCCTCCAGCAGGGACGCCACGCGATCGATCATCGCGTTGGGGGTTTGTTCGAGCTGCACCGTTGCCACCTGTTGCCTCCAACCGCCGGACATGTGCAGAATATGACTACCTGTCAGATTCTGACAGGTCCGAGTCTAAGGAGGGCGCAGATGGATGTAAAGCAGATCACATCGATGTGCTCGAACGGATCGACGAATGCGAACCCCTCCAGGCGTTTTCCCGACCGCGTTACTGTGGATTGCGATCAAGGAGGAGAGAGGTCGTGAGCAAGTCGTCCAGGCCGACGCTGACCGAACGCCGCGCGGAGGAGTTGCGCCTGGCCATCGCGAATACCGCGCGCGATATGTTCGTCGCCGACGGTGACACCTCCGCGACCGTGGAACGCATCTGCGAGACGGTCGGCATCGCGCCGAGGACCTTCCACCGCCACTTCCCGGTGAAGGAAGACGTCATGGGGCCGCTGTTCCGGCGCAGCCAGGCGATCATCATCGACTTCCTGAAGAACGCGCCGGCCGACGCCGACGTCGCCGAAACACTGGCGCGCGCGTTCACCACCGAGGTGTACAAGCGCCGGACACCCGAATCCGACCGCAAATTCATGACGCTGATGATCCATACGCCGCAGTACCGTCTGCGCTGGCTGGAATGGGGCGAGCAACTCTGCGAGCCGATCACGGAATTCCTTTCGGCGAGAGTCGAACTCGGTGACGATCCGTTCCTGCGCAGACTCCCGGCGGAGCTGATCGTGCACACCAGCCGCCAGGCCTACATCCAGTGGGTCGACGAGGAGGTCGGCGGCGATTTCTCCGAGGTGGAGGCCCTGCAGCTGCGCGGTATGAAGATGCTGCTCGTCGGTCTGCGGGCGGTGATGGCGCAACCGTCGGTGCCGGTCCCGTAATCGCACGGCGGAACCGGCACCGATGCGGTGGCTAACGGGCGAGAAACGCCGAGACGGTCGCCTCCCACGCCTGCTTCTGCTCGATCATCACCCAGTGTCCGCAGTTCGGGAAGATGTGCACCTCGCCGTGGGGC
Source organism: Nocardia sp. MDA0666 (assembly GCF_003023875.1). Taxonomy (NCBI): domain Bacteria; kingdom Bacillati; phylum Actinomycetota; class Actinomycetes; order Mycobacteriales; family Nocardiaceae; genus Nocardia; species Nocardia sp. MDA0666. The sequence goes on from NZ_PYHT01000002.1 coordinate 80,582, forward strand.
AGGGTCCGCATCGCGATCAGCGACATGTCGACCGGGCTCACCCGGTCGTCGCGCCCCCACGTGATCAGCGTCGGAACGGAGATCCGGCGCAGATTCGCCCAGCCCGGCGTGACATCGGCGGCGCGTGCTGCCTCCGCCATGCGCGCCAGCGCCGCGCGGCCGTACATCCGCCGTGAATTCTCCAGGACGCCGGGTTCGGTGGCCTGCTCCCAGCGCTGCTCGATCAGTTCCTCGGTGAGCAGCGCCTGGTCGTAGACCATCGAGCGCAGCCAGGCGACCAAACTGTCGCGGGTCGGATTCTCGACGAACTCACTGAGCCGGATGATCCCCTCGCCCGGCTGCGGACTGAAGATGTTCGTGCCGATGCCGCCGATGGTGACCAGACGTTCGACCCGCTGCGGCGCGGCGAGAGCGAATTCCGTTGCCACGAAACCGCCCATCGAGTTGCCGATGATCCGGACGGTCTCGAGTCCGAGCCCGTCCAGGAACGCGGTGACCGCCAGCTGCGCCGACATCATCGGATGTGCCGCACCGAAGTCGTCGCTGACCCCGAATCCGGGGAACTCGAGCACCAGCGTGCGGTAATGCCGGGCGAAGGTCGGCACGTTACCGCTGAAGTTGCGCCAGCCGGTGACACCGGGCCCGGATCCGTGCAGCATCAGCAGTGGCGGGCCCTCGCCAGTGTCGCGGTAGCGCAGCACGCCGTGTTCGGTGGGCAATTCCAGTAGTTCGGGTACCGAGCGGGTATCGACGGAGGTCATATTCCGAGCCTGCCATCGCCGCGACGCGGCACTGCCGACATTTCCCGGTCAGCGGTCGATCGACGCGGACACGTGGCACCCTACGAGGATTGTGCGGTCGGCGATCGGGGTGAGACCGGAACCTTCCCCTGCTTCAATGGCCTCATGAAACCGGTGGAGCGGTGGGCGAGAGTCCTTGCGGGAGTGGGCAGTGTGGTTGCCGTCGGGCTCGTGGTCCTGTACGGGCTCGCGGTGTTCCTCGGTGGTATGCCCGACGAGGGCGCCCCGCCCGTCCCACAGCGGATCATTCTCGTCGTCAAAGCCGTCGTCATCGGTGTCGCGTGTATCGCGCTGTCGACCGGTGCGATCATCGGGCGGCCGAGGTCGATCCTCGCCGGGTGCGTGTTGTTCGTCGCGGATTTCGTTCTGCTGTACGTCTGGTACTCGAATGTTCTCGTTCCGCCCGAAAGCTTGCCCGTCGAGTCCGAGACCGGGGGATATCCACTCGAGTTCGTGCTCGCGGTATGGATGGTCTGGATGGTGCTCCCGATCGTGACAGCGCTGCTCGTCGTCGCCTGGAGTGGGGTGGCGCGTAGGCCGTCGTTTCGGTTGTCGGCGTAGATCGGCGACCCTCGCGGGCTCGGCCGAACCGTCATGGCGGTCGCCGTAGATCGCGTCCCCGGGCCCGGCGATTGTGCTTGAATGTGTCTAGAACCTGTTTCAGTCAGCGATGACGGCCCGGTGGTTGATATGCGTGCGACACGTCCCGATATCCCGGCGAATTTCGATGTCACGGATCCGGATATGTGGGCCCGGCGGGTGCCGGTCGAAGAGCTGGCGGAACTGCGTCGTGCGGCCCCGATCTGGTGGAATTCGAAGCCGCCGCACAGCGACGGTTTTCCGGACGACGGATTCTGGGTGGTGACCAAACACGTCGACGTCAAAGAGGTGTCTCGGCGCAGCGATGTGTTCTCCAACGCCGAGAACACCGCGCTGCCGCGGTACGGCGTCGAACTCACCCCCGAGCGGATGGAGATGCAGCGGCTCGTTCTGCTGAATCAGGATGCGCCGCAACACACCAGGATGCGCAAGCTGATCTCGAAGGGATTCACCCCGCGGGCCGTCAACGGGCTGCGCGCGGAGTTGTCCGCCCGCGCCGAGGCCATCGTGGCGGCGGCCGCCGAGGCGGGCGCGGGTGACTTCGTCACGCAGGTGGCATGCGAACTGCCGTTGCAGGCGATCGCGGAATTGATCGGCGTGCCGCAGGAGGACCGGATGAAGATTTTCCGGTGGTCCAACGAAATGATCGGTTACGACGACCCGGAGTACGCCGGCGTCGACCCGCTGGCCGCTTCCGCCGAACTCCTCGCCTACGCCTGGCAGATGGCCGAAGCGAGAAAGGCGCGGCCGGCCGACGATATCGTGACCGAACTGGTCCACGCCGACGTCGACGGCGAAGCGCTGACCTCGGAGGAATTCGGCTTCTTCGTCATCCTCCTGGCCGTGGCCGGCAACGAGACCACCCGTAACGCGATCACGCATGGAATGATCGCATTCCTCGAAAACCCCGGCCAATGGGAACTTTTCAAGTCACAGCGACCCAAGACCGCCGTCGACGAGATCGTCCGATGGGCGACGCCGGTGAGTACGTTCCAGCGAACCGCGCTCGAGGACACCGAACTCGGCGGCGTGCGCATCCGGAAGGGGCAGCGGGTACTGATCGTCTACCGATCCGCGAATTTCGACGAAGAGGTCTTCGACGCTCCGTTCACCTTCGACATCACCCGGGATCCCAACCCGCACTTGGCCTTCGGCGGAACAGGAGCGCACTTCTGCATCGGCGCCAACCTGGCCAGACTGGAGATCGACCTGATCTTCAACGCCGTCGCCGACCATCTTCCCGACATCACCAAGCTGGGCGACCCGCGGCGCTTGCGGTCGGGCTGGTTGAACGGCATCAAGGAATTCCAGGTGCGCTACCGGGGCGAGTGAAGGGTCCGTCTCCGACCGGCCGGATGGCATGGACGCACCGACCGTCGATGATTTTCGGCCGCACGCATCGTCTCTTCTGCGACTCGACAGAATGGATGAACCGATGCAGATCCTGGCCCGCCTGTGTATGACCGCCGATGGTTACGTGACGACTCCGGACGGCTGGCCGCCTCAGGTCATCGATCCGGTGCACGGTCCGGGCAGTCACGGCATCGCCGAATTCCTGCGTACCTGTGAGGCCGCGTTGATGGGCCGTACGACCTTCGAACCGGCGCTGTCCGCCGATCGCTGGCCGTGGCCGGATCTCGAGGTCTTCGTGCTCGGTTCGCACCGGCCCGAGGGCACCCCCGACGATGTGATCGTCGACGACGATCCGGTGCGGTTGCTGGAGAAGGTGCGTGCGGCCAATCGCGGCGGCGATGTCCATCTGATCGGTGGGCCCGCCACGATCGAGACCTATCGCGCGCTCGGTGTCCTCGACAAACTCGAGCTCGTGATCCTGCCGTTCTTCGTCGGCGGCGGCATACGCCTGACCGACTCGCTGGATCCGCGGACCGATCTAGAATTCGAGAGCTCGCGGCCGTTGGACGGTGGTGGCGTGGAGATCGTCTATCGAGTGCTGCCGGCCGCCGAACAGCCGTCGTAGCCCGGGGTCCTCAGGCGTTTCCGTATCTGGCGGGGCCCTCGTCGGCGGACTCGGCAGCGTGAACGGTGTGCAGAATCCAGTTGCCGCGGGCGCCGGATTTGGCGTCGTACAGCGAGGTGTCGGCCGCGTCGAGCAGCCATTCCGGGTCCTTGCCCGCGACCGGTGTGACGACGGCGCCGATACTGGCGGAAATGTGGAGCCTGTGCCCACCGACGATGAGGGGATGCGACAGCGCGCCGCGCAGGCGATCTGCGACAGCGGAGACCCGTCGCGTGTCGGCCGGGGGCGGGATGAGGGTGACGAATTCGTCGCCGCCGATCCGTGCGACCAGGCATCCGTCGTCCTGCAGGCTGTCGTGCAGGCGACGTGCGACGGTGGCCAGCACCTGGTCGCCGACGCCGTGACCGTATCGGTCGTTGACCTCTTTGAAGTGGTCCAGGTCGGTGAAGCACAGCCCCATCTGGTCGCTCTCGCCGGCTGTGGAGATCACTGCTCTGAGCGTGTCGAGCAGGTGGCGGCGGTTGGGCAGCTCGGTGAGCGCGTCGTGGCGCGCCTGGTAGTGGAGCTGCTCCTGGAGTTGGTGGCGTTCGGTGACGTCCTCACCGATGGCGAGCAGATAGTCCGGGCCGAAGGCGCTCCGGACATAGGTGATCGCGAATGTGGCCCAGCCGGTGCTGCCGTCCGCGCGCTGCAGACGCCGTTCGATCTTCGCGGTACCCGCCCTGGCCGGCACCAGGTCGTCGTAGACCATCTGGCGGATCGCGGCCTGATCATCGGGGTGGGCGAAGTCGTAGACGCTGATTCCGCGTAGCGAGTCGACCGGTACGCCGATCATGTCGGCCAGATGTGGATTGGCTTCCAGCAGAACACCGTTGGTGTCGCCGATAGCGATGGCGATGGAGGCGTGGTCGAACACGAGCCGGAACCGGCGCTGGCCTTCCTCGACATCCTCGGCCCGGATCGCTTCGGCCAGGAAGTGGTGGCCGTGTCCGAACGCGACGAGCAGGGCGGCCATGCGCCGGCCGGTGTCGGGGTGGTCGCTGAATTCCGTGAGCCTGTGCAGTACCGGGGCGGACACGACCGGTACCGCCGGATCGGTGAGCTGGGCACCCGCCAGCGCCGCTCCCGCTCGGGATCCGGCGGCCGCGTCGAAGATCTCCGCGGTCAGACTGGCGTGGAATTCTTCCAGCAGATCACGCAGAAACGAAATTTCTACATCGGCGTAGGAAGGGTGGGCGGTGATCGTCGCGAGCGCGCGCTCCCATTGCTGGGCGAGTGCCGTGCTCAGATCATCCACTCCAACTCCCCATGTCCGATGCGCTTGTGCTGCTACTTCGGGTGCCCGGCGATAGTCCCCCGGCTGGTACTGCTGATCGAGACGCTGCAGTCAAAGGTACTGCATGCCCGATTCGTCACGTCATCGGCGGACTCCTATGGGTGGTGGGCCTCGGCGAATATCGACCGGCCCTTGTAGCGCGAGGTGACGCATTGCCACACCCAGCTCGCCTGCACGCATTGGTCGAGGTCGTCGGCATAGTCGGTGACGGCGGTGGAAAGCGGCGGACCGAGTGTGGCGCAGCGGTCGAGCAGGTCGCGGCGCAGCCCGCGGAAGTCTGTGAATCGCTCGCGCACGATCTGCGCGGCGTCGAGTACGGCGTCGGCCAGTGTCGCCCCGGGCGTATTGAGCAGCAGAATCGAGATGAGGTTGAAATCGGAACGGTCCACGATGACCTCCTTCTCGAAGGAGAAGACATCGTTCATCAGGGCGCCGACTTCGGCGGTCAGGCGTTCCAGCGTGCGCAGGTCTTCGGCGAGGCCGGCGGCCGCGAGCTGCTCCCAGGGCAGGGTGGTGTCGCGTGCGAACTCGCACAGCTGGATCGCGGGGTACATTCCCGAGACTTCGTTGCGCAGGGCGATGTAGTCGTCGACGCTGAGCAGGTCACCGCGCGCCCCGACGTTCTGATCGCGGATCGCCGAGCGCAGATGGTCGATCGTCGATGCGCGGAATCGCTGCAACCAGACGGGCTCGGCTTGTTCGGTGAGGGTCGTCAAGAATTCGAGGCTCGCCTCGACGATGGGCGTGGAGTTGTCCGGCCGGATTCGGCCGGACTCGAATAATCGACACAGATGGTCGACTTCCCGCTGTGCCTGTGCTCGTTCGTCCTCGGACAGATGGCTGAACTTCTCGCGGCCCACCGTGTCGTTGAGTGCGAACAGGATCGCGTTGTAGACACCGATCGTCGTCATCCGCGGCAGGTCTATCGTGCGCGGATGTAGGTAGGGTGTCATCGAATTGTAGGCGGCACCACCGCTTTCCAGCCAGATCCGGTGTCTGCGACAGAACGTCTCGACCGCCTCGCACGCCTCCGCGCCGAACCGGTTCGGCGCGAAAGTGCCACAGTATTCAGCGATATCGCAGTCATCGGTGCTGAACAGAGTGCGCAACGACCATCGATCCCCGTGAAGAAGTGACCGGTACTCGGTGTGCATGGCGGCGATTTCCGATTCGATATGAGGCATGTACTGCACGAACGTCTCCCAACCAAGAACGGCATCAGCCGACCCGAAAGTGTCGCCGACAGTTGGCGATACCCGGTACCAGTATTTCATCGGACACCGGCCGCGCGAAGCGGATGCGTTTCAGAATTCGACGCTCTCGAAGAGGGAGGTCGACCCCGGCTCCCCATCGGGGGATGTGCTGAATACTTCGACGAATGGTTGCTCCCACCCTGTTCGACACACCGTTGCTCCATCGCCTTCGGCACTGCGAGCGGATTCTGATCGCCGGTGCCGGTGGTGGGTTCGACCTGCTCAGCGGTCTGCCGATAGCCTTCGCGCTGCACGAACACCTCGAGACGGTCTTCCTGGCCAACCTCACCTTCACACCCATCACACGCACCGACGCACGACCGGTAGCGGCTGGAGTGTTCGAAGTCGACGCCGTCACCGACTGTCCGATTTCCTACTTCCCGGAAAAGCACCTCGCGGTGTGGTTACGCGACCACGGCTACCCGGACCGGGTGTTCGCGATCCGCAAAGGCGGACCCGCCGACATCCGAGCGGCCTACGCATGGTTGGCCCGCGAGCTGAGCCTGGACGCAATCGTTCTCGTCGACGGCGGGACCGATCTACTCATGACCGGTGATGAAGCCGGACTCGGAACGCCGGTCGAGGACGTCACCAGCCTGCTGGCCGCCCACGCCCTCGACTTGCCGGTCAAACTCGCGGTCTGCGTCGGATTCGGTGTCGACACCTACCATGGCGTCTGCCACGCGCATTTCCTGGAAAACGTTGCCGCCCTGTCCAAAAGCGGCGCCTACCATGGGGTGTTCGCTCTCCTGCCCGGCATCGCCGCCACCGATGCATGGCTCGACGCCGTCGACTGGGTCCAGCGCCGTACTCCCGGCCGGGAGAGCATCGTCTGCGCGTCGATCACCGACGCCTCCCGGGGCGAATACGGGGACCACCACTCACTGACACGTACGCGTGCGAAAGGCGCCGAGCTGTTCATCAACCCGCTGATGTCGATGGTCTGGGGATTCGACCTCGACGCGGTCGCACACCGCGTTCTCTACCGCCACGACATCGCCCACGCGACAACACCATTCGAAGTCGCCGCCGCCATCGAAGCGTTCCGTGACCACATACCGCTGCGGCCACGGCGGACGATACCGGCTTGACTTCGCGGCCGCCTCTCGACTTCCGAAAGTCATTTCGCTCCGATCGCGTCGGTGGTCGCGAGTGGTGGGGGTCACTCTTGACCGTTCGAAGTCGGTGACGTTAGTTTCGAATCGACATGAACTTGGGGGGTGAAATGTCTTCTTCGACAGGACGTTTCGTTAGCAAATCAGTAGCTGTTCTTGCTGTCGTCCTCGGCATCTTCGGGATGCTGGCGGTCGCGGCGCCGGTAGGGTCCGCCGATCCGCTGGACTGCGGGGCGGTCGCTGCGCGGATCGAGGCGCACAATCAGGCTGCCGCGGTCCACAACGCGAGTCCGCCGAATCCGTCGGACGAGGCGGCGGTGGCGGCCTACAACGCGGAGGCCGAGCGCGGCAATGCCGAGATCCCGGAATTGCAGAGCCTGGCCGAGCAGTGCCGGGCCGAGGGGCACGACGTTCCGCAGGTCGGTGCGCCGCCGAAACCCGATGCGCCGCAACCGTGCCCGGCCGCGCTGATCATCGCCGCGGCCGCGCCCAACCCGAGCTGCCCACCGAGCCCTGCACCGGGGCCCGCGCCCGCGCCTTCGCCGAGTCCGGCGCCGGCGAATCCGCGCACGCCGTCGGTACCGTTGCCGCCGCGCTCATCGACCGGTCCGGCGCTACCGAATCCCGCAATGGCGTTGCCGCCGTTGTCGCGGATCATCCGCAATCCCGCGATCCCGCAAGGTGGCAGCTACAATCCGTCGACGTTGATCGGGAACCCCGCTCCGGCACAGCCGGTCCTGCTGCCCAACAGCATGGTGAACGGCCCCAACGCCTTCCGTGTCCTGCCCGCACCCGCGAATCCGTTGCAGGCGCCCGGCGCTACCGGTGGGATCGGGCCGGCGCCGGATATGACGGCCATGCAGCAGGAGTTCTTCGCCAACGCCTTCCAGATCCAGCGGGCCGCGCAGGGTGTGCCGCGCCCGAGCAACGCCACGCCGCAGGTGTTCGCGCTGCCGAACCCGGACGGCACCAGCCCGGTCGCCGACCAGACCCCGGTCGTCCTCATCGCCGGCGATGGCGGCAATGTGCTGGCCTCGCCGCTGGACGACTACAACCGCTCCGGCGGCCTCGTCGGCTACATCACCCCCGCCATGGTCGGCACCGGCGGTTCCCCCTCGATCAAGATCCCCGGCGCTAGCAGGCCGTATCAGCGTGGACATCTGTGCGCCAACGTCAATGGCTGCCCGGGGGACCTGCCTCAATTCCTCACTCCGGAACTCGGCGCGATCAACACCGGCATCATTCGCGACTGGGACGTCGAGATCAGCAAGGTCGTCAGCGGCGCCAGAGTTGCCGACGGGATCCCGCAGCAGAACGTATCGCTGGGCAAGATCCCGCTCTACGTCGGCGACAACGCCATCCCCGACTACATCCTGATGTGGGCGATCGGCGACAAGGGATGGAATCCCGGTCCCGTGCTGATCCAGAATTTCTGACAGGATCGAGACGATGACCGCCTTCGACGAGCTCACCACCCTCCTCCCGCCGCCACCGGCACGGCCGCCGGTGACCTGGGAAGCGACCGAGGCCGAGCTCGGCGTCGAGCTGCCGGCCGACTACAAGCGGCTCTACCACGCCTACGGTGATGTCCTGTGGTGCAACGCATTCCGGTTGCTGGGCCCCGCGCCCGACGAATGGGACGATCTCGCCGCCCGCACCCACCGGGCCCGCGGCGACCTGCTGCCCCCGGAACAGTTACTGCCGCAATGGCAGCCTCCGGTGCCGGCCGGGGTGTCGATCGAACCGGCACAGCTGATCCAGTGGGGCGCTCACGAGGGCGGGGACTATCTGCTGTGGTACCCCGGACCGGATCCGGCGGTGTGGACGATCATCCTCACCAACGTCCATCAATCCGCATGGTTGTTCACGGCCATGCCGGTCACCGACTTCCTGCTGGCCTGGACCACCGGGACCCTCGACCTGGCCGGCAACGACTACTTCGACGTCGGCCACTACCTCGACGGGGAGCCGCCCTACTACGAGATCGACAATCCCGCAGGAGATCTCGCGGACGGTGAGTCGATCCGGGTACAAGCCACACCCTGAACCGGCACTCCTCGTGTCGTATGCCGGGTGCAGCGCCGCGGGCGGCGCCATTACCTCATCCGTGCAACGATCACCCCGTGCGCCGACTCGCTTCCCGATAAGGTGCCGGTGTGGACGCCTACTCGAGTTCGGACGCGATGGCGCTGGCTGCTCTGGTGCGGTCGGGTGAGGCCGAGCCGGCCGAGCTGCTGGAGGCGGCGCGGGCGCGCGCGGCCGAAGTCAATCCGCGGATCAACGCGATCGTGGCCGACGTCGATCCGGCCCGTGCTGTCGAGGTGGACGACGCGCCTTTCGCTGGCGTGCCGTTCCTTATAAAGGACCTTCATCAACATCTCGCCGGCTATCCCACCAGTGGCGGTTCGCGGTCGCTCGCGTCGGTCCCGGCGACCGAGAATGCCACGGTGGTGCAGCGGTGGCTCGATGCCGGGCTGGTCATCTTCGGTAAGACCAATACCCCCGAATTCGGCGCCAAGGGAATCACCGAACCCGAGTTGTTCGGTCCGGCGCGCAATCCGTGGAACACCGAGCACACGCCCGGCGGGTCCTCAGGTGGCGCCGCGGCGGCGGTGGCCGCGGGCATCGTGCCGTGCGCGGGAGCCAGCGACGGGGGTGGTTCGATCCGAATTCCGGCCTCGGCGTGTGGGCTGTTCGGGCTCAAGGCTTCTCGCGGTCTGATCCCGGCCGGTCCCGTGCACGGTGAGTATCTGGGTGGAACCGCCGCCGATGGTGTCATCTCTCGTTCGGTGCGAGACACCGCCGCCATGCTCGATGTGCTGGCGGGCCCGACTCCGGTTGCGCCGTACCTGGCGGCACAGGGGCAAGGGAGCTATCTCGCGGAGGTGGAACGCGCCCCGGGGCGTCTTCGGATCGGCGTCTGCACAGCCAGTTCGGTCAATCCGGCGCCCCATCCGGAGGCTGTGGCGGCGGCGAACGGAGCGGCCGAACTACTGATGAGCCTCGGCCATGACGTGGTGGAGCTGCCCCGCGCTCCCTTCGATGACGCGGCGTTGGCCAAGGATTTTCTCACTACCTGGTTCGTCGAGTGTGCCTTCTCGGTGGATGAGGCCAAAGCCGCTGGGGGCGTGGGGGATTCGGGATTCGAGCTCGATACCCGGCTGATGGCCGCGCTGGGACGCGCGACCAAGGCTGTCGAGTTGACTCGCGCCGTCGAGCGGCGACACCAGTACGTGCGACGGCTGGCGGAATTTCACGAGTCCTACGACCTGCTGCTCACTCCGACCACAGCCACCCCGCCGCCTCGGATCGGGGCATTCGACCTCGCGCCTGCGCTGCGCACGGCACAGCGATTGCTGCTGACCGCCCGCGTCGCCGGGCTGCTGCGCTGGACACCGATCGTCCACCAGTTCATCAACGACAACCTGAGCTGGGTTCCCTACACCCAATTGGCGAACATCACCGGCCGTCCCGCCATGAGTGTGCCACTGCACTGGACTCCCGACGGGCTGCCGATCGGCGTCCAGTTCGTCGGCCGCCTCGGGGCGGAAGGACAGCTCATCCGGCTGGCCGCGCAGCTCGAGCAGGCCCAGCCGTGGGCCCACCGCCGCCCCGACCTCTGACCCGGCGTCTGCCGCCAGAGGCGGTGACCGTCTGTCGGCACGCCATCCGACGACATCGTCGGCCCGGAGAGCGGTAACTGCCTCGGGGGTACGCGAAGATTCCGATTCCATACCGGGGTTCGACGGTTCCGGGGAGCCCGAGGGCTATCGCAGAGGGTGTCGACTCTGTTTGAATCGATGTATGTGCCGGTGGATGGCGTACTGGGGCGAGCCGATCCTTGTCGAGGATCTGTTGTTTCGCCCCGAACATTCTCTGATCGACCAGAGTCTGCACTCTCGTCTGGGAGAGACCACCACCAACGGGGACGGCTTCGGTGTCGGCTGGTATGGCGAGGGTGCCGAACCCGCGGTGTACAAGGGGATCGAGCCGGCCTGGAACGATAAGAATTTGCGGGAGATAGCTGGTCAGGTGCGCACGTCGAGGTTGCTCGCTCATGTGCGGGCTTCGACTGGGACCGCGGTTCAGCGCAGCAATTGTCATCCGTTCCGGCACGGTCGATGGTTATGGGTGCACAACGGCGCCCTGCGTGGTTTCAGTGAAATCAGGCGCGATTTGTTGATGGCCGTGGATCCTGGGCTGTTCTCCGACATCGAGGGCTCAACGGACACGGAAGCATTGTTCTACCTCGCCCTGACCTTCGGTCTCGCCGATGACCCGCTCGGTGCCGTCGCGCGGGCGGTCGGCTTCGTCGAGGACGTTGGGCACGCACACGGTGTCGAGCATCCGGTTCAGATGACAGTCGCGACGACCAACGGTCAAAACCTCTGGGTCTTCCGGTATTCCAGCGAGCGCCGATCGCGGTCGCTGTTCTTCTCGACCGAACTCTCTCAATTGCGGGCGTTACATCCCGAAGTCGAGGTTTTGCGCGAACTGGGCGGTGAGACCCGCTTCGTGGTGTCGGAGCCGCTGCGCGATCTCGAGGGGGCGTGGAACGAGGTGCCCGAATCCTGTGCTGCGGTAGTGGGATCCGGCGCCGACGCGATCCGGCCCTTCGCGCCGATCTCACCCGTCTGAGGTCGGCACAGGCGCTGATGAGCGTCTGGTTCGTCACGCCGGCTGACGGACTTCGGTGGCGGCGCATCCTTCGGTGGTCGATCGTGCCATCTGCTTCAAGACCTGAGTGGGGCCTCCGATGCGCAATGCTTCGCGTTGTCGGACAGCGCCGTTGCCGTTCCGCAGAACTGTTGCCAACGCGCCACGCGTGAATTCGTAGTCGCCGGACTGTTCGAGAGCGGGGCGGATATGGGAGAGCAGATGTGCGATGGAGGCGGGCTTGGGCACGGAATGTCCTGTAGCTCTGCGGAACTGCGGATCGGACAGGCCGTCGTGGGCCGCGCGCCGGCATGCCGCCCGCAGATATGCCAGGTCGACGGGGTCCGATGTCCGTCCGCTGTCCACTGCCGCCACGGAGGTGATGACCAGTGCCCGGACGAGACTCGCCAGAAGTGCCGTTTCCTCGACCGTGGCCGGAACGTCGCTGATGCGGATCTCGATCGTGGGCAGATGCGAGGACAATCGCACATCCCAATAGACCATCGCTGCGTCGAGGATGTGCCCGTCCTCGACGAGCTTGGTGACCGTGTCGTCGTATTCGGCGGCGGACCGCAGGTACGGGGGCGGCCCGGCGCTGGGCCATCGCGCCCACAGTAGGTGGCGCCAGCTGGCGTATCCGGTGTCGATACCACTTGTGATCGGGGAATTCGCCGTCAGCGCCAACAGGGTCGGCAGCCAAGGACGCAGGTGATTGCTGACCTGCACCGCGACGTCGCGGTCGGGCACGCAGACGTGGACGTGGCAACCGCAGATCACTTGCTCGGCCAGTTCGCCGAAATGCGCCGCCATGCGACGGTATCTGGGAGTGTCGGTCATGGACCCGGGCGGCGGTCTCCAGATCGGCACTCCCACCGCCAGTGGCAGCGATCCTGCGCATGTCGCGGCCTGCGTGACCGAGAGTCGCGCCCGTCGAACTTCGCGGTGCAACTCCGGAATGCTCGCGCAGACCGGTGTGCAGGTCTCGATCTGGCACTGGGACAGTTCCAGTTGCAGTTCGGCATCCGGGGCGCGTGCCGCGACGTCGGTGTTGTTCAGCGAGGGGAGTCCGGTGGCCGGATCGACAAGAACGAACTCCTCTTCGACGCCGACGGTGAATGGGCGAATACTGTTGCTGTGCAATGGATCACGTGGCTCACTCGACACCATGGACGCCACGGCCACCTCCCGGATTATTGCCTGTCGATTCATGCGCGCTCGCCGAATTCGCCGCATCGTTCACTGCCGACAGTTCGGATAACCTGAGTGCGACTGTTCCTGATTCTCCGAGTGCGGTCTGTAATGCTACGAAGTTCGGTTGAACGGGTGTTTGAAACGAGTCCTGACGCTGATTCTCCGCTTCGTCGACCAGCGTGACGGCCACGCTGGTGGAATTTTGTCCTCCAGCTCCGGAATGTGAGGAACTCGAAGTTTACCGGAAAATTGCCCGTCAAACAGTGGGTTGGTTGAGGTCGTGGATTCTTCTTCGCCGAACTCGACCCGACTCCATCCCGCCTGGACGCCGAAGAACCCTGGGCGGCCGGTGCGGTAGGAGCGGTGCGAGAGGGTGTGGTTCGCCGGCATCTCGGCATATCGATCGCAGCTCAGCCGATCGTCGTTGTGGTCTACCACAATCGCCTGACGGCCGCTGATCCCAAAGATCACGTGACCCGGAGTAGTACTTCCTCACGAATCCTGCCCTGGTTACGCTGGTGAAATAGCCCAGCTAACCGGGGAGGAAGGAAGTTCGATCATGCCTGTCACCTCTCCATATCAGCAAGGCCTCACTGTATCCGGTCGGCCCGTATCGTTGCCGCTGAAAGACGTGCGGGCCTTGTCGCGGCAGATGGTCAGCCACTTCGTCGAAACCGTCGCGCCCTGTGGCACCTTGCCAGGTGACGCAATCCACGGCGACATCACCATCATCACCCGCGTGTGCCTGGAGCTGGCGGTCAGCATGCTGGACGGCAGCAACATTGCGGAAAAGACCGGGCAACTGAAGGACGCCGCGGCTCAATGGGCTCGCGAAGGTGTGCCCATCGGGACCATTCACCACGCCATTCACGAAGGCTTCAAGATCGGCTTCGACCTGGTGGTGTCCACCGCCTTGGCCAAGCAACGTGCCTCCGGCTCGGCCGATGCAGATCCGATGCTCAGCACGGCCGACTATCAGAGCATTCTCGATGCCGCCAAACTCGTCGTCGAGATGCTCGACACCATGACTACGGCGGTCTCGGTGGCCTATGTACGCGAATTGCGCGCAGTCGTGTCGGAGCACCACACCGCGGTGCATACGCTCACCTCGGCACTGCTCGGCGGGCACCCCACCTCCACGATGGCCCGCGAGTGTGGCATCGACATCGCCGGCCGCTATCGCGTATTGGCCCTCGCCATTCCGTCCCACCCCGACGAATCCAACCCGACGCTGAACGCGAAAGTCGTTGCCCGCCGCAAACTCCGGCGCCTGCAGGCAGAACTGGCCACCCACTGCGACGACACCGTGCTGTCACTGCTGTCGATCGACGGCGGCACCGTGCTCATCCCCGCCGATCGCATCACCAAGGGAGCCCTGGAAGAACTCATCGGGAATCTGTCGCGGGCGGCGCGCGTGCCCATCACCGCCACCATGGTCACCGCGGCTACCGACACCCTGCCCACGGCCGCGGATCAAGCCCACGAACTGCTCGACGTCGTGTCCCGGCTGGGATCGGTGCCGGGCCTGTATCACTTCGACGATCTGGCTCTGGAATACCAGCTCACCCGTCCCGGCCCGGGTCGCGACCATCTCGGGTCGCTGCTCGATCCGTTGGACGAGCATCCGGAACTGCTGGAGACATTGCAGGTCCATATCGCGCACAACCTGAACCGCCAACGCACTGCGCGGCTATTGAACGTGCACATCAACACCGTGGACTACCGGCTCAAGCGGATCGGGCAGCTCACGGGGTTCGATTCCACTCAGGCGAGCGGGCTGTGGCACCTGCGTTCGGCATTGGTTGCCCACACTTACCGCACGTGAGCACAGTGCCGGCGAGCGCAGAGTTACTCCGGTGGGTCGGTATCGACACCGATCGAAAATATATTGAAAAAGGCTCGACGCATTGGAAACAACATATGGATGACACCCGAAGAACCGAAGTCGACGGATTACGCGCGACATGGCTCTTGTTTCAGAACCACCTGATCTCCATCGTAGCCGTCCACGGGGCCTCCGGCGCCCCGCCGATTGTCTCGTTCGGCCCCGAGGAATTTCCGGATCTCGCACAAGCACGAGAACTTCATCCCGAATTGAATACATTGTGGGACGCGGTACGCCACGAATTCTGGACCAAACTGATTCCGCCACACCCAGGGTGCCGACACTGGCGATGGACGTGATCCTCGACAGACTTGCCTATTGACAGGCGGATCGCAACCGCATGCCGAACCGGTCCTTCCGAATGCCCGTTTCAGGTGTGGGTGCTCGACACCCCGCCGCCCGGCAACGACGCCGATGACGGCCCACAATGGCGTGGATCTCGAAACGGGCCCAGGTCATGTCTCCCACATCCACCGAGGCGTTCGCACCTTTTACGGTAGGCCACCTGGTCGGATCGTTGGGGTATGACACTGCGGATCCGTTTGCGACGCCGTAGGTTCCGGTTCGACGCTGCCCGGTCGCCGCGGGTTTCTCGTCCTGGCATTCCGCGTGGCCCTGGAGCCCCGCCGGCTCTCGACGGGATTCGTCCTGCCGGCTGCGGTCACCCTGCCGGGCGTCGGTGGCGCGAGCGCGGTCGTCGGACTCGGCCCCGACGCGCCTTCGTCGTTCGACGTCGCGCATTCTCGCGCGTGGGAATCGCACGGGCGGCGGCTGGATCTACTCTCATCGCGTCGATCGAGTGCGCCGCTGCGTCCCCGAATCCCGCACCCGGACTCCAGCGGCCGGGATATGAGGAGTCGCGGTGACCCGAGGCGATGTTCATCTGTGTGGCAGTGTGCCGCTGCCGGATGCGGAGGCCGTATTCGGTGCGGCCGCGCGGCGGCTGGGACCGTGGCTCAGCCGCATACCCGACGGCGAGACCGGCGAGCGGGACAACTTCACGGTCTGGCAGTTGCCGCGCATGGGGGCGCATCCGGATCTGGAGACGGCGCCGCCGCCGAGCCCGGAATACGGGCCCAGTGAGCGGGTGCGGCCCAAACCGGGCGTGGATCCCGCATCGATCGATTTCGGTGAGCTGGGTTACGCGCAGGCAGCGCTCGAGTCCTGGGGAGTGTTCCGCAAGCTGCGCGAACGCGGCGACATCGATGCCGGGGTGCGGTTCCAGGTCTGCCTGCCCACCCCGATCTCGGTGGTGGGCGCTTTCGTCGGCGATCCGCAGGACATCCTCGAACAGCGCTACGAGGCGGCGCTGCTCGCCGAACTCGGCCGCATCGCCGCGGAGATCCCACACGCCGATCTCGCGGTGCAGTGGGATTGCCCGGTCGAGTTCGCGATCTTCGAGGGGGTGTTCCCGTCCTGGTTCGGCGCCGACGACGACACCCGGCTGAGTGAGATCGTCGCCCGGCTCGTGCGCCTCGGCGCGGCCGTGCCCACGGAGATCGAACTCGGATATCACTTGTGCTACGGCGATTTCGGGCATCGGCACTTCGCCGAGCCCACCGACACCGGTCGTATGGTGACGGTGCTGTCGGGTGTGGTCGCGGCGCTGCCGCGCCAGGTCGACTGGGTACATATGCCGGTTCCGCGCTCACGCACAGACCGCGAGTACTTCGCACCGCTCGCCGGACTGCACCTGCCGCCGCGAACCCGGCTGTACCTCGGACTGGTGCACGCCACCGACGGCCGCGACGGGGCCCTGCGCCGCATCGCCGCCGCCCGGGAAATCGTCGACGCCTTCGGTATCGCCACCGAATGCGGATTCGGCCGCCGGCCCGCCGAACAAATCCCGGATCTGCTGGATCTGCATGCCGAACTGGCGGCCACGCTGCCGTGAGACCGCCGGCCGGACGGCTGCGGGGCCCGAATAGCCTGGGCGAGAGCACTTCCCACGCTTGGGAGCCAGATCCGCAAACCTGGTGAAACGGATCATATTCAATATCGGCGGGCATCGCACCGCTCCGCGTGCAGCCCGTTGAGAACGGAGTCACGATGTCGACAACCGAATCCTTCGATATCACGTCACCAGCGTTCAAACACGCCCCCTTCGAAATCCTCGCCGACCTGCGCAAGGACTCACCGATCGCGAAGGTAGCGCTGCCCGGCGGCGAATCCGGCTGGCTGGTCACCCGCTACGACGATGTGGAGGCGTTCTTTCGCGACTCCCGCCTGACCAACAACCCGGCCGACGTGTATCCGCCGGAGGTTCTCGCCATGGTGTTTCCGCACGGCGAATTCTCCGATGCGCTACTGCATTCGGTGATCTTCCAGAGCGACCCGGTCCACCACGCGCGCCTGCGCCGACTGGTCAGCGCGTCGTTCACGCCGCGATTCATCGAGACCTGGCAGCCACGCATTCAGCAGATCACCGATGCCCTGATCGACCGGCTGCCCGAACACGGTGAGATCGACTTTGTGCAGGAGATCGCCTTCCCACTGCCCATGCAGGTGATCTCGGAAATCCTCGGCGTACCCACCGCGGATCAGGAGAAGTTCCGGATCTGGTCCAATCTGTATGTCGACGCCATGGGCAATCCTGCGGCTGGGATGCAGATCAAGGACGAGATGCAGGAGTTCCTGCACTACCTGCACGCCCTGCTCGAGGCCAAACAACAGCAGCCCGCACCGGATCTACTAAGCCGTCTGCTGCAGGTGGAGCTCGAGGGAGATCGCCTGTCCCGCAAGGAAATCATAGGCATGGCCCAGCTGCTGATCCTGGCCGGTAACGAGACAACGACCGCGTTGCTCAGCAGCGCGATGCTGACCTTCTTCCAGCATCCGGAACAGGCGGAGGCGGTGAAGAGCGATCCCGCACTGCTGAAACAGGCGATCGAGGAGGTCATCCGCTACCGCGGTCCGCTGATGAACGCCAACGACCGCTGGGTGGCCGAGGACTTCGAATACCAAGGGCAGCAGCTGAAGAAGGGCGATCACATCTATCTGTGCGTCACCTCGGCGAATCGTGACGAATCGCGTTTCCCGGATGCGGCGACCTTCGACATCCGGCGCGAGGACAGTCAGCGCCACCTGGGCTTCGGCAAAGGCATGCACTTCTGCCTGGGCGCCCCGCTGGCTCGCCTGGAAGCATCCGTCGGCCTGAGCACGGTGCTGCGACGCATGCCGGATATCGCGCTCGCCGTCGGGATGGACGAAATCACCTGGCGCCCCGGAATCACCTCCAGCACTCTGGAGAAGTTGCCCGTGCGCTTCTGATCTCACTCGGTTGTGGGTGCCGGTGCTGATCGCTGAACCGGGCGGGCCAGGCGCGTCGGGGTGAGCCGGCCTCGCAGGGTCACCGATTCGCCGAGTTGCCAGTGCTCGGCTTCGGTGGCTGCGGCGGCGACAACCGTCTTATCCGAGGTGAGTAGCAGGGAGTCGCGTTTTGCCAGTTCACAGAGCCGGGCGGCTTCGTTGACAGCGTCGCCGATCACCGTGAATTCATAGCGCTGCCGAGCGCCGACATTGCCTGCGACGACCCGGCCCTCGGCGATACCGATCGCGGCGACGAAATCCGCGGCGTCGGTATCGAGCCGGGCGCGAATCGCGCGACCGCACGCCAACGCGGCACCCGCTGCGTCGGGAAGCGTGGCAGGCGTGCCGAATACGGCCAGCGCCGCATCCCCTTCGAACTTGTTGAGCAGGCCGCCGTGGCGCTCCACCTCGTCCACCACCACACCGAAGAAGCGATTGAGAATCGCGACCATCTCGGGCGCGGGCAGGGACGCGGCCATGGTGGTGGATCCGACGATATCGATGAACAGTGCGGCCGCCTCGACTTCGACACCGCCGAGCACCGCCTTCCCCGCCAGTGCGGCGTCGGCGACCTCGCGCCCGACATGCCTGCCGAACAGGTCCCGGATCTCCTCGCGTTCGCGCAAACCACCGACCATATTGTTGAACCCGCTCTGCAGTTCGCCCAGTTCGGTGCCGTCGTAGACCGCGAGCTCGAGATCGAGATCGCCCTTCTCCACCTCGCGCATCGCCCGGCGCACACCACTGATCGGGGCGACGGTCGCGGCCAGCGTCTGCGTCATCAGCAGCGAGCCGATCAACAGGGTCGCACCGCCCAGCGAGAGCACGCACACCGCCAGCCGGGCCGTGCTCACATAGTCGGTGCACAGCGCCAGCACCGCCAGCACCATCAGTCCCGCCACCGGCAGACCCGAACCGACCAGCCACATCAACAACGATCGCCCGAACACGCCGATTCCGCTGCGGGGGCGCGACTTTCGCGCCGAGAGCACCCGTGAGGTCACCGGTCGCAACGCGAATTCGATGATGAGGTAGGTACTCGCGCACACGACGATCGCGCTGAACGTGATCCCGAACGCGACCTTGGCGATCAGCCCGGGCTCGGCGAGTCCGGCGAGCAGCGTGAGCACGACCACTCCGCCGAACCAGAGCATCGCCTGGATCCGCACCAGTCGCCACGGCACCGCCGCGGCGGCGGCCTGTTGCCGCTCGGTGGGCACCACGTCCGGGTCGAGGGCCCAGCCCAGCGCGCGCAAACCGCGCACGGTGCCCCACCACACGCCGATCAACACTGCGACCACGGCGTACACCGGGGCGGCGACGGCATCGACCAGAACGATCTTCTCAGCGAAGACGGAAGGCCCGGGGAGTACGAAACCGATCAACGTGATCGACACGACGACACCGGCCAGGTTGGCCAGCACGATCGGTACCGTCAACAGCAATTGCACACGTAGCCGCCGAGTTCCCACGGCTTCGTCCTCGCGTCCCAGTAGTCGCGATCCCCATGGCGCTGCCGCGAGTGGGTTGTTGCTGCGCGCCATTCTCGGCCAGCCCTTTCCGTATCTATGTCGCACCGAGGGCCGGGTCGCCCGAAAACAGACATACCCTGCCTCGGCTTCGCCTTCTCGCGCTTTCCGGTGCAGGCAGGCCTCGTCACAGCACGACGCACCTGCCTGGGCGGCGAAAGCCTCTGCGGCACAGTGTGTTTCTGTGGCTCAACCGCTGCTCGGCAGGTTGCGGGGTAGTGCGGACTGTCTGCGCGGCGGGCCGTCGTGGTGTTCGGTTTCCCACGCCGTCCCCGGTCTCGCCGAGACGGTACTGGACCGGCGCGGATCCGGCTACATCCGCAGGTTCCCAGCCGCTAGCTTCTTGCTGACACCGCGGCGTAACGGGGGCTGATACGGCTCGATATGCATGCGAACGGTTGCGGTATCGGACTCGAGGGGGACTCATGCGTACCAAGTCACTGATTGTTGCCGGCTTCGCGGCGAGCATCGCCATCACCGTCAGCGGTTGCGACCCTGCCTCCACTCCCGGGTCGCTGTCCACAACCACTCCGGCGGCCCGAACTTCGCAGTCGGCAGCACAAACCGGGCAACCCGCTCAATCGAGACACGCGATCGAGCCCGGCGGCAGCGTCCCGGAGACGCCCGAGGCTACCGCCGTGCCGGCGACCGGAACCGCTGCCGCCGACCCGGCTACTCCCGCCGACACCGCATCCCCGAAGTGCGTGACCGCCCAACTCCGCCTGGACAAGGGGGTCGGCGGCCCGGTGGGAGGGGACTGGTTCCTGAGGTTCATCAACTCCAGCTCGCGAACCTGTGTCCTGCAAGGTTTCCCGGGCGTCTCGCAAACCAACGGCCCCAGCGATGACCCGGTGGGCGAGCCCGCCGTGCGGGACGAGGGTCCGCAGGCGCCCAAGCCCGCTCCGGTCACGCTCGCACCGGGCGGGGCAGCACAATTCGAGTTCATCACCTTTCCCAAGCAGATCAACGATTGCGAAGCCTTGCGCACCACCACCCTGCGCGTCTACCCGCCCGACAACACCGAATCGCTGTGGCTGCCCTGGGACAACCTGATCTGCCCGAGCCCACAGCGCATGCTCGTCGTCCGCGCGATCACGCCGCTGTAGGCGCCCCGAAGAAGGCCACCGTCGATGTCGGCGTACTTGTACCGCGTCGTGGGTCGGAAAACGAATTTCCCGGCGCGCCTTCGAGACTCGCGCCGCCTCAGGGCGCGCGGCGTCGTCTCCGGGCAGGACGACGGGCTGGTAAGCAGGCGGCCTGCCGATGCGTGCGTGCGTCAGTGGTCCGATCGGTGGACTCGCCATGTGCGTAGGGGTGCGCCTGTGAGCACGTCACCGTGGCCGACGCAGACGACATCGACGTCGAGTTCGGCCAACCGGCGGGCCGCTGTGTCGACGGCGGTGCTGTCGAGGTTGAACACACCCGGCATGGTGACACCACGCACATTGGCGAGCGTGTCGCCGGTGAACAGCACACGGTGTTGCGACAGATGGAGCGCCAGACTGCCCTCGGTATGGCCGGGAACTGCCAGAACCTCTGCGCCGCCGCCGAAATCGAGCACTTCGCCGCCGCGTAGCTCGCGGTGCACCGGGGCCGGGCGCGGGGGTGGGCCCGGTTCGAGAGCCTCGGCGATCGGGCGTTCCCACTCGCGCAGGACCGGAGCCGGCTGCGGACGTTCGCCCCGCACGATGTCGGCGTCGGCATGGTGCACCCAGATTTCGGCTCCCCACTCCGCGAGGTCTGCCGCCGAACCGATGTGGTCGTCGTGGGCATGGGTGAGAATTACCCGCTGCACCTGGTCGCGGGTGAATCCGCAAGTGTGCAGGCCCTTTTCGATATCCCTGGCGGTTCCCGGCAGACCGCTGTCGATCAGAGTCACCCCCTCGGGGTCGCTCCACACGTACACATTCAGGTCGTTGACCTGGGAAAACCGCAACGCGGTCAGCTGCGGCAGTACGGATACGATCTCCATGCACGGCACCCTATCGAGAGCCGACGGAGCCTTCCCACCTGATCTGCTCTGGGCAGAAATACCGAGCATCTCGAGGGCCCGCAGTACTGTTCCATTCCGGCGTTCTGTTTACGGAACGACGAGGCGGGATTCGTATTCGAGGGGAAGCGATCATGACCCGGAAACTCACTTCACCGCAGGCTGTCGCCGAACCGACAGTCGGACCTGGGGCTGACTTGACCGGCCAGGTGGCGCTGGTCACCGGCGGCTCGTCCGGACTGGGGCGCGCCATCGCAACGGGACTGGCAGCCGCCGGGGCAGCGGTAGTTGTCGCCGGGCGGCGCCGCGAGGCAAGCGAACGGGCCGCAACCGAGATATCCACTCGCACTGGCAAAATCGCCGAGGGTGCGTCCTGTGACGTGACCGACGAGGAATCCGTTCACCACGTCGTCCGGACCATACTCGACAGTCACGGGCGCCTGGATGTGCTTGTCACCAGCGCGGGTATCCAGGCCCGCGGCGGCCTCGACACGCTCGACGCCGGTACCTTGCGCGACTGTCTCGATGTCAATGTCGTCGGCACATTTCTGGCCTGCCAGGCGGTGGTGCCGACGATGCGACAAGCCGGATATGGTCGCATCGTCACTCTCGCCAGCGCCCTGGGACTGGTCGGAGCCGCAGGCCGTGCCGGCTACGCGGCGAGCAAGGGTGCGGTGGTCCAGCTCACCCGTAGCCTCGCCGCCGAACTGGCGGGTACCGGAATCTGCGTCAATGCATTGGCGCCCGGCCCGTTCCGCACAGCGTTGAACGACAACATCGACGACGATCCCTACGTCCGAGAATTTCTCGACCACCAAGTCCCGATGCGCAGGTGGGCTGACCCGGAGGAACTCGTCGGTGCGGCAGTCCTGCTCGCCAGTCCGGCAGCGTCCTATCTCACCGGTGCTGTACTACCGGTCGACGGTGGATGGACCGCGCACTGAGCACGTCATCCACTGATGAAGCCGCAATGCGCAGGCCGCTCGCCGGTTCGCGGGCGAGCCAGTCGAACGCATCCGTCGGGTGTGGTGTCGGCGCCGCACAGGGCGGACGCCGACATCGTTATCGACTATCGCCGGCCGGCCACCGTGCGATAGCAGGCCAGGTGCTCGCCCTCGGGGCCACGGCTCTCGCCCACCAGGTCGAACCCGGCCTTCTCCAATACCCGCACCGATGCCGGATTCACCAGTTCGACATTGGCGAAGACGGCGCGTACTTCCGGTGCGGCCAAGGCGAATTCGGTCAAGGCCCGAGTCGCCTCCGAGGCATAGCCCCGGTCGCGCCGCGAAGCCACGACGCCGTAGCCTATTTCGAGCTGCCCGTCATCCGGCGGCCAGAACAGTCCGATCCCACCGACCACCAGCCCGGTAGCGCGTTCGATGATCAGCCGCATCCCATAAGGCCCCAGCCAGGCCGGATGCTCGGCGAACAGGGCGGGGATCACCTTGTCGCCCTCGGAGGGAAAATCGTCCGCCCAGTCCGACTGCCGGTGGTCGCCGAGCACAGCGGCGGCTTCCGCGCTGGTCCATGAGCGCAGCACGAGACGGTCGGTGGTCAGACTTGTCGGATCGTTGGTGAGAATGCGAGACACGTACGGGTCCTTGTCATTCGAAGTGTGACCCGGCCCGCGCGTTTCACCCTAGGGCGGACCGGAAATAGACATGCTGAAACGGCTTGGGACAGCCATATTCATCAGCCTCCGGACACCTACTTGTGCGAATCTCGCGGAACCAAGATTAGCGCACACGCCGATCAGTCGAAGGCGCCGGCGGACGCACCGTCCGGCCGAGAACGGGCCACGCTCATCCGCCGAACGGTCACCACAGGGAGCGAATTCTCGAAATGGCGGCGGATCCCCTACGTCACCGCCGAACATTCTGAGACTCCGGCACGAGTTCTGAAACCCACAGGGTGACAGTGTGACTCGATCGTGCCGCAGCCTTTGGGGGAACCACCGTCGAGGACGCCAGTCGCGTCATCTGGGCATCGGCCCATGCGACGGTGCCCATCGCCGGAGGGATGGAAGATACCGCGGGTGCGTCACCGCCGACCCATGGTTACCGGAACCAGCACGCTCGCAACCGCTCTCGACGGGCTGACCGGACAGTGGGGCACCGGGGTCCCGGTCGTGAACGACGTGGCCGCCTAGGTGTGGGAGGTCCTCATGGTCCGGTGGGGCATGCTGCGGTGGTTACCGGCCTCGGGCGCATCCAGGCCCGTGTTAGTTTCTTGGCCGTGAGCCTCGAACCGGCCGCTGGCATCGAGCAGCGTCTGTCCGATTCCCCGTATGTGGAGCGGATATATCGGGCTGGGCCGGTCGCTGGGGTGGTGCCGGCGCGGATGCGATCGGTGGCGAATTCGAATTGGGAACTCGTCGTCTGGAGCGACCGTGGGGAGACGCATGTTTCGGTCCGCGGCCCCGAAACCAAGCCCACGGTGCTGGAGTTGGGGCCGAGCACGGGTGAAACGTTCGGGATCATCTTCCGGCACGGTGCGTTCCTGGCGCCGATGCCGGTGCCGGGGCTGGTCGACACTGCGGTGTCGAGTCCGCACACCACGGCCCGCTCGTTCGTGCTGCAGGGCGAGGAATGGGAAATTCCGGCCTACGACAACGCCGATGTTTTCGTCGACCGACTGGTTCGCGCGGGACTGCTGGTGCGTGATCCGCTGGTCACCGATGTCCTCCGCGGTGACGGGACCACATTGGTCACTCCGCGATCGGTGCAGCGGCGGGTGGCTGCGGCGACGGGGCTGACGCAGGGCGCGATCCGCCAGATCGAACGAGCCAGGCAGGCGGTGCTGCTGCTGCGGCAGGGGATGCCGGCGATCGAGGTCGCGCAGCGAACGGGGTACCACGACCAGCCGCACCTGGCGCGCTCGCTGACCCGGTTCACCGGCCGCACGGCCTCACAGCTGCGGCGCGCCGACAGCGAAGAGATGCTGTCGCTCCTGTACAAGACCGAGGTCGAGGTGCGCCCCTAGATTTTCTGGTGTCGCCGGGAGCGCCCGGCACACCGAATATGGGAGGCACGTCATGGCATTCACACAGATCTACGTCAACCTGCCGGTCACCGACCTGGAGGCGAGCAAGAAGGTGTACACGGCGATGGGGGGAACGATCAACCCGGACTTCACCGGGGACACCTCCGCCCAGGTGGTCCTCGCCGACGCGATCGTGGTGCAGTTGATGACGCGCGAGACGTTCGCGACCTTCACCAAGCGAGACACTGCGGACGGTCCCATCGAGGTGATCAACGCGCTGGCTGCCGGGACGCGTGAAGAAGTGGACCGCCTGGTCGACGCGGCGCTGGCCGCGGGTGCCACCGAACCGCGGGAGGCCCAGGACATGGGCTGGCTGTACAACCGGGCGATCGACGACCCGGACGGCCACTGCTGGGAACTGCTGGCCTACAACCCGGCCGGCGGGGGCGACGAGGCCATGACCGGCGAGAACTGACGTCGGCGGCGAGATCGAAAGACGACGCGGTTCTCATCACGCCCTGACTGGGAAACCGTGGACGCGCCGGGTCCGTGCTCATACTGGTGGCCGATGCGACTGCTCATCCCTCGGACGGAACCGCCCGGCGCAGTGAGGTCCCGACACCGCTGCGCGCGCACGCCCACGCATCGGCGTTCGGCTTCTACGGAGAGACCGAGGTCCCGGCGGTTGTGAGCCGCCGGGCTCGGCGTCTCGACCCGCCGCCGCGTCCTGCGTCCCGAACTCGGTGAGCCCCGAGGAGTTCGGTCCTGGCTCGCCCCACATCCGATGTCGCCCTACCGTGAAATCACCCGCCCCGTCGTCGAATACATCAAACGGGTCCGCCGCTCACGGCCCCGACGTCCGGACGACGTGGCTGATCTCGTCGAATTTCTGGCGTCTCCACGTGCCCGCCACATCACCAGCCAGACCATTCACCTCAACGGCGGCGCCTACACCACACGCTAGGTGGGGCGAGGCGGACCCACCGAGCTATACACCGCCGCACCCACCCTCGCTCGCCGACGAAGAAGCCGGTCCGCCGGCGACCCTGATCATCACGAGGCTTCTGGCCGCTGCGGCCGTCCGCCGGCCCGGGCGCGAACCGCAGCGGGGTCCTGGCTCCCGACTTCGTTCTTATCGGAGGCAGGGACGGCGTCGGCTGCTCGACAGCACTCTCCCGATGAACGGAATCCGGGACTCGTGTGGGCGTCGGCGACTCCTAGCGTGGCGGTGTCGTGGCAGGCGCGGCGTCGTCGTTCGCAGCAGGAGGTGGAAGTTGTTCTCGGAGCGGGCCTTTTTCTCGTTCATCGAATTGACCGATTCCGATCGGCATCGGGAATACAACGAATGGCATCAGCTGGACCATCGTCCGGAGAACCTTCTGCTTCCGGGGGTGGCATGGGGTGATCGCTGGGCTTGCCGTAACGGCGGCACCGGGGCGGCCGCGGAATTGGCGGGCACCGATTACGTGGCCATGTACTGGTTCCGGCCGCCGTACGAGGAGAGTGTCGCCGAGTGGACCAAGTTGGGGGAGGACTCCTTTCAGTGGGGGCGGGGCCCGATCATTCCGGGTGTTCGCCGTACGCTGCTGGCGTTCTTCACGCCGGTGAGAGGTTATGTCGCGCCGCGCGTATTGGTGTCGGCGGACGCGCTGCCGTTCCGGCCGAACCGCGGGCTGCATATCACCGTCAGTCACCTGGCCGATTCGCACAGTGTGCAGTCGCACGAGCAGTTCCGGTGGCAGGATCAGGTGCGGATTCCGGATCTGCTGGAATGCTCCGGGGTGGCGGGAGCGTGGACATTCGCCCTGCACACCGTGCAGAAGCACCCCACGCTGCCACTGGCCGAGTCTCGCCGGGAGTATTCGCCCGGTTCGTTGCGCATTCGGTTGCTGTATCTGGACGGCGATCCCGACGTCGTCTGCCGTGAGATCGCCGATAAGGAGCAGCAGTGGGATGGGTCGGGCCGTGGGGCACCGCGGCCGGAGGCCGAAGAGCTGATGTTCAGTGCGCCGGTGCACACGATCGTGCCTTGGCAGGACTGGTAAATGCTCCGGTTGCCGCCGAAACGGGAACCGGCGACGGCGGGGAACAGGGCCGACTGATGCGCATCGGAATCGTCGATGCTCTCCGAGCATTGTGCAGTGCGCTATCGGTACCCCTGCCTTGCGTTCGGCGACCCACCAGGGGTTCATCGCCGGAGGCTGCGCCCACTTCCAAGGGCCGGTGCACGTGACGGTCGAGGGTGACGTTGCGACAGGTCGGAGAGGGCCGACTTGCCGAATTGGCGTGATCAACTTCCGGCGCGACCGATTCGTCCGCCGGCCACCCGGTCGATGAAAGACGCTGCGCGTGACAATGCTTCGGTGGCTTCCAGGCATGCGATGCCGCGATCTCGGTCGACCTCGATGCCGCCGTGCTCTGGCTCGCGAGCTCGCCGCCGAGCGCGCGATGTCGCTCGAGAACGACGGCAGCCTGCTTCAAAGCAATTCGAGGTGTCGCAGCGGTCCTGTCTGCGACTCCTCGCACGTGCTAGCGTGTGGTCTCGGAGGTTCGGCGACTTCGCTCGCTGGACTCGTTACGGGAGGTGATCGGCGGTGCCGGCGGCGAAGCAGCGTGTCACGGCGTCCGACGTCGCCCGCTCACTCGGTTTGTCGCGCGCCACCGTCGGTTTCGTTCTGAACAACACCCCGGGGCAGACGATCCCCGAGAAGACCCGGCGCCGCGTGCTGGAGGAGGCCGAGCGACTCGGGTATCGGCCCAATCGCGCCGCGCAGACGCTACGGCGGGGCAGCAGTCATCTGGTACTGCTGGTGTTGCCGGACTGGCCGGTCGAAGACAGCGTCGCCGACTATCTCGACGAATTGGCCGTCGCGCTCGACGTTGCCGGATATTCGTTGATCACCTACACCCGCCGTCCGGCCGACCGGTCGCGGCCGTTGTGGGAAACGGTGACGCCGGACATTGTGATCGGGGTGGCCGATTTCGATGCGGCCGAGCAGGATTCGCTACGCGCGAGCGGTGTCCGCCAGATCGTGACCGGCACGGTCGCGGCCTCCGAAGCCGCGGTGGCCGGCGTGGCTCTGCAGGTAGAGCACCTGCACGCGCTGGGCCATCGCCGCCTGGCCTATGCCGCCGCTCGTGACGATCGGCTGGCGGATCTGGTGCGGGCCCGCGCCGCCGAAGCCCGAGCGGTCGCGGCGAGGCTGGGACTCGAACCTCCTGCGGTTGCCGAGGTCAGCCCCGGCGACAGCTCCGCGGTCGAGCAGGTGCGGCGCTGGCGTGACGACGGCATCACCGGCGTGGTCGCCTATAACGACACCGTCGCCGCGATCGTCGTCGGTGCGGCCCTGCGCGCCGGTATCGGGGTTCCGGCGCCGCTGGCGGTCATCGGGCACGACGATACCCGGCTGGCGGAGGCCTTCGTGCCGTCGCTGTCGAGCGTGCGGATGGATGCCGCCGCTCTGGCCCGGTACACCGCGGCGGTGGCTCTGCATACAGTCGGCCGCATTCCGGCGGCGCCGGAGCCGGTGTTGCCGACAATGACGGTGCGGCGTCGCGAATCGAGCTGAGCGCTCGCGAATTCGCTTGCTGGACAGTAGATTCGCTGTCCCGACCCGAGCGGTCCAACCATGCCTGCGTGCCCGGAGAATCGGGCGACCATGACGTGGTGCTCCTCCTTCGGCCGCCGCGCTGCACGCCACGCATGTCGTGCCGACATATCCACGCGCCCAAGCTGATTCGCTCGCTCGCCGGGCGAATCCGGACCGGTCCGGACCGGTGTGCCGCTCACCGGGAACTCGGAGTCGGTAGCCGCCGGGGCGATGACAGGCTCGCGGCATGAGTGCAGCTGTCGAAACCGATGCGATCCCCGAACTTCGTGAACTACGCACCGAACACGGTGTACTGCGCTATCGGGAAAGTGGTGACGGTCCACCGTTGTTGCTGCTGCACGGCTCCGGCCCCGGGGTCACCGGTTGGCGTAATTTCCGCGGCAACCTGGACACCTTCGCGCAGCACTACCGGACCTACGTGCTCGAATTCCCCGGGTACGGGGTCAGCGACGACTTCGGGGCCCCGCACCCGATGGTTTCCGCCCGGACCGCGGTCACGGCATTTCTCGACGGTCTCGGGCTCGACCGGGTCCGCATCATCGGTAATTCGATGGGTGGTTTCGTCGCGACCGAGTTCGCACTCGCCGTACCCGAACGGGTCGAGCGGTTGGTCACGATCGGCGGCATCGGGACGCCGGTGTTCAGCCCGCAGCCGGGGGAGGGGATCATCCGGCTCAGCGAGTTCGTCGACAATCCCAGCAAAGAGGCCCTCATCGCCTGGCTGCGGTCGATGGTGTTCGACCAGGCGCTGGTGACCGACGAATTGGTGCAGGAACGCTGGGACCAGGCCACCGATCCGGCGACGCTGGAGAATTCACGCCGGATGTACGGCGGTGCCGCACTGGCGCGCATGGCCGAGTCCATGCGCTCGGCGGAGGTGACACCGGGATGGGCCGAACTGCGCCGGCTCACGGTGCCGACCCTGGTGACCTGGGGTCGTGACGATCGCGTGAGCCCGGTCGATATGGCGCTGATCCCGATGCGCCTGCTGCCCCACGGTGAGATCCATATCTTCCCCAACTGCGGGCACTGGGTGATGATCGAGCAGAAGCAAGCGTGGGAGGCGGCGGTCCTAGCGTTCCTTCGCCGCTGACAGTGCGGTCGGCGTCGTGTCGGAGATGACCGGCGCCGACATCGCGCAGAAGCTGTGGCACACACGGTCTTTCACGATGTGCTCGGGGCATTCCGGATCGAACCACCGGTCGACATGTCCCCAGTGCACCGGATGATTCATATAGGGCCCGAGCAGCGTGTCGATATCGGCGAACTCCTGCTCCCACACATGGGTCCAGGCCGTCGACCCGGCAGCGTGGGTGACGCGGCTGAGCTGCCACGCGCGGATTCCCGGCAGCTGTGCGGGCATCTGCAGCATCGCGTGTTCGAACCGTCGCAGTTCCGCGGGCGACGCGGAATCGTCCACGCGCAGCAGCAACGTCCGGTACACCGACGCCGGGTCCGGCGATCCCCGGCGTCCCGTACGGTCCTGCCCGGGTGATCCACCGACGTATTCGGCGGCGTCGACGTGGCGGATGGAGCTGTCGGTGGTCGCCGCGTCGATCGGTGCCCGCCAGCGCGACCACTCCGATTCCGACTCGAATTGCAAGTGGACGAGGATGTCGCCGCCGTTGCGTGCGCCGGGCAGGGTGGGCGCGACGAGACCGTATCGAGCGGGGATGGAATCGGCCGCGCCGGTGACAGTGCGCAGCACCGCTGCCCGGTCGCCGGTGCCGTTCACATGCAGTAGGCGGGTCACCTTATACATGGCACAGTCCTTCCACAGCGTCGGCCGCGGCGGCCATGGACCGGGAGCGTTCGACGATCATGGGGGAGACCGACTGCCACCATTGCGCGTATCCGGGATCGTGGCGTCCCTGCACCGCCGCGGCCCACCACTGCTGCGGGCCCTCGACGGTCCAGGTCGCGGTGACGACATTGCTCTCCGCATCGATCCAGGCCGGCGGACTGACCAGCACGCGGTCCAATGTCAGACCGCGTTGCCGCGCGCCGGGGGCGTATTCGCTCAAATACGCGTCGATGAAAGCGCGCGCGTGGCCGGGTTTGAGCACTATCCGGTCGATGATGTAGATGGTGCTGTCGCTCATGGTGTTCAACGTAAGCGGTGCGCTGCCGACTCGGTGATCTCGTTCCCGTCAGCCGGGAGCGGGCGGGGGCAAAGGGCTCGGAATGGCTTGTAAGCTCGGCCATTATGGGTGCTGACGTCGATTCCTATCCCAACTTGCCGGCTACCAGCTGGGCGGTGCTGGGCATGTTGTCATTCGGTGAGGAATTGACCGGCAACGAATTGAAGAAATGGGCGGACTGGAGTATCGGATTCTTCTATTGGAGCCCCTCCGTCAGCCAGATTTACGGTGAACTGAAAAAGCTCGAGGAGTTGTCGCTGGTGCAGTCCCGGCTGGTAGCCGACGAAGGCGTGCGCAACCGGCGGCTGTACCGGATCACCGAGGCCGGCCTGCGCGCGCTGCGGAACTGGTCGCGCGATTCCGAGGTCGATATGCCGGTACTCAAACATGGTGTGATGCTTCGCCTTTGGATGGGACACCTGCACGATCCGGAGCAGTTGAAGCGCATCGTCAGGACCCATATCGACAACCTCCGTGAGCGTGCGCGGCGGGCCGGCCGGCACGCCGACCGGTCGGATCCGGAGCCTGGGTGGTCGTTCACCCAGATGAGTCTGCGCTGGTCGCAGCGCTATTTCGAAGCCGAGATCGAACTGGCCGAGCAGCTACTCGCGGATATCGACGCCGCGTCCGAGCGCTATCGCTCCTCGGTCGTGACCGATGAATACGGACTTCCCGTGCCGCGTCATCCCGGAAGCTGGCGTGCCGTGGGCGCCGACGACCCGGATGCGGAGACCGCGCCCGACCGGTCACCCTTCGGCGAGGACGGAGGGAGCGGTCGGTAGCGACCGCAGAATGTTCTTGCGCTGCAACGTCGGAGTCACGAATCGGCCGGCGTTGAGGCTGCGCACGATCGCGGCAGCGGTGAGTTGCACCGGCGTGGTCATTCGGCTGTCGAACGACATCTTGTTCAGTGGACCGCAGATCGATACCGCGGTCCTGGCCTCGCCCACCTCTCCGATCGGTGCGGCGATACACCCGAAACCGGTCGGTGCCCCGTTGCGTTCGACGGCGTAACCCAGTTGCCGGACCAGCCGGCCACCGGGCTCGTCGTGGCTGTCGTATGCCAGCAGAGCCTTGCCCAAGGCCGTGCGGGCGGCGGGCACGCGGCCGCCGATGCGCGTCGGAACCTGCGCGGCCAACCGGCCGCCGATCTTGTCCAGATACACCACATCGGCCCCGTCGAGCACCGCGAGATGCACCACCATCCCGGTGGCCCGGTAGAGGTGATGCAGGTGTTCACGCGCCGCGGCGTGCACCCGATCCTGGTGGACTGCCAGCGAGCCGAGTTCGACGAGCCGGATTCCCAAGCTGTAGCTGCGGCCCTGGCGCTGCAACCAACGCAGGCGGACCAGCCGATCGAGCATCCGGTGCGCCGACGAGCGGGGCAGTCCGGTCCGGGACACGATCTCGGTGAGGCCGAGACTTTCGTGTCCGTCGAAGGCGTCGAGGACGAGAGTCAGCCGGTCGAGGATATTGCTGGGGGTGTTCGCCTCGGCCGCGTGAATCTCCTGTGTAACGGTCATGCTGTGCTCCTCGTTGACCACGGCAACGATCTGACGTGCCTATTTCAATTAGAAAATAGTGGCACATCCGCGTCGATCTGTGAAGCGGCTCACGGAGTTTGCTGCCGTTCGCAGCGGCGTGCGGAAATTTCTGCGAGCCGTTGTCCCGGTGAACGGGAACCGTCGTCCGCGACCGGGGGATCGATCCGCACATAATCGCCGCTGACATCGATATGTGATGCACATCATGCGAGGAGCCCGGTGTGCCGACGACCACTTCGGCGTGGCTCCTCCTCGCAGAAGGAGATCTCGAATCATGAAACTCGGCGGACTTGCTCGCCACCGGCGAACACTTGCCGGAATCAGCGCGTTGGCCCTGGTAGGGGCCCTGGGTGCGAGCGCATGTAGTAGCGACGACACGTCGAACAACAGCGCGATCGCCGGTGCCTCGACCACATCGCTGCCGGATAACCCGGCCTCCGGCACACCGGTGAAGATCGGATTCGTCTCCACCGAGGGCGGCGCGGTCGTCTCGATTCCGGAGATGCGTCAAGGGGCCGAGGCCGCGGTCCAGTATGTGAACAAGAACGCCGGTGGGCTCGCCGGTCATCCGATCGACCTGGTCGTGTGCAAGCAGCAGGAGGAACCCACCTCGGCGACCAAGTGCGCCAACGAACTGGTCGAACAGAAGGTGGCGGCCGTCCTGTCGCCGGGTACCTCGCAGGGCGCGGCCATCGTGCCGATCGTCGCGGGAGCGGGGATCCCCTACGTCACCCTCAACGGTGTGTCGCAGGTGGAGCTGACCTCGCCGGAATCATCGTCGCTGTCGGCCGGGCTGCCCGGAACGATCACCGCGATGGCCCAGGCGGCCAAGAAGCAGAACATGAAGACTTTCACCATCTTCGCCAGTGACGGCGGCGGAATCGGCGCCATGATCAACGCGATGGGTGCCCCGATCTTCCAAGGGGCCGGTGTCGACCTGAAGGTGGTGCCGATCGCCCTCGGTGTACCGGACCCGACCCCACTGGTCACCTCGGGACTGTCCGCCAAGCCGGACGGTGTCAGCGTCATCGCCGATGCCGGAACCTGCACCTCGGTCTACAAGGCAATCCAGACCGCCGATCCGAACGTGCAGAAGGTCTACATCCCGACCTGCCTCGATCCGTCGGTCACCACCATCATCGGAATGGACACGGTCAAGGGCAGCATCGGCATCACCGCCACCGACTACCTGTCCGATCGCCCGGATTCGGTGCTCTACCGCTCGGTCCTGCAGCAGTACGCGAAGGATCTGAACGTCACCGGCGCGGCGTCCTCCGGTTACCAGCTCGTCATGGCGCTGGTGGGCGCCACCAAGAATCTGCAGGGACAGACCGATGCGGCGAGTATCAAGCAGGCGCTGAAGTCGGCCCAGAACGTCGAGATGCCGGCCGGCGGCGGGATCACCTTCACCTGCAACGGCACCGCGGTGCCGCAGATGCCGTCGATCTGCTCGCGTCAGATGTTGATCGGCACGATCAACGACAAGGGTGTCCCGGTGGACCTCCAAGTGACCGGATAGGTCAAGGGTAACAACGGGATTCGGCCAGAGAGATCGCCATGACAGACCACCTTTCCTACCTCGTACTCGGCCTCGGAAACGGGGCCGTGTACGCGGCCATCGGACTCGCGCTCGTAATGACGTTCAAGAGTTCCGGTGTGGTGAACTTCGCGACCGGCACGGTCGCGCTGTACACCGCGTACACCTACGCCTTGCTCCGCAAGGGGGAGTTGCTGGTCCCGATACCGGGACTGCCCAAGTCCGTCCATCTCGGTGGGCCACTGGGTGTCGCCCCGGCCATGGCGATCTCTCTGGTCTTCGCCGCCGTCCTCGGCGTGCTCTGCTACGCGCTGGTGTTCCGGCCGATGCGGACTGCGTCGGTGGTGGCCAAGGCGGTGGCATCGATCGGGTTGATGATCGTGATCCAGGCCCTGATCGCGCAACGGGTCGGCACCGGACTCGTTTCCGTCCAGCCGATTTTCGCGCTCGACACCTTCCGGATCGGGGACCGCACCGTGCCCACCGACCGGATCTGGCTCGCGGCCTCGATCATCGGTATCGCGATCGTCGCGACGGTCGCGTTCCGCTTCACCCGCTTCGGTGTCGCGACCGAGGCGGCCGCCGAATCGGAGAAGGGGGCCTACCTGACCGGACTGTCCCCGGACCGGATCGCGTTCAGCAACTGGGCGCTGTCCTCGGTGGTCGCGGGCCTCGGTGGCATTCTGATCGCGCCGCTGGTGGCGCTGAATCCGGTCGCTTATTCCATGTTCATCGTGCCGGCGCTGGCGGCCACCCTGGTGGGCAATTTCAGTTCGATCTGGCTGACCGTGGCCGCGGGCATCGTGATCGGTGCCCTGCAGGCCGAGGCCACCAATCTGCAGGGGCTCTACACCTGGATGCCGAAGTCCGGTACGGCCGAAGCGATTTCGCTGCTGCTGATCCTGGGATTCCTGGTCGTGAAGGGCCGTCCGCTGCCCGACCGCGGCAGCATGGTGCGCAAGGCCCTCGGGCGCGCCCCGCGCCCCGATCACATCGCGATACCCGTCGCGCTGTCGCTGGTGGCCGCCATCGTGGCGCTGACCGTGACGTCCGGCAGCTACCGGGCCGCCGTCGTCAGCAGCATCATCTTCGGCGTGCTCGCCCTCTCGCAGGTGGTGGTCACCGGGTATGCCGGTCAGATCTCGCTGGCCCAGCTCACGCTCGCGGGTGTTTCGGCCTATGCGTTGAGCGTGCTGAATCAGCATCTGGGGACACCGTTTCCGTTCGCGCCGATCCTGTCAGCGCTGTTCGCGACCGTTGTCGGTGTGGTGGTCGGCCTGCCGGCGCTGCGGGTGCGTGGCCTGCCGCTCACCGTGGTCACGCTCGCGCTCGCGGTCTTCGTCGAAGCGTTCTGGTTCCGCAATTCCGATCTCAACGGCGGTGTCGCCGGTGCGCCGATCGACAATCCCCGGCTGTTCGGCATCGACCTCGGAATCGGTGCGGGACATGCCTATCCGCGCATCGCGTTCGGTGTGTTGTGCCTCGTGGTCCTGACGGTGGTCGGACTCGGTGTCGCCTGGTTGCGCCGCAGCAGCCTCGGCACCGACATGCTCGCCGTGCGCGCCAACGAACGGTCGGCGGCGGCCGCGGGCATCGACGTGTCGCGCACCAAACTGATCACCTTCGCGATCGGCGCGTTCATCGCTGGTTTGTCGGGTGCACTGCTCGGCTATCAACAGACTCTCGCCACGCCGGAGCCGTTCGCGGTGTTCGCCGGCATCGGGCTGTTCGCGATCATGTACGTCGCCGGCGTCACCTCGATCACGGGCGCGATCCTGGCCGGCCTCATGGCTCCCGGCGGGGTGGTCTACCTGCTGGTCGACCGCTTCCTGCACATCGGTGACTACTACGCCGTACTGAGTGGGATTCTGCTCATCATCACCGTGATGACCAATCCCGACGGCATCGCCAGCCGCCTGCCGCGGGTGTCGTGGCCGGCGCTGCGCCGCGGCGACCGCACCCCGTCCGATGAGGTGGCGGTAGCCGAGCCCGCACCGCCGCGCGCCGCCGAGGTCCCGCTGCTGTCGGTCGACGGGGTCAGCGTGTCCTACGGTGCGGTGGCCGCGCTGTCGGATGTCACCTTCGAGGTGTTCCCGGGCGAGATCGTCGGCCTGATCGGCCCGAACGGCGCCGGAAAGACCACCCTGATCGACGCCGTCACCGGCTTCGCGTCGGCGAGCGGTGCCGTCACACTGGACGGCACCGCCATCGCCGGTGCACCGCCTCACGTCCGCGCTCGATCGGGCCTGGGTCGCAGCTTTCAGGATGTGGAACTCTACGACGACCTCACCGTCGCGGAGAACGTCCGGGTCGGTGCCGCCCGATCGCAGTCGAAAGTTCCTGTTGCTCAGCTGGTTTCCCGCACGCTGGCGGTACTCGGACTCGATGACATGGCCGATGCCGCGGCGGCCTTGCTGTCGCAGGGGCAGCGGCAACTGGTCTCGGTGGCACGCGTGCTGGCCGCCGCCCCCGCGGTGGCACTGCTCGATGAACCCGCCGCGGGCCTGGACAACAACGAAAGTCGTTGGCTCGGCGAGAAATTGCGTTCCGTCCGCGACAGCGGCACCGCGATTCTGCTGGTGGATCACGATATGGAGCTGGTGCTCACCATCTGCGATCGAGTGATCGTGCTCGATCTGGGCAAGGTGATCGCCAGTGGCCCACCGGAATCGATCCGGACGAACACGGAGGTGCTGCGCGCCTACCTCGGCGTCTCGTCCGACACCGTCGAGGTGGATCCCGAAGCAGTGCCCGAATTGCAGTCCGGCGCTCTGACCACGCAGGAGGCATAGCCATGACAACAGTGCTGGAATGTCGCGACCTCAGTGCCGGCTACATCAAGCAACGACCATGCCTGCGCGGTGTGGACCTGGACCTGCACCCCGGCGAGATCACCTGCCTGCTGGGGCCGAACGGAGCGGGCAAAACCACGCTGCTCTCGACCCTGGCCGGACTGCTGCCCCGCGCGGGCGGTGCGATCCGGGTCGAGGGCGCCGACATCGTGAGCGGACGCCCACGAGCCGCGGTGCGTGCCGGAGTCGTATTGGTGCCCGACGACCGGGCGCTGTTCCGGCAGTTGAGTACCCGGCACAATTTGCGCCTCGCGGTGGGGGAGCGCGCTCGGCGCCGGACGGCGATCCCCGAAGTGCTGCAGTACTTCCCGGCCTTGGAGAAGCGGCTGTCGGTCGACGCCGGGCGCTTGTCGGGCGGCGAGCAGCAGATGCTGGCCATAGGCCGGGCGATTCTGCAGCGTCCCAAGGTGCTGCTCATCGACGAACTCAGTATGGGACTGGCCCCGGTCATCGTCCGCGAAATCCTGGACGTGCTGCGGGCACTCGCCGACGACGGAACGAGTGTGCTGCTGGTCGAACAGCATGTGCACCTGGCCCTGGGAATCGCCGACCGAGCCGCGATCCTGGTGCACGGCACGGTGGCCGATTCCGATACCGCCGAAGCGCTGCGTGCCGATCCACGCCGGATCGAGCGGGCATACCTCGGTGAAGCAGCCGAGGATTCGGCCGCGGCAGCGGTCTCCTGAGTCGTTCTCGGACCGTCCGGCCCCGCTGTTCCGTTCTGCGGGATGGGATCCGCGGTCGCCGGTAGGTTCGAGGAAGGATTTCGGTACTACCGTTGTCACGCTGTGTGCGCCGGCGGTGTCGTCGTCGAGGAAGGCCGGGTATGCGCGGGATCAATCACGTCGTGCTCTACGTCTCGGATCTGCGGCGCAGCCTGGACTTCTACGAGGGCGTCCTCGGGTTCCGGCGGCTTCCCGGCGCATTTGCCGGTGCCGCCTTTCTGCGCCACGCGGACTCGGCCAACGATCACGACCTCGGTCTGTTCCAATCCCGGAACCGCGCGACGCCGGTGCCCGGCGCTGTCGGCCTCTATCACATGGCGTGGGAGGTCGACACCCTCACCGAACTCGCGGCACTGCACGAACGTCTCGTGGCGGCACGGGCATTGACCGGCGCCGGCGACCACGGTTCCACCAAGGCTCTCTACGGGCGCGATCCCGACGGGATCGAATTCGAGGTGTGCTGGCTGGTGCCCGACGAGTGTGTCGAGCAGGCTCTGGCACCGGGCACGCCGCCGACCGCTCCGCTCGATCTCGCCGCCGAGATCGAGCGCTACGGCGCGTCCACTCCGGGTGGTCCCCGCACCGACCCGACCGTGTGGGAGCGCATCGCGGCGCGGTACGCGGACGGGTTCTGACGACCTCTCCCGCTGAATGGGAGGGCGTCGACTGGCGCCGATCGCGGAAACCTATCGTCCTGTCATGCCACGTGCTTGTGACCCAGTTCACCGCCGTGAACCGGGTGTACCTGGTCTCTCGGGCCACCGCCTTCGCATCCGTCGGTAGTCGTGGCTCACGTGGGCTGTGGAGCCGAGAATGCCACGGCTGCAACAACTTTCCGTCCCTATCACCGTTGCTGGAGGGCCTCACAATGAC
Organism: Nocardia sp. MDA0666; assembly: GCF_003023875.1. Classification (NCBI taxonomy): domain Bacteria; kingdom Bacillati; phylum Actinomycetota; class Actinomycetes; order Mycobacteriales; family Nocardiaceae; genus Nocardia; species Nocardia sp. MDA0666. The sequence continues at coordinate 118,489 of NZ_PYHT01000002.1, forward strand.
CAATCCCGTCGACACCGTCGCCGCCGCCGTCGAGGCGGCGAAAGCTCCGACCTACGAGGCTCGCAGGATCTCGACCGGATACTCCTGGCCGGAGTGCCCCCGCTGGCACGAGGGCACCTTCTGGTTCTCGGATATGTACACCGGAACGTTGAAGACCCTCGACGGGGCCGGCAACGCCACCGTCGTCGTCGACGCGAACGCACGGGCGGCGAAAACCGACGTTCCGATCGTGCTGGGCGGATTCGGCTGGTTGCCCGACGGGCGGCTGATCGTGGTGTCCATGCACGAGAAGCTGGTGCTGATCCACGGCGGGGGCGGGCCCGAGGACCTGTCGGTGTACGCCGACATCTCCGAGCACTGCTCGGCCGCGGCCAACGACATGGTCGTCGACGCCGACGGGCGCGCCTACATCACCCAACTCGGCTTCGATCTGTTCAAGGGCGAGGATCCCGTTCCGTCACCGCTGATCGTGGTGGAACCGGACGGCACCGTCGGCACTCCCGAGAAGGTCGGTCCGTTGTTGTGCGCCAACGGGATTGCCGTCAGCGCCGACGGGACCCGGGTCTACACCGCCGAGGTGATGGCTTTCAAGATCACCGTGATGGATCGCGCCGCCGACGGCACACTGTCGAATCCGCGCGAGTTCGCCACCTGCCCGTTCATGCCGGACGGTATCGCCCTCGACGCCGAGGGCGGGGTCTGGGCGGCCATGCCCGGCGGCGGATATGTCGCGCGGTTCACCGACGAAGGCATCACCGACGCCGTCTCGCTGCCGTTGGAGAACGGCATCGCCTCGGCCTGCCTGCTCGGCGGTCCCGAGCGCAGCACCCTGTACTTGACCGCCGGTTACGAGGTCTTCGATTTCGAGAAGTCCGCTCGGGAAGCGCTCGGTGGTATCTGGGTGGCGGACGTTCCGCAGCACGGCGGCGACACCCGTCCCTGAATCCCGCCGATACCCACCGAATTCACAGAGCTCGAGGAAAAGATTATGGCAACACTGGATTTCAGCGATCGCGTCGTCATCGTGACCGGCGCGGGCCGGGGTATCGGCCGCGCCCACGCGCTGCTGCTCGCCTCGCGCGGCGCCTCGGTCGTGGTCGGCGACCTCGGTGCGAGCATCGACGGCTCCGGCGTGGACGGTGACGATCCGGCCGCGCAGGTGGTCGACGAGATCACCGCCGCCGGCGGCACAGCGGTGGCATGCGCCGCCGACGTGTCCACCGAGGACGGCGCCCGCGCCCTGGTCGAGGCGGCGGTCTCGGCCTTCGGCGGGCTCACCGGCGTGGTGAACAACGCGGGCATCGTCCGCACCGCGCCGTTCGACGAGGTGCCCGACGAGGAGTATCAGCGCCACCTCGACGTCCACTACTTCGGCACCCTGCGCGTGTGCCGGGCGGCCTGGCCGCACCTGCTGCGGGCCGATTCGCCGCGGATCGTGAACACCATTTCGCAAGCGATGCTGGGTAATCCGGGGATGTCGCACTACGGCGGCTCCAAGGGCGCGGTGTTCGGCCTGACCCGCAACCTCGCCCTCGAAGGGCTGGACAAGGGCATCAAGGTGAACGCCATCGCTCCCGGGGCGGGTACCCGCATGGCCGAAGCGGCCGCCGACACCTTGTCGCCGGAAATCATGGAATACATGCGCACCTCGCTGCTGCCCGAGCACATCGCACCGGTGGTGGCCTACCTGCTGCACCCGAGCTGCGATGTCACCGGTGAGGTGTTCAACGTGGCCGGCGGCATCGTGAACCGGCTGGCACTGGTCAACACCGTCGGCATCCACGACCCCGGCCTGACGACCGAAAGCGTCGCCGAGCGATTCGACCAGATCATGGCGATCACCCCCGACGCCTTGCCGCAGGTCGTCGCGCCGGCCCAGATGCCGGTGTCCTGAACACCTTCGACAGCCCCCGACTGGAGTCTGCTCATGAGCACAACCGAAACGGTCAGCCCGACCGACTACCCCTTCGATCCGGTGCCGCCGAAGGACGCCATCGATCGCTACCGGGCCATCGCCGCGGACCGGCCGATGACCAAGATGACGATGCCTTTCGGCGGCGACGTGTGGGTCATCCACCGCAACGCGGCCGCCCGCGAGATGCTCAGTGACGGGCGGTTCGTGCGCGAACCGTTCCGCACCGGCGAACGGGTGGTTCCCTACTTCGTGGAATTCCCCGACTTCCTCAGGACGACACTGCAATTCGAGGACCCGCCGCATCACACCAAACTGCGCAAGCTCGTGCAGCGCTCGATCTCGCCCAAGCGAGTGAAGGCGATGCGGGATTCGGCCGTCGAGTTCGCCAACCATCTCATCGACGAGATGGTCGCCAAGGGTGCGCCCACCAACCTGGTCCACGACTATGCCGTCGCCCTGCCGATCCAGATGCTGGCCAATCTGCTCGGGGTACCGCCGGAGGACCGCCCGAAATTCCAGAAGTGGAGTTCGGCGACTCTCGCGGTGGCGAATATGCCCGAGGAAGACGTCGTCGCCAACATGACCGAACTGGTCGTGTACATGATGGCGCTGATCGAGGAACGCCGGAAGAGCCCGCGCGAGGATCTGCTCAGCGACCTGGCCAATGCCCGCGACAAGGACGACAGCCTCACCGACGGCGAAATTCTGCCGATCGCGCTGGTGCTCATCATCGGCGGATTCGACAACACCGCGAATTTCATCTGCGCCGGTGTGCTGTCGCTGCTGCGCAACCCCGACCAGCTCGAGTTGTTCCTGCAGGATCCGGACGGCATGGCGCCCACCGCCGTCGAGGAGATTCTGCGCCACGGTCGAATGGCGTTGGGGGACAAGGTCGCCGGTGGTGGCGGCCTGGTGCCGTTCGTCGCCACCGAGGATGTGGAAATCGACGGTCAGCTGGTCGCGCGCGGTGAGGCCGTGATGGTCGACCCGGCGGCGGTGGCGCACGACGGTGTGGCTCTCGAACACGACGACGTCTTCGATATCCGGCGTAGCAACAACCCGCATCTGACGCTGAGCTACGGGCTGCACCACTGCTTGGGCGCGCCCCTGGCCCGGATGGAGATGCAGGTCGGGCTGGCCGAGCTGTTCAAGCGGCTGCCCGGGTTGACCCTGCACGGTGAGGCGATCGTCGACAACGACAACCTCACCCAGCCGATCGTCGATCTGCCGGTCACCTGGTAGGAGCGTGCCGATGCCCAAAGTGTTCTACACCCAGCCCGACGGCCAAGTGCGGGTCGTCGACGGCGCCGTCGGCGATTCGGTGATGTCGACCGCGGTCCGCAACGGTGTGAACGGCATCGTCGGCCAATGCGGCGGAACGTTGTCGTGCGCGACCTGCCACGTATATCTCGAGCCAGGCGAATTGGGATACTTCGCCGATCCGTCCGAGGACGAGGACGAGATGCTGGACTGCACGGCCTCCGATCGCGAGGACAATTCGCGGCTGTCGTGCCAGCTCACGTTGTCCGACGGCGTCGATCTGCACGTGACCATTCCCGACGAACAGGTCTGACGATGACCGAATCGCAGAACGGGACCGATGTGCAGGCGCCGCCCCACAGCGTGGTGGTGGTCGGCGCCGCACATGCCGGGGTGCAGCTCGCCGATCGCCTTCGCGCCGGGGGCTACACCGGTGAGCTCACCCTGATCTCGGATGAGCCACATCTGCCGTATCAACGCCCGCCGCTGTCGAAGGCGTGGCTGAAGGGTGAGGCCACCGGTGACTCGGTGCTGTTGCGCGAGCCGGACTATTACCGCGACCAGAAAATCGAACTGCTCATCGGTGCCCGGGTTACGCACCTGAGCCGCACCCCGGCCGGCGTCGAGGTGCGGTTCACCCGCGACGGTGAGAATTCGATCCGGGAATTCGACCGGCTGGTGCTGGCCACCGGCGCTCGCCCGCGGCGTTTGCCGCTGCCCGGCGCCGATCATCCCGATGTGCTGGTGCTGCGCGACCTCGACGATGCCCGTTCGCTCGCCGCGCGGGTGCCGGCCGGGCCCGTCGTGGTCGTCGGCGGCGGCTTCGTCGGTCTCGAGGTCGCCGCGACGGCGCGGGCACTCGGAGCCGAGGTGACGGTGATCGAGGCAGGGGAGCGGCTACTCGCGCGGGCGGTGGGCGCCGACACCGCCGCGGCCCTGCTCGCCGCTCACCGGACGATGGCGACCGACGTGGTGCTGGGAGCGCTGCCGGTGTCGATCGAGCACCGTGACAACAGGATTCATGCGGTGCGGCTCGACGACGGCCGCGAAATCCCGGCCGCGACGGTCCTCGTGGGGATCGGGGCCGAGGCCCGGACCGAGCTGGCCGAACAACTCGGACTCGACTGCGACGGCGGCATCCTCGTGGACCGGCACTGTCTGGCATCGGACGGGTGGACTCTCGCCATCGGCGACTGCACCACCCATGTATCCGAGTCCGGCGCTCGCTACCGGCTCGAATCGGTGGACAATGCGGTGGAGCAGGCCAATGCGGCTGCTGCGGTGCTGCTGGGCGAACCATGCCCGCAGCGGCCCGCCCCATGGTTCTGGTCGGATCAGGGCGATCAGAAGTTGCAGATCGCCGGCCTCATCGGTGGGCACACGTCGATGCTGGTTCGTACCGACCCGCAGCGTCCGCATCGGCGGGTAGCGCTGTACTTCACCGACGATGCGCTGACAGCCGCCGAATGCCTCAACTCCCCAGCGGATTTCGTGGCCTTGCGATCGGCGCTGAGCCGCGGGCATCGGCCGGGGCCGAAGGACCTGACGGACACGGCCGTCCCGCTCAACAAGCTCCTGGCTCCCATCCGGAGTTAGGTATGCGCCGCGGTGCCGGTGAGGGGGCGGCCACAAGCCCTCCCTCACCGGCGCCGCCGACACCTGTCCTACGGGTGATGCTCCTGAGAATAGAGCAGCCACGCACCTCGCAATTGTTCGGAAATGTGTTATGGCAAAGCTGATCTCGAGCCACGGCCGAGTGATGTCGCGGTTGCGTCACATCCGCATCGAAGCCGGTGCGTTGAGGCTCGACTACAAGGCGAGCGCTGAGCAGGCACGCGACGTGGCGTGCGCGCTGACGCAGCTGTCGCCTGATGTCATGGTCACCGTCGACGACGACGTGTGCCGCGATCTGCCGCCTTTGCCGTGTGCTGGATTGTGGTCCTGAGCGTCGTGGCACACCCGCCGTGAAGGCCATTGCGGGCCTGTAGCTCGGCGCCGGACTCGTCGAAACATCCCATCGCCGAGAGGTTCTCGGCGATGGGAGATCTACCGAACGTGTCACACGGGCAGACCGACTGGCTTCGCGTCGGTGCCATCGCTCCGGACGTCGGTGCTCACCAACGGGCAACGCGTGCCGGTGAAGATGCTGGCTGCGCACAGGTTGCAGTGGACGCACAGCGACTTCTTCGACGACTCCGCTCGGAGGCGATTGATCAGATCCGGCTCACGCAGCAGCGCTCGCGCCATCGCCACGAACTCGAACCCGTCGCTCATCGCGGTGTTCATGTCGGCGAGGTCGGTGACTCCACCGAGCAGCACCAGCGGCATGTCCAGCTCGTTGCGGAACTGGCGCGCGTAGTCACGGAAGTAGAGGGGTTCGTACGGGTAGTGCTCGAACACGAAGCGGCCGAACATCTTCATGCCCAGTTTCACCAGACCGCTTTGGGTCTCGGCCATTTCGCGGATCGGTACATCGCCGCGGAACAGGTACATCGGGTTGAGTAGCGAGGACCCGCCGGTCAGCTCCAACGCGTCGACATGGCCGTCGTCCTCCACCATCTGCGCGAAGACCAGGGATTCATCGAGCCACAGACCGCCGGGAACGCCGTCGGCCATGTTCATTTTCGCCAGCACCGCGATCTGTCCGTCCGCTGCCCCGCGTACCGCCTGCAGAATTCGGCGGGCGAACTCCGCGCGACGGGGGAGCGGGCCGCCCCAGGAGTCCTTGCGGCGGTTGATCTTCGGGCTGAGGAACGAGCTGGCCAGATAGTTGTGACCGAGGTGGACCTCCACCGCGTCGAATCCCACCTCGATCGCGTACCGCGTCGCGCGAGCGTGATCGTCGATGATCCGCCGGATATCCGCTTCGGTTGCGGCGCGATCCAGGCTCATCGACAACGGATTCGGTCGCGTCGACGGGGCCAGCGAGGGCAGACCGGTGGAACGTGAGTTGGCGACCGGACCCGCGTGCCCGATCTGCGCGGATATCGCGGCGCCGGTGGCATGCACCGCCTCGGTGAGTCGTCGTAGCCCGGGAAGTGCCTCGGGGCGCCAGTAGATCTGGTCGTGTTCGGTGCGGCCCTCGGGCGAGACCGCCAGGTAGGCGACGGTGGTCATGCCGGCCCCACCCGCGCCGACCGCCACGTGGAAATCGATCAACGCGTCGGTGACCAGGGCGTCGGTGGTGACCCCCTCGAAGGTGGCGGACTTGATCACGCGGTTGCGCAACCGGATCGGGCCGAGGGTGGCCGGCGCCAAAGGATCCGGGGGTGTGGGCGCGGGCATGGGGGTGACGGACATGGTGGAACTCCTTGTCAGGGCTGGTTGGTGGCGGGAGTGCTGCGGTCGCCCCGGACATCCACGGGAGCGTGAATATCCATCCAGCGCAACATCTCCTCGACCACATCCGCGCAGTCGCCCTCTGCGCCGGCATCGGCCCATTCGACCAGTGCGGCGAAGGAAGCGGCCTGGTAGGCGGTAGCGAGCGCGCGGCAGATCGCCAGTGGTGCATCCGGGAGGACACCGGAGATGTATGTCGCCAGAGTGTCGATCCAGGGCCGGTAGGCCAGCGGCGCGATGGCGGCGAGCTCCGGTTCGGCGGAGATCAGGCGCAACCACTGTGGCGCGATCCGGCTGATCCGCGGGTCGTGCGAGACCGATTCGACGACTGCTAGGCGGATGACGGCCGAGGGGTCGCCTTCGTCCGTTGCGTTGTCGAGGGCATCGCTAAGCCTGTTCGTAGCCGGTTCGACACCCAGGTAGGCGATATCCGAACGAGATGTGAAGTGGCGCAGAAGGGTTCGGGCGCTGATTCCGGTTGCATCCGCCAGATCGCTCCAGCTCGTCGTCGAGTATCCACGCTCGGACCACAGGCGAAGCGCGCTTTCGGCGACGGCGTGGGTGTCCAACACGGACGGACGCCCGCGCCCGCGCCTAGCTGCGGTGTTCGGGGGCATGGTTCAAGTTCACCATTTTTGGCATAGTGTGTCAATATTGCGCGGAGTCGCAGAAGTGGTAGTAGGCAGAGCGGAAAGCAGGCAAGCGATGGGTGTCTATGTCGTGACCGGATCGGCATCGGGAATGGGACGAGCGGTGGCGGAGAAGCTTCGTCGAGATGGCCACACCGTGGTCGGGGTCGACCTGCGCGACGCCGACGTGGTCGCCGATCTGTCCAAGACCGAGGGCCGGCGCGCGGCTGTCGATGGCGTTCTCGCCGTGGTGGACGGCCACCTCGACGGTGCTGTGCTGGCAGCCGGGGTCGGCCCTGCTCCGGGTGCGGACCGCCCGCGCCTGATCTACGAGGTGAACTATCGCGGCGTGATCGAATTGCTGGACGGCTGGCGGCCGCTATTGGCTGCGGCGACCGATGCCAAGGTTGTGGTCTTCGGTAGCAACGCGACCACGACTACGCCCGCGGTCCCTGGCCGGGCGATCCGCGCGCTGCTGGCGGGGGATACCGACAAGGCTCTGCGCGCGGTGCGGATATTCGGCCGGAACGCGCCTTCTTTCGCCTACGCGGCGTCGAAGATCGCGGTGAGCCGCTGGGTCCGGCGCCACGCGGTCACCGCCGCTTGGGCGGGCGAAGGGATCCGGCTCAATGTGCTGGCGCCGGGCGCCATCTTGACGCCGCTGCTGGAAAAACAACTCGCCACTCCACGGGAAGCCGCGGCCATCCGCCAGTTCCCGGTGCCGATCGGCGGTTTCGGCGACGCCGGCGACCTGGCGGATTGGGTGCTGTTCATGCTGTCGGATGCAGCGCGGTTCCTTTGCGGCAGCGTGGTTTTCGTCGACGGCGGCAGTGACGCATACTTCCGGGCCGACGACTGGCCGCGCGCCGTACCGGTCCGGAAGATCGTCGGCTACCTCCGGCGTTTCCGCGGGTTCAGCGCCCGCTGACCAGCCTGAAATGGCCCCGCCGCATCAACGGGATTGCCGGAAGCGGGCAGCGACGAGCGCGCCCACTTCCGCGATCGCCGCCCGCCCCCGTGCCACCGACGGCGCTTGCATCGCGAATCCGTGTCCCACACCCGGATAGCGCAGTTGCACAGTCGGCACGCCTGCCTCTCGGAGCCGGTCGCCGTAGGCTTCGACGCCGTCGCGGATCGGGTCCGCGTAGCCTACGGCGATGATCGCGGGGGGCAGGTCGGCGAGCGTATTCGCCAGTGCCGGAACGCCATAGGCGTCGTCGGTCGAGGGATCGGGGCCGAGGTAGAGGCTCTTCATCCAGTCGATGTCCTCGGCGGTGAGGAAGGGGGAGCTGCCGAACTCGCGCATCGAGGGGCGGTCGGTGCGGCGCTCGACGCCGGGGTAGAACAGCACCTGCTGCGCGATGGCCGGGCCGTTGTCGTCGCGGCTGCGCAGTGTCGTGGCGGCGGCGAGTCCGCCGCCGGCGCTGTCTCCGCCGACGCCGATCCTGGTCGCGTCGACGCCCCAGTTCGATGCGGTGTCGACGGCCCAGCACAGCGCCGCGTACGCCTCGTCGTTGGCGACGGGATAGCGGTACTCCGGTGCGAGGCGGTAGTCGACGTTGAACAGCACCGCTGCGGTCGCGTCGGCGATATCGCGGGCGAGGCGGTCGAAGGACTGCAATGTGCCCATGATCATGCCGCCGCCGTGGAACCACACCAGGGCGGGCGCATCGGATTCCGGTGCGGTCAGAGGATGGTAGACCCGCACCGGGACGGCACCGTGCGGGCCGTCGAAGGTGGCGTCGCGCACGGTGCGCATGTCGGGGCCGGGCGGACGCACGATGGATTCGAGGGACCGGCGTGCGGCGTCGACTCCGGCGGCGTGCATGGGGCCCGTCTTGTTCGCGCGGACTCGCTCGAGAATCACTTCGACGTCGGGATCCCAGGCGAACTGGTAGGGCTTGTACCCGCTTGATGCGGTCACGGTTCACTCCTCGGGAGGTAGGGGAGGCGCGCCGGTTCGAGTAGCGCGCAACATCATCCCGGTGCTGGTCTCCCCGCCGCGGCGGTGCTCGTTCATCAACTCGACGAGCCGTTCGTTGTCGTGGCGGGTCAACGCTTCGATCATCTGGTCGTGTTCGGCCACGACGCGGGCGCGCGCGGCCGGGTCGTACAGATAGGCGGCGTGGTAGGGCATCGCGAGAGTCCACAGCCGGCGGATCTCGGCGACGACGAGATTCAGTGGGGATCGTTCGAAGATCACGAAGTGGAAGGCGTGATTGTGCATCCGCATCGCGAGTACATCACCCTGTTCGGCTGCTTCGACCACCTGGTGCGCGGCGCGGGTGGCTTCCGCGAGAGCGTCGGCGGAAAAGGCGGGCAGCGACAGCAGTACCTCGCGTTCCAGGGCGGCGCGCATCAGGTAGATCTGGTCGAAGTCCGACTGCTGCAGCCGCGCGACCGTGTAGCCGACATTGGGCTCGTGTGCCACCAGGCCTTCGGCGGTCAGATGGCGCAGGGCTTCGCGGATGGGCAACCGGCTGACTCCGAGGCGTTCGGCCATGAGTACTTGGCGGATCGGCTGGCCGGGCAGTAACTCCCCGGTCACGATCAGCCGCTCCAGTTCCGCGACCACCCGCCCGGCGGCTGGGCCGACTTCGCGGCTCGTCGGGGCTGGGCTTTCAGTCGGTTTGCTCACGGGTCACCGAAGATACCAGCCGAGCGCCAGACACCGATTCGCTCAGCGGGGTAACCCATCGCGGTCAGCACCGATATGGTGTCGGCGCCGCGGGCGACCGCGGGGCGGGGGCGGCGGTGCGGCGACCGGCTGAGCGAGATCGGTACCCCGACGCCGCGATAGTCCGGCGCCTCGATGAACAGCTCGCGGTGCCGGGCCTGCGCCGACTGCAATGCCTCGTCGACAGTGTTCACCGAGCTTGCCGCAACACCGGCCTGCTCCAGCCGGGTGGCCAGTTCGGCCCGGGGCCACGTCGCGATCCGTTCGCCGAGCAGTGCGACGAGTTCCTCCCGATGCGCGTACCGCTGCGCGTTGGATGCGAAGCGTGGTTCGTCGGCGAGCTCCGGCACACCGAGAGTCTGTGTCAGCGAACGGAATTGGCGGTCGTTGGCCGCGCTGACGAAGAAGTCGCCGTCGGCGGCCCGAAACACCTGATAGGGGACCACGGTCGGATGGAAATCGCCGGTCCGCCGGGGGACGGATCCGCTGGCGATCCAGTTGGCCGCGTGCGGATGCAAGACGGAGATGACCGCGTCCAGCAACGCCATATCGACCAGTTGCCCGTGCCCGCTGCGGTCGCGCTCGAGTAGCGCCAGCAGGATGCCGTTGACGGCCAGGTTGGCGGTGACGATATCGACGATCGGCACGCCGACACGCAGGGGGTTCCCGTCGGGATAGCCGTTGATACTCATCAGCCCGCCGAAGGATTGCAGCACCGCGTCGTAGCCGGGAAGTCCGCCCATCGGGCCGTCGACACCGAATCCGGTGATCCGGCAGTAGATCAGCCGCGGATACCGCCGGCTGAGCACGGTGTCGAAATCGAATCCCCAGCGTGCCATCGTGCCGGCCTTGAAGTTCTCGACCACCACGTCGGCGCCGGCGATGAGGTGACCGAGTATCTCGCGTCCTTCGGGGGTGCGCAGATCCAGGCAGATGTTGTCCTTGCTGTGGTTGAGGCTGCCGTAGTAGGCACTCGTACCGGAATCCACGAACGGTGGCCCCCAGCCTCGGGTTTCGTCACCGGCCGGCGCCTCCACCTTGAGGACCTCGGCGCCCTGGTCGGCCAGCATCTGCGCCGTATACGGTCCGGCCAGGACACGGCTGAGGTCCAGTACGCGCAGCCCGGTCAGCACTCCGTTGCCGGTCGCGGTGTCGGCGGCACGCCATGCCGCCCGGCCGTCGATGCGCAACTCGTCGTCGGCCTCGACCGGGGCGGGTGGGGTGATGCTCATCGGGAATTCCCTTCTGCGACAGTGGGTTCGCCGGTCGACTCGGCGCCGACGACGACGTCCCACAGGTCTGTGCCCTCGTCGAGGATCTGCCCGGCGAGGACCTCGGACCAGTACTCTTCGGAGCCGTAACGGTCCCGCCAGGCCCCCAGCGCCGTGGTGAACCGTCCCAGGTTGTGTTCGCTGGTAAATCCGATCGCCCCGTGGATCTGGTGCCCGGCGGCCGCGACTTCGCGAGCCGATGCCGAGGTCACCGCCTTCGCCGCGGCGATCGCTGCCCGGCGCAGGTGCGGGTCGGCCACGGGTGCCTCGGTCGCGGCGGTGGCTGCTGTCTGCATCAGCGCGGCGCGGGCGGCGAGCCCCGCGAGGCGTTGCTGAACGGCTTGGAATTTCGCGAGCGGACGTCCGAACTGGGTACGTTCGCCGGCGTAGCGCAGGGTTGCCTCGCGCACCGTACCGGCTACGGCGGCCAGGACGACAGCATAGGACAGGGCGCCTCGCTGCTCGAGTTCGTCTGCGCCGATGGGAGATTCGGCAATGAGATCGACGGGTGTCGCGTCGAACCGGTAGTCGTCGAGGGCGGCGCCGAGCAGATCGGTGCCGGGCTGCACCTGCACGCCCGTCGCGTCGGTGGCGACGATCGCGATCGACGGGAGCGCGGCCGGGGTCGGCGGCTCGAGCAGGACGACCAAACGGGCTGCGTCACGACCGTGCACGACATCGGTGACGATGCCGTCGAGGACGGTGGTGCCGTCCACTTCGCGTGTGCCGCAACGATCGTCGGCGATCACTACGGTGCTGGGCTCGGCGGCCGTGGTGCCGGTGCAGTGCGCGAGCAGCGGGCTTGCCAGCAGGGTGTGCTCGATCAGGAGGGTGATCGCGCCGCGCTCGGCTGCGGCGTGCGCCACCGACAAGGCATCGGCGGATGTGCCGCCGCTTCCACCCTGGGTCTCGGGGATGCCGATCTCGGTGAAGCCCGCGTCGGCCAGTGCGTCCCAGACAGCACGGTCGGGTGCGGCAGCGGGCGTGGTCGTCTCGATGCCGATGCGGTCGATCATGTCCGTGACCGCCGCGATCAGTTCGGTATTCGGATAGGTCATCGCAATCCCATTCCGCGCGCGACGATTCCACGCAAGATCTCGTTCGTGCCGCCGCGCAGCGTGAATGCCGGTGTATGCAGCACACCGGTCGCGAGCAACCGGGCGAAACCGTCGCCGCCGCTGCGGCGGGGTTCGCTATCCGTGCAGGCGCGAATGGCCTCCACCACATCGCCTTCGAAACTCGAGCCGAGATCCTTGACGATCGCGGCGAGCACATCGGGTTTGCGTCCGGCCGCGAGTTCGGTGGTCACGGCCAGCGACATCCGCCGCAGGGCCCAGGCCTGCGCGGTGAGCGCGCCGAGGGTGGTCCGTTGCCGCGGCGTGGCTCCCGAGCGGCGCAGTTCCTCGGCCCATGCGCGCAGCAGCGGCATGGTCGACAGATAGCGCTCGGGCCCCGAGCGCTCGTAGGCCAACTCGCTCATCACCTGCGCCCATCCCGCGCCGCGTTGCCCCAACAACGCGTCCGCGCCGACATGCACGTCGTGAAAGACCACCTCGTTGAAGTGCCGGCCGCCGTCGATGCTCTGTAGTGGCCGCACCTCGATGCCGGGCGTGGACAGGTCCACCAGGAACTGGGACAGTCCGCTGTGGCGGTCACCGGGACCACCGTCGGTGCGGGCCAGCAGGACCATGGCATGGGCGACGTGTGCACCGGTGGTCCATACCTTCGTGCCCGAAATCGTCCACGCGCCGTCGGGACGCTCCACCGCCTTCGTGCGCACGGCGGCCAGATCCGAACCGGCGTCCGGTTCGCTCATACCGATCGCGAAGAACAGCTCACCTGCAGCGATTCCGGGCAGATAGCGCTGCTTCTGCTCCTCGGTGCCGTTGGCGAGGATGCCCGGCGCCATCTGCCGATCGGCGATCCAGTGCGCGGCGACGGGCGCCCCGTGGGCCAGCAGTTCCTCGGTGACGACGAAGCGTTCGAGCAGTGAACGACCGTGTCCCCCATAGCGTTCGGGCATGGTCATACCGAGCCAGCCACGGCGGCCGAGTTCGGCGCTGAACGCGGGATCGAATCCGCTCATCCAGTTGTCGGGCGCCGGGGTGAACACGCCGCTGTCGAGTTGTTCGCGCAGGAACGCGCGCACTTCGGCGCGCAGCCGCGCCGCATCGGCGGGACGGACCTGGGACCGGCTGCCGGCAGCGGCGGTCATCGTCCCGGTCCCCGCGACGACCAGGCTCCTTCGCCCTTGCGCGACATCGACCACATCTGCACGCCCCGTTCGATTTCCAGCGCCGAGGCCCAGCTCACCGCGGGAGGCCCGAGTTCCAGGCGTGCACTGGCCATGATGCGCCGAGTCAGCTCGGGGTCCGCGGCCGGCGGGCCGGTGAGCTCCGCGATTCGAGCGTCGAGATCGGCTTCCTCCGCCACCAGGTGCGCGAGCCCGCGCTGCACCGCTTCGGTTCCGGTGAGCGAGTGCCCGCACGCCGCCAGCGCGATGGTGCCCGACCATCCGACCGCGCGGCCCAGCAACGCCAGATGTCCACCGCCCGGGTGGATTCCGCGGGCCAGGAAACCGCTGTCGAGCCGGGCCTGCGGGGTGACGGCCATGAGATCGGTGGCGAGTGCGAGATTCAAGCCCGCGCCGACGGCGCCGCCGACCACGCGCGAGATGGTGGGAACCGGCAGTGATCCCACCCGGACGAAGGAGCCGTAGACCGCGGAGGTGCGGCGCACCGCCTCCGGCGAGGCCGGATCGGCCGACGACGCCGCCAGATCGCGAGTATCGGCCCCGCTACAGAAATACGTACCGGCCGCACGCACCACGACCGCCCCGATATCGGCGTCGGTCTCCACGCGCGCGCAGAAGTCGTCGATGAGCGCGGCCATCTCCAGGCTGATCGCATTCTTGCGCCGCGGATTGTTCAGGGTCAGAGTGGCGACCCCGTCGGTGAACTCGGTACGGACCGGCGGTTCGGACGGGGCGCCGACGGGAATGTCGGACGTCATGCGGGACACGCTAGCAGATTGGATCCAAAATAAGATCCAATAATGATTGACAATCTGTACCCCGCTCGGCGAGTGTGCAAAGGACAGGTCGCCATCCCTGAGATGTGGTGGCGGTATCGACGAAAGGTGAACTCGTGTTCGAGTTGGATGGGCGAATCGCCCTGGTGAGCGGGGCGGGACAAAGCGTCGGGGAGGGAATCGCGACGGTGCTCGCGCGTCAGGGGGCGACGGTCGTGGTGAACGATCTGCACGCCGAGCGCGCGGAGCGTGTGGCCGCGGCCATCGCCGAGGAGGGCAACAAGGCGATCGCCAGGGCATTCGATGTCACCGACTATCAGGCGACGGTCGACGCCGTGCGCTCGGCCGAGGCCGAGGTGGGCGGGCACGTGAACATCCTGGTCAACAATGCCGGGATCGCCGAGGCGCGGGTCGCCAAGCCGTTTCGGGAGCTGACCCCGGACCAGTGGCCGCCATCGATCGAACTCAACATCTACGGCGCGATGAACTGCATCAAAGCGGTGATCGACGGGATGTGCGACGCGGGCTGGGGCCGCATCGTGCAGATTTCGTCGGGCAGTGCGCGTACCGGCCAGAACATCAACGTCTCCATGTACGCGACCGGCAAAAGCGGTATCGAGGGGTTCATCCGCCATCTCGCCGCCGAGACCGGCCAGTACGGCGTCACGGCCAATATCGTCGCGCTCGGCCTGCAGGCCAACCTCGTCGAGAAGATGGCGCCCGACTACCTGGAGCGACTGATCGCCGGCATTCCGATCGGACGCCTCGGCGACCCCATCGAGGTCGGCGCGTTCTGTGCGTACCTCGCGTCGAACGAGGCCGGGGGCATGACCGGACAGACCCTCGACTTCAACGGTGGGTCGCAGACTCGATGAGCGGCACGCCCACGGCTCCTGTGACTCTCTCCCTCACCGCGATCCGCGTGACCGATCTTGTTCGGTCCACGCAGTTCTACAACGCGTGTGGGTTCGTCGAAGAGACGTCGTTTTCCACCGACACCTTCGACGCGGTGATTCTGCGGGCCGGAACAGCAGGGGTCGAACTCATTGCCCCGCACGGTAATCCCGCGGCACCCAACCACGGCACGATGTTCACGAAGCTGGTGGTCAACACCGAGGACGTCGCGGGGTTGCTGATGGCGGCATGCGCCCACGGCGGCGCCGAGGAGATGCCGGCGACAACTCTGGCTCGATTCGGCGGCCGCACGATCGGCAAGGTCCGCGACCCCGACGGCTACCTCGTCGAGGTCGTCAGCTCCACCGGGAAAACATCCGACCGCTGAGCGGGAAGGCCGGGCGTGACGGTTCCGCACGCCGTCTAGCGTGGCGCCGGTCACGCCCGGACCGGAGAGATGGAGTGCAGGTGGCGATGAGCTGGGGCAGTACCTATGACGCTGTGGTTGTGGGATCGGGTGGCGCCGCGCTGGCGGGTGCCTTGGCCGCGACGCACCGTGGGCTGTCGGTGTGTGTGATCGAGAAGACCGACCGCTTCGGAGGCACCTCCGCGTATTCCGGTGGGAGCGTGTGGCTTCCGGGCAACCACGTGTTGGAACGGCAGGGAGTGGACGATTCCGTCGAGAAGGGCCTGACGTACTTCTCGGCACTGGTCGGTGACCGCACCCGCTCGGAAGTGCAGCGCGCGTATCTGGAGACCGGCCCGGTTGTCGCCGATTTTCTGGAGAACACCGTCGGGATCCCACTGGAGCATCGCCCATTTCCCGACTACTTCGACGCACCGGGGCGAAGTGCCAACGGGCGCAGCATTTTCGCGCATCCGATCGCGGCGGAGGAGGTCGGCGACCGGCTCGACGACATCCGGCCGATGGTGCCTGCCGACCAGTTCGGGATCGACATCGATCGGTCGATGCTCGATGGCGGCCAGGCCTGGATCGCCCGCATGATTCTTGCCCTGGACGCCTCCGGACGCGCCGAGCTGAGGTTGTCGACCCCTGTCACTGCTCTCGTCCAGGATGAGGACGGTCGGGTCACCGGCGTCGTCGTGACCGGCCCGGACGGCAACCAGAGCCGTATTCAGGCGCGGGCCGGGGTGCTCTTGGCGGCCGGCGGTTTCGAGCGTGCACCGCATTTGCGGGCGAAGTGGCAGGACATGCCGACCGCCGACTGGAGTTCCTCACACCCCGACACCGGTTCCGGAGATGCGCTCACGCTCGCCGAATCCGCTGGTGCCGCAACAGATCTGCTGGACCAATCATGGTGGTGCCCGGCCACGTTGTTCCCCAACGGGCACGCCGCATTCACGCTCGGGGTGCGGGCCGGAATCATCGTCGACAGCACCGGGCAGCGCTTCGCGAACGAGATGCTGCCGTACGACCGGATGGGCCGGGCGATGCGCGAGCGGATGCAACTCGGGCACGGCGATGCGTTCTGGTTCGTGTTCGACAACAGCTTCGGCGATGACCTGCCCGCCATCTGTGTGCCGGCCCCCGGCCGAGAGGAGCTGACCGACGCGGGACTGTGGCACACGGCCGGCGACATCGCCGAACTCGCCGCCGCCATCGACGTGGATTCCGCGGCCTTGGCGTCCACGGTGCGCCGGTTCAACGAGTTCGCCGAGCGCGGCCGGGATGAAGATTTCAGCCGCGGCGAGGATCCGTTCGGCCGGTTCTTCGTCGGCGCGACAACATCGGAACCGTGCCTGCGCCCCCTCGACGGATCCCAGCTGCACGCGGTCCGCCTGGTGCTGGGCGATCTCGGCACCAAGGGCGGAGCGGTCATCACCACGGAAGGTGCTGTCGAGCGACCGGACGGGACGGTCGTCCCGGGCCTGTATGCCGCGGGAAACTCCGCTGCCTCGGTGGCCGGGCCGGTCTATCCGGGGCCGGGCGTGCCGCTGGGCTCCGGCATGGTCATGGCCTATCGTGCCGTGGCCGAAATGGCCGACCGGCTCGACGGCGCGGAGTCGACCGCTTCCTGACCAGTGGTGGGAGCTCGCCACTTCCTACCGCGGCGGCCCGGCGTAATTGGCCCAAGTTCTGTTGTATCCGGGGCTGGATCGAGACATGGGCGCCGCGTCGATCGTGTCGATGCCGGACGCGCCGATGTCGTCGCGCAACAACATCGGCGCGATGTTGTTGCGCGACGACATCGATTACCTGCACGAGCTGGCCGACAGTGGCAGCAGCTCGGGTCCGCTCGATCAGTACCGAATCCCTTCCTATGCAACAGATTTGACGGGCCTTCCGCAGGCGATCGTCGGTACCGTTCCGGTGATCGTGCCTCAGTGCGACGCCAGGTCGGCGGCGACGCAGCGGTCCCAAATCTCGCGCGCTGCCACCCGGACCGGACCGACCAGCTTGCGGTAGTCGAGCGCGGTCACCGACGCACAGACGGAGATCCCGGCGAGGTTGCCGTAGATATGGTCGGCCGGGCCGATGGATACCCCCACACAACCGAGCCCCGCGAAAGCCTCTCCGCGATCGAACGCGGCACCGCGCTCCCGGATGGCGGCAAGTTCCTCCTCCAGCCGGGCGTCGGAGGTGATGCTCTGCGCAGTGCGCCGCACGAGTTCACCGGTAGACGTGTGCTGCAGGGCTTGCACGATGTGGGGATTGTTCGTCGCCTCGCCGAATGCGATCTGTGCCTTGCCCACCGCGGTCAGATGGGCGGGCACCCGCTGTCCCACGGCGGTCGGGGTGGGCCCGGACGCGCGTCCGTTGACTTTGGCGAGGTAGACGGTGTCACCATGGTCGACCACGCCCAGCTGAATGGTGAACCCGGTCTGCTGAGCGAACGCCTGCATCACCGGGCGTGCCCCTTGCAGCAGACGATTCTGGTTCAGGGCCGCCTGTCCCATCTCGTAGGCTTTGACGCCGAGTTCGTAGGTTTGTTCGGGTGAGCGCGCGAGCCAGCCCGCGCTCGCGAGTTGTTCGAGCAGCCGGTGCACCGATGATCGGGGCAGACCGGTGCGGGAGGTCACCTGGGACAGGGTCAGCGGCCCTACTCCATTGAAGGTTTCCAGCACCAGCGATACCCGCTCGACCACTGACACCGGGACCCCGGCAGTGCTTGTTGTTCTCACCAGACCTCCCACCAGCCACGTTGCTGTGATGCTCGCCACGGTACTACCACGTGCATGTGCACGTCGAACAGCCCGTGACGAGCGCGGGCCCGACGATCGCACGGATACGGGATCGGCATCGACCCACCTTCCCGATGAGCGAGAAATCGCGTCTTTCGGACGATTTTCGCGGCATAGCCTTCCGTGGCCCGGGTCTCGCATCCGGGCGCGTAGTGCTGACCACAACCAGGAGTGCGAATGTCCACGCAGACGAGTTCCGATCCGGCGTCCCGCGCCGATGCGGCGGAAGCTACGGCGGAAACTCGCACCGCCCGGGTCCGGATCGCCGAGATCGTCGAAGAGACCGCCGACGCGCGTTCGTTCGTCGTCGAACCGCTGGCCGGCACGATGACAACGAACTATCGCCCGGGGCAATTTCTCACCGTCCGGGTTCCGGATATCGGTACCGGCTCGGCGCGGTGCTATTCCCTGTCGAGTTCGCCGCATACCGACTCGGCGATGAAGTTCACCGTCAAACGGGTCATGGGCGGCCACGGGTCGAATTGGCTCTGTGACACGGTGCGCATCGGTGACGAACTGGAGGTGCTCCCGCCGGCCGGCACTTTCGTACCGGCCTCCCTCGACGAGTCCGTGGTCCTGGTGGCGGGCGGCAGCGGGATCACGCCGGTCATCGCGATCGTGAAATCGATCCTGGCCGGGGGTGCGGGTGACGTGGTCCTCGTCTACGCCAATCGCGACCAGGATTCGGTCATCTTCGCGGCGGAGCTGCGCGAGCTGGAAAGCTGTTTTCCTGAACGGTTTTCGGTGATCCACATATTGGAGTCGGTGCAGGGCTACCCGAGTCGCCGGGCGCTGTCGATACTGCTGCGCCCGCTGCGCCACCGATCGGTCTACATCTGCGGCCCCACACCGCTGATGGACCTCACCGCCGACGTATGCGCGGAAGCGGGATTCCCTGCCGCGCGCGTGCACTCCGAGCGCTTCCTGTCCCTGCAGCGCGATCCCTTCGCGGCCGATGTTCCGAACGAGTCGGCCGGCTCCGGCGAGGTCGTCTGTCAGGTGCACGTGTCGATCGACGGTGCCGACCATCAGGTGCCGTGGAGGGCCGGGCGCACACTCCTCGACGCCTTGCTCGCGGCCGGGATCGAGGCGCCGTATTCGTGTCGCGAGGGGGCGTGCAGCGCCTGCGTTTGTTCACTGACCGAGGGGCGGGTGAACCTGGCGCACAACGAGATTCTGACCGACGACGACCTCGCCGACGGCTACATCCTGGCGTGTCAGGCCGAACCGGTGAGCGACGAAATTTCGATCGAATACTGACCGGAGGCGCGCCGGCTCGGCGTCGTCGCCGGATCGAGGAGAAAACCGTCCCATTCAGCAGGAGACCCACGTCACATCATCCCTGCCGCCTGCGACGCTGATCCCACCGCGAAAGGTTGCCTGATCGCAACCGTCTGACCAGGAGGTATCGTGTGAATTCCGCGACCGACGCCAAAGACAAGATCCGCGTCATCGACAGCGGTGTACCGCCGCAGCGATTCGCTCGCGGCTGGCACTGTCTGGGTCTGGTCCTCCACTTCGACGACGGGCAGCCGCACCAGATCTCGGCCTTCGGCACCGAACTGGTCGTGTTCCGCGGTGAGGATGGAAAACTCAACGTGCTCAACGCCTTCTGCCCGCACATGGGTGGAAATCTGGCCCAGGGCACGGTGAAGGGGAATGACATCGCCTGTCCGTTCCACGACTGGCGCTGGCGCGGCGACGGCAAGTGCGCGGGCATTCCCTATGCGCGGCGGGTTCCGCCGCTGGCGCGGACCAAGGCGTGGCCGACCAGGGAGATCAGCGGCCAGCTGTTCGTCTGGAACGACCCGCAGGGCCGCACACCGCCCGCCGAGCTCGAGGTGCCGGAGGTGCCGACCTATGGCGATCCGGGCTGGACGGACTGGGTCTGGAACCACGTGGACGTAGAAGGCTCGCACTGTCGCGAGATCGTCGACAACGTCGTCGACATGGCTCATTTCTTCTACGTCCACTACGGCATGCCGACGTATTTCCGCAACGTGTTCGAGGGACACACCGCGAACCAGCTGATGCGTTCACGGCCCCGCGCCGATGCCGTCGGAGTCAGTCAGAGTACCAACTACAGTCTCGAAAGCCAGTCGGACGCAACGTATTACGGACCGTCCTACATGGTGGACAAATTGTGGAGCGGAGGGGTGGATCCGGGCAGTGATCCGAATATCTACCTCATCAACTGCCACTACCCCGTCACCCCGACCTCGTTCCGGTTGCAGTACGGGGTGATGGTGCGCAAGCCGGTCGGAATGGACGACGAGGCCGCCAACCAGATCGCGGCCGCGGTCGCCAAGGGCGTGGCGATCGGCTTCGAGCAGGACGTCGAGATCTGGAAGAACAAGGCGCGCATCGACAATCCGCTGCTGTGTGAGGAGGACGGGCCCGTCTATCAGCTGCGCCGCTGGTACGAACAGTTCTACGTCGACGTCGAGGACATCAAGCCGGAAATGGTCAACCGATTCGAATTCGAGATCGATACCGAACGCGCACTGCGGAACTGGCAGGCCGAGGTGGACGCCAACCTCGCCGCCGGACGCAGTGCCATCGCCCCCAAGTTGTCGTCCGGCCGCTCGGAAGCGGTTACCGGTTCCTGAGCCAGATTCAGCCCTTCCAGCTTCGACCAGGAGTACCTCAGATGTCCTACGCAGTGCTCGACAACATCATCGCGATCGCCGACGAGATCCGCGCCGGCGCCGAAGAAGGGGAGTCGCTCGGCCGGCTGCCCGACGATATGGCCAAGGGCCTCGAGGATGCCGGACTGATCCGGCTGTTGCAGCGCAAGAAGTACAACGGTTTCGAGGCGCATCCGCGGGTGTTCGCCGAAACCGTGATGAAGACCGCCAGTATCTACGGTTCCGCCGGCTGGGTCGGCGGCATCGTCGGGGTTCATCCGTGGCAGTTGGCCTTCGCCGATCCGAAGGTGCAAGAGGAGGTCCTCGGCGCCGATGGTGACACGTGGCAGGCGTCGCCCTATATGCCCGGCGGCGTGGCGGTGCCTCGCGACGGCGGCTATGTCCTCAACGGCCGGTGGCAGTTCTCCTCCGGCACCGATCACTGCGACTGGATCTTCCTCGGCGCGCTGGTCGGAGGCGACGACGGCAAGCCCTTGATGCCGCCACAGGGCTTGCATGTGATCCTGCCCCGGTCGGACTACGAGATCGTTCCGGACTCCTGGGACGTCGTCGGATTGCGTGGCACCGGCAGCAAGGACATCATCGTCGAGGACGCGTTCGTTCCGGACTACCGGGTGATGGATTCGGCGAAGGTCATCGACGGCACGGCGGCCAAGGAGTACGGGGTCACCGAGACGCTGTACAAGATGCCGTGGTCCACCATGTTCCCCCTGGGCATCACGTCGGCGACGATCGGTATCTGCGAAGGACTCCTGGCCGCCGGGATCGACTATCAGCGCGACCGGGTCGGCGCGGCGGGCACACTCGTCAAGGACGACCCCTATGTGCTGCACGCACTTGCGGAGTCCGCGTCGGAGATCGATGCCGCCCGCCAGCAGCTGCTGGCCAACGTCGACCGCATCTACGACATGGTCGACGCCGGCGAGGAAATCGACTTCGAGACCCGGGCGAGGGTGCGGCGCGACCAGGTGCGTGCGGCCTGGCGTGCGGTCCGTGCCGCCGACGAGATCTTCGACCGGGCCGGCGGCAACGCCCTTCGGATGGACAAGCCCTTGCAGCGGTTCTGGCGGGACGCACATGCCGGCCTGCATCACGCGATCCACGTCAGCAGCACCACCTATCACGCGGCGGCGATGGCCTCGCTGGGTGTCGAGGTGCCGCAGGGCCCGCTTCGCGTGATGATCTGACCCGTTTCCGGAAAGGAACACCTGCACCGATGACCGAAATCAAGGGACTCGGATACGTCCGAGTGCTCGCCACCGATATCGAGCGCTGGCGCGAATTGGGTTTCGACGTATTGGGATTCGCTCCCGGCTTCGGAGTCGAGGCCGATGCGCTGCACTTCCGGATGGACGAGCGGCCCGCGCGCATCACCGTGGAGCATGCCGAGGTCGACCGTGTGAGCGCGGTCGGCTGGGAGGTCCGCGACGGCGCCGCGCTGCGGCGGTTGGCCGCGACGGTGGAAGCGGCCGGATTCGAGTGCACGCCCATGTCGCAGGAGCTGGCCGATCGGCGCAAGGTCGAGGCGGGCTTCTGCATGGAGGACCCCGGCGGCACGCCGCTCGAGTTCTTCCACGGGCCGGTGCTGGAACACAGTCCGGTGCTGACGAAGTACCGCCAGCGCTTCATCACCGAGGCGCAGGGCCTCGGGCATGTCGTCATGCCGACCACCCACTTCGAAGAGTCCTACACCTTCTACACCGAAACGCTGGGTTTCCTGCCGCGGGGCGCCTTCCGGATGCCATCGCCGCCGGATGCGCCGCCCCAGCGGATCCGGTTCCTCGGTGTGAACCAGCGCCATCACAGCCTGGCGATCATGCCGAGCCTGGAGGGCCGAGACCCCGGTCTGATCCACGTGATGGTCGAAGTGGACGAACTGGATGCGGTAGGACGCGCCTACGACCAGGTGATGGCCCGCGACTTCCCGGTGTCCTCCACGCTGGGCCGGCACACCAACGACAAGATGGTGTCGTTCTACGTGCGGGTGCCCGGCGGCTGGGATATCGAGTACGGCACCGGCGGCGTACTGGTCGACGAGACCTACTACACCGCCGAGGAGATCACCGCCGACAGCTACTGGGGCCACGAATGGATGTGGGCCCGGCAGCTGAAGGAGGCTCAGCAGGCCGAAGCGCAGCAGGCGTCCGCCGCCGTATGACGGGCAGCGACCGGCGTCGCGACAGGCGTGCGCTGGTCGATGTCGCGCACGTCGATCCCACTCAGCGGTGTTGCGGGCCCGGCCGGCCCGCTGGGTGGGAACGCGTCGTTTCCGGGGGAAGTACGCCACTTACGGTGTGGCTCAATCGATCACCTCTTCGAGGGAAGTGAATCCAGTGACAAATCAGGACAGCGATTTCGACGCCGTGGTCGTCGGGGCGGGGATCTCCGGGCTCTACGCGGTGTACAAACTGCGCAGGCGCGGCATGCGCGTGCACGGCTTCGAATCCGCCGAGGGCGTGGGCGGAACGTGGTACCACAACCGATACCCGGGTGCACGCTGTGATGTCGAAAGTATCGACTACTCATACTCTTTCGACGACGAACTGCAGCAGGAGTGGACCTGGTCGGAACGGTTCGCCACCCAGGCGGAGATCCTGCGCTATCTCGAACACGTCGCCGACCGGCACGATCTGCGCTCGGCCTACGACTTCCTCACTCGGGTGACCGCGACCGTCTACGACGAGCGGACCCAGCGCTGGACCATCTCCACCGACACCGGCCGCACCGTGACCGCGCGCTTCTGCATTCTGGCGACCGGGGTGTTGTCGGCGACGAACAAGCCCGACATCCCGGGCCGCGACACCTTCGCCGGGGAGAGCTACCACACCGGCGAATGGCCGCACGATCCGGTTGATTTCACGGGTAAGCGGATCGGCGTCATCGGCACCGGCTCCTCGGGCATTCAGGCCATCCCGGTGCTCGCCGAGCAGGCCGAACACCTGTATGTCTTCCAGCGCACCCCGAACTATTCGATTCCGGCGGGCAATCGGCCACTGGACCCGGACTTCGTGGCCGAGGTGAAGGCCAACTACTCCGAACGGCGGCGACTGTCGCGCAGCAGCGGTGGCGGCACCCCCAACAGCCCGCACCCGAAGGGGGCGCTCGAGGTCGACCCCGCGGAGCGGACCAGGATCTACGACGAATGGTGGCAGCGCGGCGGCTATCTGTTCGCCAAGGCCTTCCCGGACCAGACGACGAGCCTGGCCGCCAACGACACCGCACGCGAGTACGTCGAGGCGAAGATCCGCGAGATGGTGCGCGATCCGCAGGTCGCCGATCAGCTGATTCCGAACGACCATCCGATCGGCACCAAGCGGATCGTCACCGACGACGGCTATTTCCACACCTACAACCGCGACAACGTCACTCTGGTGAATTTGCGCAACACCCCGATTGCCGAGATCACCGAGACCGGTGTCCGTACGACCGAGGCGTCCTACGACCTCGACGTGCTGATATTCGCCACCGGGTTCGACGCGATGACCGGTTCGCTGGCGCGCATCGACATCCGCGGCCGCGGCGGCCGGGAGCTGCGCGAGGAGTGGGCCGCGGGGCCGCGTACCTACCTCGGGCTGGCAGTGGCCGGATTCCCGAACATGTTCATTCTCGCCGGGCCCGGAAGTCCCAGCGTGCTGGCCAATATGGTGTTGATGGCCGAACAGCACGTCGACTGGATCAGCGACTGCCTGGACTACCTCGACGAGCACGGTTTCACCACGATCGAGGCCGATGAGGAATCGGTCGGCGAATGGGTGACCGAGTGCAACGAGGTCGCCGCGCGCACGTTGTTCCCCACTGCCAACTCCTGGTACATGGGCGCCAACATTCCCGGCAAGCCTCGCGTTTTCATGCCCTACATCGGTGGTTTCGGCAAATACAACGAGATCTGCGCGGAGGTCGCCGCGGCCGGCTACAAGGGCTTCGAACTGAACGGCGGCCCTGCCCCGGCCGCCTCCTGATTCCGGCCGCAACTCCGCGAACGGCGTGAGCGTGCCGTCGCGTACCCATCGAACGAAGTAAGGACGTGGTCCCTATGGACGGACAACGACGGTCCGACCTGCATCCGGAGGTCGAGGCGATGCTCTCGGCGCTGGAATCGTTCCCGGACGTCACCCAGCACGACCCCGCCGAATTGCGCGAGATCATCGCGTCGCGGCGGGCTCCCCTGACACATCTGCCCGCCATGCGCGTGGCCGAGGACCGGGTGATCGCGGGTCCCGGCGGAGACCTGGCGCTGCGTGTGTACGTGCCGGAAATCGATGTGCCGAAACAGATTCCGGTGGTCGTGTTCGCTCACGGCGGTGGATTCGTCTTCTGCGATCTCGACAGTCACGACGAGTTCTGCCGATCGATGGCGCAAGCGGTCGGTGTCGCCGTGGTGTCGGTGGACTACCGGCGTGCCCCCGAGCATCCCGGCCCCGCGGCGATGGAGGACATGTACGCCGCGGTGCAGTGGACCGCGGCCCATGCCGGCGAATTCGGTTCTGACGCAAGGCGTCTCGTCGTCACCGGCGACAGCGCCGGCGGCAATCTGGCGGCGACGGTGAGCCTGGCCGCGCGCGATCGCGGCGGCCCGCCTATCACGGGGCAGGTCCTGCTCTATCCGGTGATCGACGACGATTTCGGCACCGAGTCCTACCGGCGCTACGGTGAGGGGTACTACAACACCACCACGGCCATGCGCTGGTACTGGCAGCAGTACGCGCCGCACGGCACCGGCAGTCCGTACCTGGTGCCGAGCCGGGCCGAGTCCCTGGCCGGATTGCCGCCGGCGGTGGTGGCCACCGCCGAATTGGACCCGCCGTGCACGGCCGGTGAGGATTACGCCCGCCGTCTCGCCGACGCCGGTGTCGCGGTGACCTCCCACCGCTTCGACGGGCTGTTCCACGGATTTCTGACCTTCCCGAGCCTGTCGCTGACCGAGCCCGCGCGCCAGCGACTTTGGCACATGATGCGTGAGCTTCTCGTCTCGGTGAACGTCCCCGATTCACTGTCCCATTGAGCGGAAGCAGTGGCCGAGCGTGACGGTCCGTCGGCCCACGATGGATCGCGGGTGTGAACCCGGACACAGCGAATGCGGAAGGTAAGCATGATACAGCGACTCAGTGGCAAGAAGGCCCTGGTCACCGGCAGTAGTCGCGGAATCGGACGGGCGATCGCGCAGCGTCTGGCGGCGGAGGGCGCGACGGTGGTGGTCACCGCGCGCTCGCATGCGCCGAGCCCCTCGGTGCGTGCGGGCGCAACCCATCTGCTTGCCGGTTCGCTGGACGAAACCGTGCAGTTGATCGAGGCCGCGGGTGGCCGCGCGGTGGCGATCCCCGCCGACCTGGAGGACGCCGGACAACGCGGCGGACTGGTCGACAAGGTCGTCGCGGAACTCGGCGGCATCGACATCCTGGTCAACAACGCCGGTTTCGCCGATTACAGCTCGATCGAGCAGATGAGCGACGCGACGTTCCACCGGACCGTGCAGCACTATCTCGAAGTGCCGTTCGTACTCA
Organism: Nocardia sp. MDA0666; assembly: GCF_003023875.1. Classification (NCBI taxonomy): domain Bacteria; kingdom Bacillati; phylum Actinomycetota; class Actinomycetes; order Mycobacteriales; family Nocardiaceae; genus Nocardia; species Nocardia sp. MDA0666. Next base: position 144,857 of record NZ_PYHT01000002.1, read on the forward strand.
GCCGTGCGGCGATTCCCCATCTGCGCAAACAGGGGGCCGGCTGGATCGTCAACATCGGTTCCTCGACCGGACTGACTCCGATCCGGCCCTTCCGGGAGTACAACAAGACCTCCGGCGATGTCGTCTACGCCTCGGCCAAGGCCGCACTGCACCGCTTCACCCAAGGCCTGGCGGCGGAGTTGCTCGACGACGGGATCGCGGTCAACGCGGTCGGCCCGTCGACGGCGATCATGACTCCGGGTGCGTCGGCACTGCTGCCCGAGGGGTACGACACCGAGCCGGTGGAGTACCTGGCGCAAACCGTGCTCGAGATGTGCACGGCGCCGGCGGCTGAGCGCACCGGCCTGGTCGCCTTCAGCCTCCATTACCCCTATGCGACGCACACTCCGGTGATGTCGCTGGACGGCAGCACCGAATTGCCGCGCCGAGAACCACCTTCGTGGGCGAACCCCAACATTCAGCCGGAGGGCGTGTGATGACCACGACCGCCCGGGAACGATTCTCGCGGGGCACCGCAGTGGTGACCGGCGCGGCGGCCGGTATCGGCCGTGGCCTGGCCCAGCATCTGGGCAGCCTCGGTATGACCGTGGTCGTCGCCGATATCGACGCCGGCCGTGCCGCGGAGGTCGCGGCCGCGATCGTCGCCGAGGGCGGCACTGCCGAAGGGTACGGGGTCGACGTGGCCGACGAGGCCGCGGTCGACGCCATGGCGGCCGCGATCTTCGACCGGCACGGCAGCGTCGAACTGCTGATCAACAATGCCGGTGTGGAGTCCTCGGGACTGCTGTGGGAGATCGACCCAGCCCGGTGGCGGCGAGTGATGCAGATCAACGTCGACGGCGTCTTCTACTGCTTGAAATCCTTTGTGCCGCATATGATCCGAGTGGGCTCGCCATCGTGCATCGCGAACCTGTCCTCGGTGGGCGGCCTCAACACCGTCGCCGTGCAGTCGCCCTACATCGTGAGCAAGTTCGCGGTGCAGGCGATGACGGAATGCCTGCATCAGGATCTGTCGATCATCGGCGCACCGATCCAGGTCAGTGCCGTGGTGCCGCATTCCATCCGCAGCGAGATCTTCCTCGCGGCCCAGCGCGAGGCACCCACCTCCGCCCCCACCGCCAATGCCGTGTTCGCCGCGATGCAGCGCGACAATGTCGACAAGGGACTCGACCCGCTCGCCGCGGCCGAGCACATGATCGAGCAGATCGCCCGCGGGCAGTTCTGGGTCTTCTCCGACGACGAGATGTGCACAGCCTCGGCGACCAGGCGTGGTGAACAACTGCTGAATCTGCGCCCGCCCGCGAATCCACGAGACATGCTCGCCCGGATGGGCGTGCCACTCCCGGAAGGTAACTCATGACAGACACCATCGTCACCGGCGTAGCAGCCTCCTCCGACGCTACCGCTGCCGCCGACCGAGAGGCCGCATTCCACCGGGCGATCGACGAGTGCGAGGTGGCGCCGCTGCTCATGTCGATGGTGCACGTAACCGGTGATCTGGGACTGCTCGACGAATTCGGTCCGCGCCTGACGATCGAGGAGCCGGGCAATCACTACCGCACCGGCACGCGTCCGACGGTCCCGCCGGGCACCTACCCCGACGACGTCGCCGCGGACATCCGTGCCCGCGCGCGCGAGGTCTTGACGCCGGATTCGGTTGCAGCCCTGGATGTTCCGGACGACGAGCTGTTCCAACGCATGGCGACGGTCTGCACCGCGCAGCGGGTGGACGCCGAATTCGTGCCGATTCTGCTGGAACAGGCCGGATTCACCAAGGACCGGCGCCACGTCCCGGTGACGGTCACCCCGCCCGCCGACTTCGACGTCGTCGTGATCGGCGCCGGAATCGTCGGCATCAACGCCGGAATCAAGTTGGCGGAGGCCGGTTTTCCGTTCGTCATCTTCGAGGAACGCGACGATATCGGCGGTACCTGGCAGCGCAACACCTATCCCGGCGCGGCCGTGGACACCCCGAGTCACTACTACTCCTACTCGTTCGAGCTGAACCCGAACTGGTCGCGGTATTACCCGACCGGACCGGAATATCAGGACTATCTGCTCGGTGTGGTCGAGAAATACCGGCTGCGCGAGCACATCCGATTCGGCACCCGCGTCCGCTCGGCCACCTGGCTCGAGCAGGAGAACCGCTGGGAGGTCGTCACCGAGGATCGCGACGGTGAGCTGACCCATCACCGCGCCCGCGCCGTGATCACCGCGCTCGGCATGCTCAATGCCCCCAACATTCCGGATGTGCCGGGAATGGACACCTTCGCCGGGACGCTCGTGCACACCGCCGAATGGGATACCGAGATCGATCTGCGCGGCAAGCGCGTGGTCGTTCTCGGTACCGGCTGCACCTCGGTGCAGGTCGTCGCGAGCATCGTGGACGAGGTCGACACCCTCGACGTGGTCGTGCGCAGTCCGCACTGGCTGGTCCCGGAGAAGACGGTCGGCGGCGACGTCCCGGCCGGCGAGAAGTGGGCGATGGCCCATCTGCCCTTCTACGACAAGTGGTTCCGGTTGCGCACCTACTGGTTCGCCTCCGACAACCTGTACCCGCTGCCGCGTATCGACAAGGAATGGGCAGCCACCGACCTGTCCGCGTCGCCGGCCAACGACATGGTCCTGCGCACCGCACAGGAGTATCTGCGTAACAGCTTCCCGGACCGGCCGGACCTGGTCGAAAAGCTGACCCCCGATTTCCGCCCCTACGCGAAGCGGATCGTCAAGGACCCCGGATTCTTCAAGGCGCTGAATCGTGAACATGTGCACCTGCACCGGGCCTCGTTCGAGCGGATCACACCCGACGGTGTCGTAACCACCGAGGGCGCCGTCATTCCCGCCGACGTGATCATCCTCGCGACCGGATTCGAACTCCAGTTCACCACCACGATCGACATCGCCGGCCGCGACGGCGCGACCCTGGCCCAGATCTGGAAGGGCGGCGAGGACCCGCGGGCGTACTTGGGAGTGCAGGTTTCCGGATTCCCGAACCTGTTCATCACCGCCGGGCCGAACTCCGCGCCCAATCACGGTGCGGGACACAACATCACCGGCGAGGAGCAGGTCCACTACATCATCGAGTGCCTGCAGTACCTGCTCGAGAACGATCATGCCGCGATGGACGTCGACCAGCAGGCGCAGGACGAGTACAACGAGCGCGTCGACGAGGCGCTCGACGAGACCGTGTGGGTGCATCCCGGTGCACAGGTCAACGGGTACTACCGCAATTCCGCGGGCCGTGCGGTCGTGCCGTGCCCGTGGCGGCTGGTCGACTACTGGACCATGCTGCGGGCACCGCACCCCGAGGATCTGACCTTCCTGCCGCATCGAAAGGCGCTGTCGTGACTGTGAATCCGATTCCCGATCCGATTCCCGATGTTCTCGCTCCGGCTCGGCTGGGTCCGGTGTTGCTGCGTAACCGCACCATCAAATCCGCGACCTTCGAGCACATGGCCCCGGGTGCGCTGGTCAGCGATCAGCTCATCGACTTCCACCGGCAGGTCGCCGCCGGGGGAGTCGGGATGACGACGGTCGCCTATTGCGCGGTGGCGCCGGAAGGGCGCACCGAGGCCGATCAGATCTGGATGCGCGACGAGGCGGTGCCCGGCCTGCGCCGGCTCACCGACGCCGTCCATGCCGAGGGGGCGGCGGCGTCGGCCCAGATCGGTCACGCCGGGCCGGTGGCGAACGCCAAATCGAATGGCTACCCGGCGTTGTGCGCGTCGCGGCGGATCAGCCCGATGGGTCCGCAGGTCACCCATGCCGCGACACTCGCCGATATCGCCCGGATCCGCACCGCCCACGGCACCGCAACCCGGCTGGCGATCGAATCGGGATTCGACGCCGTCGAAATCCACTTCGGGCACAACTATTTCGCGAGTTCGTTCCTGAGTCCGGCCCTGAACCGGCGCAAGGATTCCTACGGTGGCTCCCTGCGCAATCGCGCCCGCCTCGTTCGCGAGGTCGCCGCCGAGGTGCGCGAAGCCGCCGGCGACCGGATCGCGGTACTGGCCAAACTGAACATGGACGACGGAGTGCCGGGCGGGTTCTGGCTCGACGAGGCGATCCAGGTCGCGCAGTGGCTGGAAGCCGACGGCAGTCTGGACGCCATCGAACTCACCATCGGCAGTTCGCTGCTGAATCCGATGTATCTGTTCAAAGGCGAGGCACCGCTGAACGAATTCGCCGCGGTCATGTCGCCGCTGATGCGGTTCGGCGTGAAGGTTGCGGGCAAATTCTTCCTGCACGACTATCCGTACGAAGATCTGTTCATGCTCGACGCGGCGCGCCAGATCCGTGCGAACGTCTCGATGCCGCTCGTGTTGCTGGGCGGAATCACCGACAAGTCCGCTATGGACACCGCGATGGCCGAGGGATTCGAATTCGTCGCGAGGGCGCGCGCCCTACTGCGCGAGCCGGATCTGATCAACCGGATCGCGAAGGATCACCAGACGAAGTCGTTGTGCATCCACTGCAACAAATGCATGCCGACGATCTTCTACGACACGCACTGCGTATTGGCCACACCGCAAGCGGCCCCGCGATGACCATGCGTCCGCTCGACTGTGAGCAGTGCGGCCAACGCGTGCTGATCGAGAAGTTCAGTGCGGCACACACGTCGGTTCAGTGGACCGGTGAGGCCGGGCGGTGCCCGGTGATCGCAGCTCAGGGCCGGGGTGTGGGGCATCAGGAACGCGGCTGCGATGTCCTGCGCCGACGGATCGACCGCGCGGTGCGCGAACACGCCCTGCCGGAATCCAGAATTCAGCTGCCGACCGGTGACGATATCCCGCGGCTGCACTGAGAGACGCGCGCCGGGTGAGCCCGCGACTACGCGGGCGCATCCGGCTTGAGCGCTTACGAGACGGAGTCCGGTTCTGCTGCGGGCAGCGCCTGTTTGCACCATGCCAGCTCGGCCTCGCTGAGAGTACCGAGTTCCATGGCACGCCGGCACCACTCGGGAACGAGCCGGACGAATTCGGCGGGATCGTAGATGTCCTCCTCCTTGGAGAACTTTCCGTTCCCGGCGTAGGTGAGAATGCTGATGTTGTCGGCGCCCATCTGCGAGCCGTCACCCGGATCGCGCATCAGATTGTTCAGCTTCACCACGATCACGCCGTTGACGTCGTCGATCAGATGCCAATAATCGGGAAACGAGGTCATCGCGGAACCCGGAAACTGCGCGAGGGTCGGCTCGGCCCAGGCCCAGATGGCGTCGGGTCCTTTCAGAACTCCGACCATTTGCTCGTGATATTCGGCGTCGGGGGTGAACAGGTCGACGAATTCGCGCCAGCTGCCCGCGCCCGAGGCCGCGCGAGTGACCGTCGCATGCCAGGTCTGAAACGCCGATTCCAGTTCTTCTCTGTTCCACGTATTACTCATGCCCGGACGCTAACCGGGCACCGGCCGGTGCGGCAGAACCCGTTTCCGCTCAGCGGAATTCGCGGGCTCTCCCACTGAATGGAAGACCAGCTTCGACTGCCGTTCGCGCAAATCTAGGTTGGGGAAATCCGTCCCACCCCTGAGAGTGGAGTTTCGAATCATGGCGAAGAAGCCGATGCCCCCGCTCACGACCGCCCACGAGGTGACCGTCGACCTACTGGTCGTCGGTTCCGGCACCGGTATGGCCGCGGCGCTGGCGGCCCACGAACAGGGGCTGTCGAGTGTGATCGTCGAGAAGACCGCTTATGTGGGTGGTTCGACCGCGCGGTCCGGTGGTGCGTTCTGGATTCCGGGCAACTCCAGCCTCCCCGATTCGGACCCTGATCTGGCCGAGGCGCGAGCCTATCTGCGGTCGGTCGTCGGTGAAACCGCACCTGCCGAGCGAGGGCAGGCTTTCCTCGATGCCGGTGCCGCGGCGGTCGAGATGCTCGAGCGGACCACGCCGATGCGATTCTTCTGGGCGAAGGGCTATTCGGACTACCACCCGGAAGAGCCCGGCGGGCGGGCGGAAGGCCGGACCTGTGAATGCCGCCCGTTCGATGCCTCGATTCTGGGTGAGCAGCGTCCGCGCCTGCGTCCCGGCGTCATGGAGGCCCCGGTGCCGATGCCGGTCACCGGCGCGGACTACAAGTGGATGAATCTTGTTGCGCGCAAACCGATCAAGGCGTTCTCGCGCATTCTGCGGCGGGCGGCCCTCGGTATCGGCGGCATGGTGATCGGGCGCGAATATCTGGCCGGGGGGCAGGCCTTGGCAGCGGGTCTGTTCGCGGGCGTACTACGGGCCGGCATTCCCGTGTGGACCGAGACCAGCCTGGTCCGGCTGATCCGTGAGGGTGACCGCGTCGCCGGCGCGGTGGTGCGCCAAGGTGAGCGTGAGGTCACGGTGACGGCGCGTCGAGGGGTGGTGCTGGCCGCCGGAGGCTTCGATCACGATATGGCCGCACGGCACAAATTCCAGTCGCCGCGGCTCGACGACGACGCCAGTCTGGGATCCGAGGGCAACACCGGTGACGCCATCACCGTGGCCCAAGAACTCGGTGCCTGGACCGCCCTGATGGATCAGGCATGGTGGTTCCCCGCGTTCGCGCCACTGCCCGGCGCGGCGCCGCTGGTCATGCTCGCCGAACGCTCGCTGCCCGGCTCGTTCGTCGTCGACCAGACCGGCCGGCGCTTCGTGAACGAGGCGATGGACTACATGTCGTTCGGACAGGCGCTGCTGGCGCGGGAGCGGCGAGGAGATCCGGCCGAACAGATGTGGCTGGTCTTCGATCAGCGCTACCGCAACAACTACATCCTTGCGGGACAGTACTTTCCCCGTCAGCCCCTGCCGCAGGCCTGGTTCGAGGCCGGTATCGCCCATCGCGCCGACGATCCCGCGGCGCTGGCACGGGCCATCGGGGTCCCCGAGGACGCGTTCACCGAGACGTTCCAGAATATGAACCGCTACGCCGAGACCGGAACAGATCCGGAGTTCGCGCGCGGAGCCAGCGCCTACGACCGCTACTACGGCGATCCCACCGTGACGCCGAACCCGAATCTCGCACCGCTGCGGAAAGCCCCGTACTACGCGGTCAAGATGATCCTCAGCGACCTGGGCACGTGCGGCGGTGTCGTCGCCGACCGGGACGCGCGCGTGCTGCGTGAAGACGGCGGTGTGATCGAAGGGCTGTACGCGATCGGCAACACCGCCGCGAACGCCTTCGGCGCCAGCTACCCCGGCGCCGGGGCGACGATCGGCCAGGGCCTGGTCTTCGGATACATCGCCGCACGCCACGCCGCAGGGGAGACGACCGAGTCGGCCTAGCCGCCCACCTCACCGGGGGCCGTCGAATGCAGTGGCCCTCGGTGAGCTGTTTTGCGGCGGGTTGCCATCGGTCCGTGATTTCTGTTCCGCTGATTGAGATTTCGTGGTTGCGAATCCGATGGCGGGTTCTACCGTCGTCGGCACCGAGACGATCGAACGCGACGGCACGAGCAGGACGCGTGCGGAGCTCGGGACCACACGACGGGGTGTCCGCTGCGGGGGAGCGTCCGAGATCAGGAGAACGCTTCCGTCTGTTGCAGCCCAAGCGTTATGGCGGTCTCGAGCGCAATCCGGCTGAACTCTACGAATCCGTGCGCGCCATCGCGGGTGCCTGTCCGTCGACCGGCTGGGTCGCGTCGGTGCTGGGCATACACCCCTGGCAGATCTCACTGTTCGAGGAGCGAGCGCAGGACGACGTGTGGAAGGCCGCTCCGGATGCACTGGTGTCGTCGTCGTACGCGCCGACCGGCGAACTCGTCGAAGTCGAAGGCGGGTACCGGCTGTCGGGATGCGGGCGTGTACCGAAGACCTTCGGCGCTTGCGCTGTTGTGACCGGCACGCGTGCGGAATCCGGGCACCGTTGGTCGCGACGGTGCCCGGATTCGTATCCTAGGTGCGTTCAGCCCGGCGGCGCTTCGTCGAGCACCGGTAGTTCACCGGTTCGCGCTGCCGCCCAGATGGATTCACGCAATTGCGAGCAGTGCGGTAGCGGCTTGCCCGACAGCGCCTCGGCGGTGTGGCGTTCCACGCAGGCCGCAGCGGACGCGGCATCCCACTGGATGCTGGTTTGTGCCCGGCTGCTCTTGCGTGCCAGCACGCGGGCGCCGCACTGGGCGCAGTGCACCGGCCGCATCGGGGTCGCGCGCAGCCGCTCGTCCATCGGGAGCGTCATGAGGGCGCTCCGGCGGATTCGGTACCGCGGGCGAGATTCGCCTGGACCTCCCGCTGCCACGCCTCGAGCGGCCGGGTGGTGTCGAGTTCGAATTCGAATCGGTCGACCATTTCCGGGGCCACCTCGGCGGCGTCGACGTAGAACTGCTGGTACCAGCGCCGCAACTGATATACCGGGCCGTCCTCCTCGCACAGCAGCGGATTGTCGATGCGCGCCTTACGCTTCCAGATCGCGACATCCTGCTCGAAACCGATCTTCACCCAATCGCCCAGCGCCACCGCGGTCGCGATGGCCTCGTCCTCGGGCAGCCCCTCGGACTTTTCGACGATGATTCCGTACTGCAGTACGAACGAATTCTCGTCGATCGGGTAGTGGCAGTTGAGCAGAACCGTCTTGTAGTCGCCGTTCTCGTAGTGATAGACGAGGTCGTCGATCATGAAGGAGGGACCGTAATACGACGCGACCGACGTCGTCCCCAGCAAGGCGGGCTGTCCCTCGGGGCCCGGAAGATCCGCCCGCGCGCCACTCTCGAAGTACTGAGTGGCGATATGCCCTTCGAAGACGTTTTTGAAGTAGGTCGGCAGCGAGCCGTGGATATAGAAGAAGTGGGCCATATCCACGACGTTGTCGACGATCTCGCGGCAGTTGGTATGGACGACTGTGGTGTACCAGTGCCAGTCGGTCCAGGAATCGCTGCCGGCACCTTCTATCCGCGGGATCGTGACCTCGGCCGGCGGCGGGTTGCCCTCGGGGTCGTTCCAGACGAACAGCATCCCGTCCTGCTCGAGGGTGGTCCAGGTGCGGGTACGGGCCAGTGGGGGCACCCGCCGGGCATAGGGGATCTGTTTGCAGCGGCCGTCCCCTCCCCACCGCCAGTCGTGGAACGGACAAGCGATCTCATTACCCTTGACCTCGCCGTCGGACAAATCACCGCCCATGTGCCGGCAGTAGGCGTCGAGGACGTTCAGTTTCCCGTCCTCGCCGCGGAAGACGACCAGCTTCGTTCCGAACGCCTGAATCGAATGCGGTCTGCCGTCGGCGAAATCTTTGCTCAACCCCAGGCAGTGCCAGCCTCGTGCGAACCGCTTCGGCGCGGCTTCGGCTTCGATCCGGCGTACCTCATCGTGCACCGTTGTCATCTCGACCGTCCTCCAAACCTGTCTGTGTGGAAGCAGGCTGAATGTCCGCGGTCGCGGACCACTCCCACGCGTAAACCGTTGTAACACCGAGGTTCCCGGTCATGATCGGACGAATTTCACTGGATGGAATTAGTCCCCGGGAAATGATCTGTGCCTCATCGCCCCGGCCGGATGCGTGTACCACCGCGACCCGGTCGGACAGGTGATCGAGCTGGTGGACCGCGGTGTGGCACAACGCTTGTCGGCCCCGCGCGCCGCTGCCGCGCACCTCGGGTCCCAGGACGAGGGGGCGGTACTAGATGGGTGAGGGTGAGCAGAGGAGGGTCACGATGCCGATCGCGGTGAGCGACGCGCGAGTTCACGAGATACTCAACTACTTCGGCAAATGCCCGGACTGTGGGTACGCCGCGCGAGGGGCGATCATCGCGACCAGGTACGTCGACGGCAGTATGGACAGCCGAGTCGTCGCTACCTGTGACTCGCCCTGCGGATGGTCGGGGCCGGCCGATGGCTCCTTGATGACCGGAACGAATGCGGTGCTTGCCTGAGAACCCGTAGCTTTTCGCCTACTCGGCGACCTCGGACGGGGACAACAACGTCGCGGGGATGGATACGACCGCGCTTATTCCGCCGTACTCGGATTCGGTCAGCCGCACCGAAAGTCCATGCTGCCCGGCGAGGGCGGGCACCACGAACAGGCCGAGGCGGAAATCACCGGTGAGTGCGGCGATGCCGAAATCCGGTGCCGCCGCGAGGAGTTCGTTGCTTTGCACCAGCGCTGCGGGCTCCATGCCGAGCCCTTGGTCGCTCACCGAGAGGCGCACCCAGCCATCGACGGCACGGCCGTCGACGCGAACCCGCGACTGTGGTGGGGAGAACGCGGTGGCGTTGTCCATCAGTTCTGCCAGCAGATGAACGACGTCGGCGACAACATGGCCGGCGACTCGCACATCGGGCAGCCGGGTGAGGTCCATGCGCTGGTAGTCGGTGGTTTCGGCCGCGGCGCTGCGTACGATGTCGAACAGCGACACCGGATTACGCCAGCGCCGCGCGGGTCGTTCCCCGCCGAGAATGATCAGGTTCTCGGCATTGCGTCGGGCGCGGGTCGCGAGGTGGTCCAGTGCGAACAGGGTCTGCAGATAGTTCGGATCATCGGCCTCACGTTCCGCCTGGTCGAGCACCTCGAGTTGGCGGTGCACCACCAGCTGGCTCCGATGGGCGATGTTGACGAACACAGCCCGGACACCGTTGCGAGTCGCGGCCTCCGCGGCAGCGGCCGACACGGCCGCGAACTGTGCCTGATTGAAGGCGGCGGCCACGTCCCCGATCTCGTCGGCGCCCGGATCGAGCCGGACGACCTCCTGGTCGATCTGCACCTGCTCGCCACGCCGCAGCCGGCTCATGAGGGCGGGCAGGCGCCGCTCGGCCAGGTCGGTGGTGTCGGTGCGCAGGCGCACCAGCCGGCGTGCCAGCCGGTCGGCGGCGACGAGCGCGGCCGAGACCGCGATCACCGCGATGGCGACCGCGGCGAAAGCGGCGAGGATCGAGCCGTGCGAGATTCGGTCGCCGGCGTCTTGCGCCGACTTTCCCGCGGCCGCGTTCTGCGCCCGCCAGAGCTCGAGTAGCCCGGATGTTACGTGTGCGGCTGCTTCCGAGGTGGCGTCGCCGGCGGTGCTGGTTCCAGGCGCGGCAGCGATCAGTGCGTCCTCGGCCGCGACGGTCGTGTGCCAGTCATCGCTATCGGTCAACGCACGCAGCCGATCTCGCTGCGGACCGGAAAGCTGCGCCGCCAAGTGATCCAGCGCGATCCGGTAGTAGCCGACCTCGCTGGTGAACCGCTGCAGCTGTTCGGCGGTCGATCCGCGGGCCGCGGCCGCCGCGGCAAGTGCGTGGGCCCGCGACATCGCCTCCACCGCACGAAACATGGACAGCCCGGTGCTCAATTCTCGCGCGGTGGCCGTATCGGGCGCGCGCTGTGCGGCGACGGCCGATCCCGTGGTGATGACCTCGACTGCTCGGTTGTAGTAGTCGTAGGCATCGCCGGCGCTCAGCGTGCCCGCGTCGACGCCCGAGCGAGTGGCCGGCAGCTTCTCCAGTACCGTCACGGAGTTGGCGAGGACGTCGCGAAATCCGGTGGGGTCGATAGCGGCCAGCGCCTCGCCCATGGGCGTCAGGTCGGCAAGCGCGTGGTCGACGTGCTCGCGTGCCGCCGCCAGTGTCGGGACCGGCTGTGCCCGCTGGGCGGCAACCATGGTCAGTTGCCGTTCCTGTTGCATCGCTTCGACCATGGTGACCACCGGCTCGAGTGCGCGACCGTTCTGGGCCGCCCAGTCGCGGGCGTGCTGGCCGGTTTGCAGGAAGTGGCCAGCAGCTCCTACGGCGACGAGCAACAACGATACGCAGGGAATGGCCGCCACCGCGACGACGCTGGTGCGGATGCCGATCCGGGGCCTGAACACGGCCGAACGCTAAGGTGGCCGCGGCGGCTCCCGGAGCCGGAATCCCGTTCAGCGGAAGCATTTTCGAATCGCTTCCGACCCGACTGTCACATGTGCGAGCCGCCGTCGATGCGCAGTTCGGCACCGGTGACGAAGTAGGCGTCGGCGGAGGCGAGCATCGCGACCACGGCGGCCACTGCGTCGGGCTGGGCGAAAATCGCGCCGTCGGGCAGCGGCAGCATCGGAGCGGCCTTGCCGAACAGGGCGAAATCCGCGTCGGCGGGCAGGCCGGGCCCCACGCTCTGCTTGGCTTCGCCGGTGCCATCGGTCATACCCGACGAGATCGAGCCCGGCTGCACGGAATTGAAGCGGATGCCCTGCTTGCTGAATTCCATGGCAAGCGCGTGGGTCATCGCCTGGATGCCGCCCTTCGAAGCCGCGTAGGCCGACATGTACGGGTGCGCGAACTGCGCCGAGGTGGAGCTGAAGTTCACCACCGCCGGCCCCGTACCCTCGCGCAGCGCCGGCAGGGCTTCCCGGATCACCAGGAAGGTGCCGATGAGATTGATCCGGATCACTTGTTCGAAGTCGGCCACAGTGGTCTGCTCGAAGTGGGCAGAGCGCAGAATCCCCGCCGCGTTCACCAGCGCGTCGAGGCCGCCGAGCTCCCGGACTGCCTCTGCGACACCGGTTTTCACCGAGTCCTCGGCACCGATGTCCATGACGACGGTGGTGAGGCGCTCCGCGTCGTCGCCTGCCTTGGTGTGCGTGTGCTTCAGGCCGTCGGCGCTGATGTCCGCGGCCGCGACCCGCCCGCCCTCGGACAGGATGCGCAGAACGGTCGCCTGACCGATGCCGGAACCGGCGCCCGTCACCAGGACGCGGCGGTCGGCGTAGCGCTGCAGGGTAGTCATGATGGTGTTACTCCTTTGTTGGTCACCGATGCGCTCAGCATGCTCAGGCGCAGCGATTCTTCAATGGGGTGATTTCACTGATTGGGATATTGATTGCGATCCGGCCGCGATCCAGGCGGTGATCGTGCGGATCGTCGCGGGGAAGGCGGGGTGGTCGGGCCGGTTCAGGCGGTGATTCCACGGATCAGACATCTCGACGAGGCCAAGGTCGGGCAAGCGGCGCTGTGACGCCGGCGGCGGCCGAGCCGCCCGCTCGGGTCGCTAGCAGGATTCCGATGCCGTGAGCAAGGGTTCGACGCGGTCGAAATCGGCGGCACCGAAATCGATGTAATTCAACGTGCAGGTCCGATAAGGGCCGATCCCGCTTCCGCTGAGCGGGAACTTCGCTGAGTGCCTTCGTAATACGCCGGTAACGTCCGCTGGGCGAACAGATTCGGGAGGTCGCATGGTTGCAGAGGCAGCAGTTTTCCGTTTCAGCAAGATTCTCGTCGAGAACACCGAAGCGCAGTTCGGCTTCTATTCATCGGTACTCGGAATGATCGAGAAGTATCGCGTCCGCACCGGCGAGGGAGACGACGCTCTCGAAGAGATCATCATGACGTCGGCGCACGGTGGCGATCCCGCACTGGTGCTTCTGCACTATCTGAATCGCCCTGCACCCCGTCCGGGAGAAGCGGTACTCGGCTTCAATGTGGACGATGTCGATGCAGTGGTCCGCGCCGCGGAAGAGGCCGGAGGTACCGTGGCCGTCCCGCCGAAGGAAATGCCCGAATTCGGCATCGTGGTCGCGTTCGTCGAGGACCTCGAAGGCCATCGCCTCGAACTGGTCCAGCGTCTGCCGGCCGCAGCAGAACCGGCCTGAGACCGCCTGTAAACCTTGCGCGCCTGCCATTGGCTCGCATTCGCCGCGCCGGCCGATGCGCAGCGACACATGGAAGGAACTCCGATGGGCACGTCGACACAGCAGCATCCGATGACACCGGTCGCGCCGCCGAGCCTGATCAACGATCTGTACACCCCCGCCGAGGTCGATGCCTTGTTCGGCTTCATCCGTCGCGGTGCCCCCTGGCAGCTGGTACTTGCCCAGCATTTCTCCTCGACCGAGGAATACCTGGCGATTTCGGGGGCCGAGGACCGCAATCCGAACGCGCGACTGGCCGACTTCACGGCGCCGGTCTTCCGCGGCTATCTGGCCAAGGAAGGCATTGTGATGGACGACTCGATCCATGACATCTACTTCAGCCGGAAGCTGCTCGATCCGGTCAAGCACATGCACGGTGCCCGTTATGGATTCGCGCATCACATGCTGTTCAACACGGGCGGACCGTCCCACAGTTTCGATGCCGGGCACTTCGACGGGCGCAGCTGGCGCGGTCGCGGGCTGATCAATACGCCGGTGTGGTTGATGGGTGTCATGGCGAAGTCGGGCCTGTTCGATTCGTGGGAAGTCAAAACCGGTCAGGTCATCACCTACTTCTACGACTCCGATATCGACGGCGGATTCACGTACTGGCCGGAAGGGCCGGACCGCGCACCGTCCCGGTTCCGGGCACCGTTCCGGAACACCGCGATCCTCACCGATAATTCGCGCATGTATCACCGGCGTGAGGGGAACGGACCCCGCGATCGTCGCGATGCTCCAGGGCTCGAGATGCACTCCCTGCTGCACCGAGACAACGACGAGTGGGTGATCCGCAACGGTGACACGCAGATCGCTCGTTACGGAGATGAGCAGTCCCGCACGCTGTTCCACTACACAGCGTTGGTTTTCGACGATGCGGCCGAGGTGAACCAGTACCTCGACCACACCGACGATCTGTCCCTGGAGACCGTGTTCGACATGCTGTTTGCGGATCTGCGGGCCCGTGGGATCGCCTACAGCGAGCCGACGGACCCGCTCACCGACCCGGCCTTCATCGCGCTGCTCACCGATACCTATGCGATGGCGCCGCAGGAGTATCCGGCCGAGGCGCCGCTCGACATCCCTGTCTCCCAGCCGTGAACGCAGTACCCCCGGACGGCGCGGCAACTTCGCCTCGCTGATCGTTGCGCCTGTGTTCTCGGCGCTTGTCGGACCGGGTCGGCCGTCGTGTCGATCTAGCGGATCAGCGAGACTCGCGGAATGGATCTCGCTGTGCCCGAACCGGACACGGATATCGCTGCTCGCAACACCGTGCGGTGAGCGGCCGCTCGATCGGCGGCTCCGCCGTTCGCCTGAGAGTCGAATGATGGACAAGAAGGAAGGTTGCCGATGAGTGTCGTCCAGAGGACCCCCGCCCCGGCGGCGGCGCCACCCAAGCCCGATGCAGGACCGCTGGTGGTCGACGGCCCGGGAGGCTTGCGCGGTGCGGTCGGCGCCGTACTCGGGCCTACGGATTGGATCATGATCGATCAGCAGCGCATCGACGGCTTCGCTGACGTGACAGGCGATCATCAGTGGATTCACGTCGACGTCGAGCGCGCGAAAAGCTCACCGTTCGGGTCGACGATCGCGCACGGTTATCTCACGCTGGCGCTGTGCAATCTGTTTCTGCCGCAACTGATCAGCGTGCAGAACGTGTCCATGGGCGTGAACTACGGTGCCGACCGCGTCCGGTTCCCGGCTCCGGTGCCGGCGGGGTCGCGCGTACGCGGTAGCGGCGAAATCCTGGCGTGCACTGATGTACCAGGAGGCGTCCAGTCCACTATTCGAGTCACTGTGGAAATCGAAGGATCAGCGAAGCCGGCGTGCGTAGTCGACAAACTGAGCAGGTGGATCGAATGACGATGCGTTGCGGGCCCGGCCAACGCGCGGGTGACGATTCGATCGAAGGAGAGTCCTTTGCAGCAAGTGTCACACCGAATTTCGACGTTGTAGGACGCGAGACGACGTGACTCCGGCGCCTTGGGTGAGCGCGGATCGCCAGCTGTGGTGAATTGATACAAACACCCGATCCGTACCTGCTGGATCTGCTTTATGCGGCCGCGTACTCAACATGTCCATCGTCGGTGCGGTTCGCAGTGAAACCGTCGCAGCGTGAACTCTTTTGGGGTCGAGGGCTATCTGCGCGGCACCGTCGCACGCGAACGTCACGGGATTTCTTCTCGCTGAGCGGGATCCTCGGCCTTCCTCGGATTCGCCGCCGACGATACTGGGCGCGATCGAGTTGCTGAAGACAGGAGCGGGTGACTCACTGCGCGTGTTCGTGCGGACCCGGCCGAAGTCCGATCGGCGTTCCGCGTACTCGTACCGGACCGTCATCCCTCTCGTGCGCGGACGCACTGCGGCCATCGACAACTGCCCAGTTGACGAGGCTGCACCGGATTTCTCGGCGTCGCCGATCAGCGGCGAGTTCGTCGTCGTAACACGCGGAATGCATCGCCGGCCTCAATGAAGAGGAGAGAACAATGTCGGACATCGGGAGTGTTCGCCCCGAGCACGCTGCTGCGATTGCCGAATGGGATTACGAGGCCGACGTGGTCGTCGTCGGATACGGCGTCGCCGGTGCGAGTGCGGCGATCGAGGCAGCGCGCACCGGCGCGGACGTCTTGGTGCTGGAGCGCACCGGTGGCTGGGGTGGTGCGGCAGCGCTCTCGGGTGGATTCATCTATCTCGGCGGAGGCACTGCGTTGCAGAAGACTCTCGGCTTCGAGGACACCCCCGAGAATATGGAGAAGTACATGACGGCCGCGCTCGGGCCGGGTGTCGACGAGGCGAAGATCCATGATTACTGCCAGGGCAGCGTCGAGCACTTCGATTGGCTTGTCGCCCAGGGTGTCCCCTTCAAAAAGGAGTTCTGGGGCGAACCGGGCTGGGAGCCGCCTGCCGATCAGGGCCTGATGTACTCCGGCGGCGAGAACGCCGCGCCGTACAACACCATCGCTATCCCGGCACCGCGTGGACACCTCCCACAGATGGCGGATAAGCACGCCGGGGACAAGGGCGGCGGTTACATGCTGATGAAGCCGCTCACCGAAATGGCCGAGTCTTTGGGTGTGCGCGCCGAATACGATCTGCGTCTGCAGCGTTTGATCGTCGACGAGGCCGGCGGGGTCGTGGGTGTGGTCGCCAAACGCTACGGGAAGCTGGTGCACGTCCGTGCGCGCAAGGGTGTCGTGCTGGCCACCGGTAGTTTCGCGTACAACCAGGACATGATCGAGGCATACACCCCGCTGCTGATCAACAGGCCCGCGGCTGCCATCGAAGAGCACGATGGCATCGGTATCCGCGTCGCTCAGGCGCTCGGCGCCCAGCTGGCCCACATGGACGCCATCGAGGTTGCCATTTTCGCCGATCCTCAGGTGATGGTTCGGGGAATCCTCGTCAACGGGCGCGGACAGCGCTACATCCCCGAGGACTCGTACCCGAGCCATATCGGGCAGGCGACCCTGATCCGCCAGAGCAACGAGGCGTTCCTGATCATCGATGAGTCTGCTCTGGAGGAAGCCCAGAACACGGTCTCTTCAGCAGCCGCGATGCGGAGCCAGCCGCCCACCTGGGTAGCGGAATCCGTCGAAGAGCTGGAATCCGAAATCGGATTTCCCGCGGGGGTGCTGCAGGCAACCGTGGAGGTCTACAACCACCATGCCGAGGACGGCAGCGACCCGCTGCTCGGCAAGAAGCCCGAGTGGGTCAAGCCGATCGGAACGCCTCTGGCGGCTTACGACCTGCGCAACCGCACCGGTGGTTTCACCCTCGGCGGGCTGAAGACCGACCTCGACTCCCGAGTGCTTCATGTCTCCGGTGACCCCATCCCGGGTCTGTTCGCTGCCGGGCGGTGCACCTCGGGCATCTGCGCCGGCGGCTATGCCAGCGGTGCTTCACTCGGCGACGGGAGCTTCTTCGGACGCCGCGCAGGGCGCGCAGCTGCCAAGTCCTGACTGTGCGGCAACGGCAAGATGTGATTGCTTCGGTGGGCGAGGCGATTGCCCGCCCACCGAGTCCTATCTCAGGAGTTGTCGGTCTGAATCATTTGCGAAACGCGCCCTCACCAGGCGATCTACAAGCTACGCCCGATAATGAGTTTCATGATCTCGTTCGTCCCGCCGTAGATCTTCTGGATCCGCGCATCCGTGAACACACGCGAGATCGGATATTCCGCCATATATCCGTACCCGCCGAACAACTGCAGGCATTCGTCGGCGACGCGGCATTGTTGTTCGGTCAGCCACCATTTCGCTTTGGCAGCGGTGGGGATGTCGAGTTGGCTGCGGAGGTGTTTGGCGACGCAGTCGTCGAGGAAGGCCCAGGCGACCGAGGCGATGGTGTCGCATTCGGCGAGGGTGAACTGGGTGTTCTGGAAGTTGAAGATGGGTTTGCCGAAGGCCTGGCGTTCCTTGGTGTAGGCGACGGTCATCTCGACGGTCTTCTCGATCGCTGCCGCGGCGGCGACGGCCAGGATGAGACGTTCCTGGGGGAGTTGCTGCATGAGCTGGATGAAGCCGGTGCCTTCGGAGGCGCCGAGGAGGTTGGTCTTCGGGACGCGCACGCCGTCGAAGAACAGTTCGCAGGTGTCCTGGCCGTGCTGGCCGACCTTCTCGAGGTTGCGGCCGCGCCGGAAGCCGTCGCGGTCGGTTTCGACGGCGATCAGCGAAACCGATTCCGCGCCCTTGCCTTCGGAGGTCTTGGCGGCGACGATCACCAGGTCGGCGAGCAGGCCGTTGGAGATGAAGGTCTTGGCGCCGTTGATGACGTAGTGGTCACCGTCGGCGACGGCCCTGGTGCGGATGCCCTGCAGGTCGGAGCCGGTGCCCGGTTCGGTCATGGCGATGGCGGCGACGATCTCGCCGGAGGCCATCTTCGGCAGCCACGCCTGTTTCTGTTCCTCGGTACCGTAGGCGTTGATGTAGTGCGCGACGATCGTGGAATGCACCGGGTTGCCGAGGCTGGGCGCCATGGCCCGGGTCTGCTCGATCGCGATCACGGCCTCGTGGGCGAAGGTGCCGCCGCCACCGCCGTACTCCTCGGGGATGGAGATGCACAGCAGGCCCAATTCGCCTGCGCGATTCCAGATTTCGCGGTCCACGTGATGCTGGCGACCCCACCGATCCTCGTTCGGTGCGCATTCCTTCTCGAAGAATCGGCGCGCCAAATCGGTGAGCGCGTCGAGATCTTCGTCCATCCACGGGGACCGATGCACCGGCACGGGGGAACTCCTCTGGTCGAAAACAGTGTTCGTTCGCCAAGGTAGGAGCGTGCCGCGCGGCAGCCAATGACCGCAGCGCTCGATCTTGTGACCGGATCGCTCAGGGTGCGGCGGCGGGGCCGCGATAGGAGCCGGGGGAGCTGCCGGTCCAGCGGCGGAACGCGCGGGAGAAGGCGCTGGGTTCGGAGAAGCCGAGCCGTCGCGAGACCGCCGTCACCGTCTCGCCGCGCACCAGGGCCGCGATCGCGGCATCGCGCAGGATCTGCTCGCGGATGCGACTGGGTGAGGTGTGTTCGTCGCTCAGTTTGCGGCGCAGTGTCGCGGGACTGACGGCCAGTTCGGCGGCGATCTGCTCGACGCCGGGCCAGTGTCGTGGTCCGCCGCGTTCCAGGATCCGGCGTACCTGCGCCGCGGTGGACACCGCATCGTCACCGCGGCCGATCACGGCCTCGGGTGCGTTACGCAGGAAGCGCAGCAGATCGTCCTCGTCGCGCACGAGGGGTGCGGTGAGGACGGCGGCATCGAGGACCAGGGCCGGATCGGGTGCCGAAAAGCGTACCGGCGCACCGAAGATCAGGTCGTAGTCGTCGAGATCGTTGGGCGGATAGGGGACTTCGACGCGCAGCAGTCGCAGCGAGCCGCCGACCGACCAGTCCAGGAAGCGGTAGACGACCATCAGCATGGTGTCGATGATCAGGCCGTGCGGATGGCGGATATCGCTGAGGTCGAACGCGATTCGCGCTTCGTCGGCGTCGGTGCTCAAGCGCAGCGGCGGGAATCCGGGCAGGGCCTTCTGGAACATCCGGAACCGGTGCAGCGCGGCGGCGATATCGCGGGAACCGAGCAGGGCGAAGCACACCAGACGGAAGGTGCCGCGCGGCATCGGATGGCCGCCCAGTCCGAGTAGTTCGTCGTCGGTGCTGCGCCACAGTTGCTGCACCAGGTGCACGGCTTGTCCGACGGTGACGCGGGCGCGTCCCTGATCCAGCAGTTGCGGCGCGATCCCGGCTTCGGCGAGCAGTTCCCCGGTGTCCCAGCCGCGCCGGCGCGCGAGGTCGACGATCGCGTGCACCCGCCCGATGGGCAGGGTGAAGGCGGTCGACGGCGCGGGCACGCAGCGACGCTATCAACGCCGCGTTCCGGTGGTCGTGACCGCCTCGGCAGCCGGATACGCCGGGTTCGTCGGTGTGCGGGACTACCATCGATCTTCCCGCCGCGGCGCGGGCGTTCCGGTGTCGGAAGGAGTGCGATGAATCCTGCGACGATGGCCGTCTGGCAGGTGGTGCGGCCAGGCCCGATCGACGAATCCCCGCCGGTCCGCACCCGGATCCCGATTCCGGAGCCGGCCGCGGGCGAGGTGCTGGTGCGGGTGCTGGCCTGCGGGGTGTGCCGCACCGATCTGCATGTCGCGGAGGGGGATCTGGCGGTGCATCGGCAGCGGGTGGTGCCCGGCCACGAGGTCGTCGGGGAAGTGGTCGCGGTGGGTGAGGGAGCGATGGCCGTCGCGCCCGGTGACCGGGTCGGTATCGCGTGGTTGCGCAGCACGTGCGGGGTGTGCCTGTACTGCCGGCGCGGCGCGGAGAATCTGTGCCCCAATTCGCAGTACACCGGATGGGACGCCGACGGTGGTTATGCCGAATATGCCACGGCGCCTGCCGATTACGTGTATCCGCTGCCCTCCGGATACGCCGATGCGGAGTTGGCCCCGCTGCTCTGTGCCGGCATCATCGGCTACCGGGCGCTGCGGCGGGCGTCGCTGCCGAAGGGGGGACGGCTCGGCATCTACGGGTTCGGCGGCAGTGCGCATCTGGCGGCGCAGGTCGCCCTGGCTCAGGGCGCCGAGGTGCATGTGATGACCCGCGACGCCGCCGCGCGGGAGCTGGCGCTGGCGCTGGGCGCCGCGTCGGCGCAGGGGGCGGCCGATCCGCCGCCGGTGCCGCTGGATTCGGCGATCCTGTTCGCGCCGGTCGGTGATCTCGTCCTGCCCGCGCTGGCGGGGCTGGATCGCGGTGGTGTGCTGTCGATCGCGGGAATCCACCTCACGGACATCCCGGTGCTGAACTATCAGCGCCATCTGTTCCAGGAGCGCGAGATTCGTTCGGTCACGGCCAATACGCGGGCGGACGGACGCGAGTTCCTGGAGTTCTGCGCTCAGCACCGGATGCAGGTTCGCATCAACCCCTATCCGCTCGAATCCGCCGACCGGGCCCTGGCCGATCTGGCACACGGCCGGTTCGCCGGTGCGGCGGTGTTGCTTCCCGGAGCCCGGTGACGGCGCCGGGACCCGGTACCATCGAATTGGAACGTGTTCTAATTCATGACCGGGCCGGCGATGCGGGAGGATGCGATGGCGGCAGAGCGGCAGACGGCGGGCAATGGTCGCGGGGCGGCCGGCGGGCGATTCGGCACCCGCGTATCGCGCACGAACTCGGTGCCGGCGGGCCGGATGGTGGATCTGCCCGGGCGCGGGCGGACCTATCTGGTCGATATTCCCGGGCCCGAGGGCGCGCCGACGGTGATCCTGTTGCACGGCCTGGTGACCACCGCGATGCTGAACTGGTTCCCGGCTCTGGCGGAGTTGTCCGAACACTATCGGGTGTTGCTGTTCGACCAGCGCTGGCACGGGCACGGAATCCGTTCGCCGCGTTTCGATCTGAACGACCTCGCCGACGACGTCGTCGCGGTGGCGGAGATGACCGGCGTGGAGCGGCCGATCCTGGCCGGGTACTCCATGGGCGGTATCGTCGCCCAATCGGTGGCGCACCGGCGGCCGGACCTCGTCGGCGGCCTGGTGCTGTGCGCGACGACCTACCGATTCCGGGAGAAATGGCGTGAGCGGCTGTTCCACGGCGGTATGGCGCTGGTGGCCGGGGTGATGACCGAGACGGCCGGTCGCCGAGTGGCGGAGGCTGCGACCAAGCTGCCGCATATGCCCGAAATATCCTGGGAGACAGGGCGAATGGATCGGTGGGCGCTGGCCGAGCTGCGCACCACCAGCGGGTGGGCGATGACTCAGGCGATCGCCGAACTGGGGCGCTTCGATTCCTCGCCGTGGCTGTCGAGCCTGGATGTGCCCACGGGCGTGGTGATCACGACACACGACCACGCGCTGCCGGTCTACCGGCAGCTGGAAATGGCGAAGATGATTGCCGGAGCGGAGATTTTCCTCGTCCCGGCCGGACATGCGGCCTGTGTACTCGAGGCGGACGCCTTTGTCCCTGTACTCCTCGAGGCCTGCGCGGCGGTGGCCGCTCGGCGGGAGAGCTGACGCGCTCAGCGCTGGGCGTGTGCCGCCTTCAGGAGCGCTGAGATGCTGTCGTGGACGGCGTCGGCCATCCGGTCCGGATCGGGGACCAGCTCACGGCAGGCGATGAAACCGAAATCGAGGTCGCCGTTGGCCGACAGCACCGTGACGTTGAGTCCTGCGCCGTGGAACACCGGGCCGAACGGGAACAGCGAGTCGATGCGGTGGCCGAGGAAGTACAGCGGCTGCTGTGGTCCGGGCACATTGGAGATCACCAGGTTGTGCACCACCGGATGGCGTTCGGCGAGTTTGAACGACGAATAGGCGCGCACCGCGATCCGGAAGGTGTTCGGCGGGGCGTACTCGGCCCAGTCCTGCAGGAAGTCCGCGCCCAGAACCTCGTGTTCCTCTTTCGCGCCGACGTTGGCCTCCGCGATGAGCCGCAGCCGTTCCACCGGATCCTCGACGTCGGTGTAGAGCTGCGCGAACAGGGTCGACACCTTGTTGACGCCGCGTTCGTGCCGTGAGGTCTCGTGGGTGGAGACGGGTACCGAGGCGATCAGTGAGGTGTCCGGCAGTTCGTCGTGTTCGCTCAGATATTGCCGAAGTGCCCCCGCGATGACGGTGAGGACCACGTCGTTGATCTTCACATCGAACGCCGCCCGGATCTCTTTGATGTCGGCGAGCGGGGCGGTGGTGAAGGCGACGCTGCGATGACGGGTGATGGTGCGGTTGAACGGCGTACGGGGCGCGGTGAACGGCAAGGCCATGCCCTGTTTGTCGGCACGCCGGCGCTGCACCATCCCGCCCAGCTTGCCCAGTGTCTTCGGCACCATGCCCACCACGCCGAGTTTCGCCGGCATCCGCACCAGTCCCTCAGCGGCGAGGGCGAGATCGTTGGGCTCGTCGGACTCCGTGTGGTTCTCGGCCGGCGGATCGGGGTAGCGCACACCCGGTTCGGCGTCGCATAGATACGCCATCATGTTGGCGCCGGTGACGCCGTCGACGGCGGCGTGATGGTATTTCGAGACCACGGCGACCTTGTCGTCGGCCAGGCCCTCGATCACCCACATCTCCCACAGCGGCCGGTCGCGGTCCATCGGTTGCGCGGCGATGTCGCCGACGAGTTCGGCCAGTTCCTTCGGGCCGCCGGGGGAGGGCAGCCCGAGGCGGCGGACGTGCCGGTCGAGGTCGAAGCCGGTATCGGTGACCCAGACCGGGTGGTCGAGGTCGAACGGGACCCGATGGACGCGGCGGCGCATGGAGGGGATCAGGTGCAGGCGGCGGCCCAGTTCCTCCTTCAGTGCGGTGAATTCGTAGTTCGTCCCGTCGGCGGGCGGGTCGAGAATCAGCAGCGCGCACACGTGCAGCAGTTGGGTGTCGGTCTCCAGGTACAGAAAGCTGGCATCCAGCCCGGTCAATCGCTCCATACCTCTAGACTATTAGAACACGTTCTAGTTTTGGCCGAAACGGCCGGGGAGTTCGGTCACATTCCGGTGGGTTTCGTGCCAGCGATCAGTTGCGAGACGGTCACGAAACCGTAACCGCGCGAACGGAGTTCCGCGACAATGCGCGGAATCGCCGCCGCTGCGGCCGGTTGGTACATCGCATGTAACAAGATGATCGATCCCGGCCGGGCGCGGTTCACCGTGTCCGAGACTATGGCATCGGTGCTCGCGCCACCGGTGGAATCGGATTCGACATCCCACATCACGGTGGTGCGATCGTTTTGGGACAGATACCAGGGCAGCGCGACCAGCTTCTTGCCGTACGGCGGGCGGAAGGTCGCCGGCCCGTGGTATCCGGTGCGCTCGATTTCGGCATCGGTGCGTTCGACCTCGTCGCGGACCGCGGCGGGAGTGACGAATACGAGCCGTCGATGGGTGTAGCTGTGATTGCCGAGTTCGTGCCCGGCGGCCGCGATCTGCGCGCCGTAGTCGCGATGGGCGGCCAGGTCACGGCCGACTAGATAGAAAGTGGCCGGAATGTGTTCGGCGGCAAGTGTTTCCAGGATCGCCGGGGTGGCATCGGTGGGGCCGTCGTCGATGGTCAGCGCGACGACCTTTTCGGTGGTGTCGATGCGGTGGACCAAGCGGCCGGCGACCTGGAAGGTGCGCGAATTCATCAGGACGTAGGTGCCGGCCGAAAGCACCGCCGCGAGGACGAGAACGAGCGCGCCGCCGAGCAGAAGCCTGCGTTTCACCGGCGAAACCTACCACCGGACACCGGGTCCGGTGGTAGGTGCGGATTCACCAGTGCAGGCCGGGCAGCCGGTTGATGATCCGAGCCGCGGGGGTGGGCAAGCCCATCAGTGGCTGCACCACCGGTGCGAGCGCCAGCAGCGGGCTGCGGCCGCCGGTCTCGGTCGTGTCGCTCGGTGCGGTGCGGCCGTGGCGGGCCGCGGCGGATTCGCCGGTCCGCCGGAAGCCCTGGTGCAGAATGGCTTTCTTCACCGAGGGCATCACCGTGTCGATGACCTGGGCGAAGGTGCCGATCGGTGTGTCGATGCGCGCGGGGCGCTCCTCGAGGGCGCGCACCACGATCGCCGCCGCCTGTTCGGGGCTGTGCACCGGCAGTGATCGGTACATCTCGGTCGGCGCGATCATCGGGGTGCGCACCAGCGGCATCCGCACCGAGGTGAAGGTGATGCCGGCGTCGGCGTTCTCGACCGCCGCGATCTCGCTGAAGGTGTCCAGCGCCGATTTGCTCGCCACGTAGGCGGCGAAACGCGGCTGTTTGGTCTGCACCGCGATCGAGGAGATGTTGACGACGTGGCCGAAGCGGCGTTCCCGCATGGCCGGCAGCAGGGCCAGGATCAGCCGCACCGCGCCGAAGTAGTTGACGGCCATGGTCCGCTCGAAATCGTGCATGCGATCGGTGGAGTTCAGCACGGAGCGACGGATGGAACGTCCGGCGTTGTTCACCGCGTAGTCGACGTGGTGATGGTCGGCGAGCACCTGCTTGACCAGCAGCTCGACGGCCTTCTCGTCGGTGATGTCGCACGAATAGCTGTAGGCGTCGCCGCCCTGTTCGCGCACCTGGGCCGCCGCCGCCTCGAGTTCGTCGATCCCGCGCGCCACCATCAGCACCGTCGCACCGCGGCGCGCCACCGCATGCGCGGTCGCCAGGCCGATACCGGAGGAGGCGCCGGTGATGAGCACGATCCGGCCGCGCAGCCGGTCGCCGCCGCCGTGCCGGCGTGCCCGGTCGGGATCCAGATGTGCGCGCCAGTACCGCCACAGATTCTCGGCGTAGGTGTCGAAGGCGGGGACCTCGAGGTCGATGCGGCGCAGCAGCGCCCGGGTGGAATCGGAGACGAATTCCGACGCGAACGACGTGTGCGGGGCGACCTCGGCGGGAATACCGAACTGGCTCAACAGGAAATCACGCGCCGCGGTGACACCGGGCAGGCGGTTCAGCGTCGCCAGTGCGGTATGACTGCCCGGAACCGGGCCCACGCCACCGGGTGCGCCGGCGGCCCGCGAGAGCGCGCTGTAGATCTCGGTGAACGGCTGCGGACGCGGATTGACCAGGTGGAAGGTGCGCTTGTTCAGACCCGGGCGGCCGATCAGTTCGACCATCGCCTGGGCGACGTAGTCGACCGGGACGATATTGGTCGCGCCCAGATCCGGCAGCGGCAGCGGCAGACCGCCCGGCAGTGCGGCCAGCCGCGCGATGGCGGGGAAGAAGTAGTACGGACCGTCGATCTTGTCCATCTCACCGGTGCGCGAATCGCCGACGACGATCGCCGGGCGATACACCCGCCAGCGCAGTCCCGTGCTCTCGCGAACCAGGCGCTCGGCGGCGAATTTCGTTCGGTGATAAGGAGATTCGAGGTTCTGGCCGAGGTCGAAATCGTCTTCGAAGAATTTTCCGCGATGGTCACCGGCCACTGCCACCGACGAGACGTGGTGGAGCATCGCACCCAGTTCGGTCGCGAGCGCGATCACCGCGCGAGTGCCGTTCACGTTCGCCGCATAGGCGGATTCCTCATCGGCGGTCATGTCGTAGACCGCGCCCAGATGTACCACGTGCTGCGCGGCCGGCGGTTCGTCCACCAGCCCCAGACCCTCGGCCGTCAGGTCTCCGACCAGCGGAAACACTCGGTCGGTGGCATTCCATCGGGTCGCGAGCTCGGCCAGTTTGGCCGCCGAGGCCTCACGGACGAGCACGTGCACCACGGCGTCGGTATCGGCGGAGAGGAGTCCTTCCACCACGCGCCGTCCCAGAAAACCCGTCCCACCGGTCACGATATAGGTAGCCACTACCCCTCCTTGCATGTCGAACATGTTGTCGCACAACGTTGTTCGTCCGACATGCGTCGGTGGATGCGGACTGAACGAAGCGGCCTCTATCAGAATCGAGGGCGCTGTAGGAACCCCTGCGTGCCTAACTGGTGAGTAACTTTAGCTGGCGGCGACTTGTGCCCGCAACCAAACGGCGCCCCCCTGTGGTGTGGGACTGGTCACCACGTGGGAGCGCCGATCGGTATGTGTAACAACGATTTTGATGTAACTCGGAGACGCATCTGGCTACCGACTAGCAACCTTCCGGTCGGCTGTCCAGGAACGCCGGGGGTGGGTTCAGCCCTCGCGGCGGACCGGGAATTCGCTTGCCAGATCGGCGAATACGGCACTGTTCAGATCGAAGGCGCGCCGGCACTCGCCGAGCACCCGCTGCTTCTCCAGATCGTCAACGGCCAGTTCGTCGAGCAGGGTGCGGTAGCCGCGCTTGAAGGCGGCCGGATTCGCGATCTGATCGAAGACGTAGAAGCGCACACCGTCGCCCCGCTTGGGCAGCTGCCACAGCTTCGCCGCGGTGCCGCGAATGACCTGACCGCCCGACAGATCGCCCAGATAGCGGGTGTAGTGGTGGGCCACGTACCCCGCGGGCCAGTGCAGCGCACACTCGGTGATCCGGGCGGCGTACTCGGCGGTGGCGGGCAGGGCGGTGATGTCGTCGCGCCACTGCGGCCCGCCCAGATGTGCCAGATCGTCCTCGAGATGGGCCAGGCGCGCGAGTTCGGGCCGGATGAACGGACCGGCGACCGGATCGTCGGCGAGCACGTCCCAGTGCGCCTCGAGTGCCTGGTAGATGTGCCAGAGCTGGCCGGTGTAGCGATAGAAGGCATTGACGTCCAGAGCGCCGCCCAGCATGTCGCTCATGAAGGTGGAATTCTCGGCGCGCTCGTGCTGTTCGGCGGTGGCGGAGCGGATCTGCGCGGAGAACGGCACGGGCTGCTCGGTAGAGGTGGCGTCCGGCATGATCGGAGATTTCCTCGCTTCGTAGGACTGCAAGTATGGGTAACCTAACTTCGCCTCCGACGATACCGGCCCGAGAGCGCGACGGAATCAAACTTTCGGACGAGAAACCCACGCGGCTGTGCGCACGGCGACGGCGGCCGCCGACGAACTGCCCTTTTGTCGCCGACGGCGGACGGGTGAACAAATCGTGCAAACCTCATAGACTTTGCGAGTTTTCCGCTATTTTCGCGGAGGTTTGCACGAAAAGTTCAGCACGACCGCCTCCGGCCGTGTCCTGTGTCGATCGGCGCGCCGCCCCGGCGGTGGACATGGATCGCTCGTGAGCGCGGTCTTCCCGCTCGAGCATGCGATGCCGTGGCGCGGCAGAACCCTTGCAGATCAATCGCTTTGGGGCGGGCGGTCGAACTTCTCGATCGTGGCTTTCGATGTCGATCGGTCCTGCAGGACCAGCTCCCACGGCCCGACGTTCACGTCGAAGTTCTTGCCGAAGCCCACCCACTTGCCTGCCAGCCGGGTGGCGGTGAGTTCCGACAGCAGCTGGATCGCCCCGAAATACCGTGCGCCCTTGTAGTAGCCGCTGGGGGCCGTGGTTTCCGACCAGGTGGTCGTGAAAGATGTGCTCCCGGTCGCGCTGGGCTGGGTGCATCCGGAGTCGCCGTGTCTCGACTGGGATATCGCTCAGGTGCGGCGGCTGGCGGAGCGGCTGGGCTATCGGCCGGTGTGGGTGCCGGAGGCGAGTCGGATACCGCTCGCCGATCAGGTCCGCGCGGCCGGTGCCGAAGTGGTAATCGCACCGTCGACAGAGCATTTCGACTTCCTTGCGCTGAATTCGGTGATGGCGGTCGCCGACGTCGAGACCGTTAACCCGCGGCTCTCGTTCTCGCGATGGGCTACCGGATGGCAACCCGGCCGGGAGCCGAAGTAGGGGCGGGGTGACGATAGGGGTGGCGGCGCGTTCCGTCGGCGCGGGTTCGGTGCGGCGGAACCGGTGATTTCCGGGCGTTCCCCCGCCGCGGGCGAACAGAACTATTCGGTCGAAAGCGGCGAGTTCGGACAAGCTCGGACAAGTCGGGCGCAGGGTGGCGCGTCCGAGAGGCCTTGTGTTACAACGGTTTTACGCATCGTTCACTAAGCTAACTAAATTTTGGAGAGGCGGCGGAATGTGCGGAATCGCGGGCTGGGTGGCGTTCTCGGACGACCTCACCCGGCAGCAGGGGGTTATCGACGCGATGACCGAAACCATGGCCTGTCGCGGGCCGGACGGGCGAGGCACCTTCGTTCGTGAACACGCGGCACTGGGGCACCGGCGACTGGCCATCATCGACCTGCCCGGCGGCGCGCAGCCGATGACCGTGCCGACCCCGGCGGGCGACGTCGGCATGGTGTACTCGGGCGAGGCCTACAACTTCCGGGAATTGCGCGACGAACTGCGCGCTCTCGGGCACATCTTCGACACCGACAGCGACACCGAAGTGGTGCTGCACGGCTACCTGCAGTGGGGTGAGTCGGTCGTCGACCATCTCAACGGCATGTACGCCTTCGCGATCTGGGACGAGCGCCATCAGAAGCTGGTCATGGTGCGTGACCGGATGGGAATCAAACCGTTCTACTACTATCCGACCCCCGACGGCGTGCTGTTCGGCTCCGAGCCCAAGGCGATCCTCGCCAACCCGCTCGCGGCCAAGGCGGTCGACCTCGACGGCCTGCGCGAGCTGTTCGCCATGACCAAACAGCCCGGCTGGTCGCTGTGGAAGGGCATGGAGGAGGTGCTGCCCGGCACGCTGGTTACCGTGGACCGCAACGGAATTCGCACCCGCACCTACTGGCGGCTGCATGCCGTCGAGCACACCGACAGTCAGGAGCGGACCGTCGCGCGGGTGCGGGAGCTGCTGACCGATATTGTCGATCGCCAGCTGATCTCCGATGTGCCACGCTGTGTGCTGCTGTCGGGCGGGCTGGACTCGAGCGCGATCACCGGACTGGCCGCAGCACGGCTCGCCCGCGACGGCGAGCAGTTGCGCACCTTCTCGGTGGATTTCGCGAACCAGGAGCAGAACTTCGTTCCCGACGAGATGCGCGACACCCCGGATTCACCATTCGTGCGGGAGGTGGCGGCGCTGGTGCGCTCGGCCCATCGCGACGTGATGCTGAATCCGGCCGATCTGGCCGATCCGGCGGCGCGGCGCGCGGTGGTCACCGCCCGCGACATCCCCGTCGGTTTCGGCGATATGGACACCTCGCTGTATCTGCTGTTCGCGGCCATCCGGCAGCAGTCGACCGTGGCACTGTCGGGGGAGTCGGCCGATGAGGTGTTCGGCGGGTATCGCTGGTTCCACGACGAGGTGGCGCTGAAGGCGGACAACTTTCCGTGGCTCGCGTTCAACAGCGCCCTGACCGGCGACGCACGCTGGCAGATCCTGAACCCGGCCCTGCGTGAACGGCTGCGGCTCGAGGAGTTCGTGGCCGACCAGTACAGCGCGGCGGTGGCCGAAGTCGAGCACCTCGACGGCGAATCCGAGGTCGAACACCGGATGCGGACCGTCTGCCACCTGCACCTGACCCGATTCGTGCGCACGTTGCTCGACCGCAAGGACCGCGCGTCGATGGCGGTCGGCCTCGAAGTGCGGGTCCCGTTCTGCGACCACCGCCTGGTCGAATACGTCTACAACACCCCGTGGTCGCTGAAGACATTCGATGGCCGGGAGAAGAGCCTGCTGCGGCATGCGGCCGAGCACGTGCTGCCGGAATCGGTCGTGCAGCGGGTCAAGAGCCCGTATCCGTCGACGCAGGATCCGGGCTACGCGGCGGTGCTGCAGCAGCAGGCGAAACACGTTCTCGCCGAGAGTGATTCACGGCTGTTCGAGCTCATCGACCGGCAGTGGCTGCAGCGGGCGGTTGCCCTCGACCCGGCGGGCCTCGACAGCGCCGTGCGCGCCGGATTGGACCGCATCATCGATCTGCACACCTGGCTGGAGCTGTATTCTCCGCAACTGCAGCTGGATTGAGCGCTCTCTCCGGGCCGGCCCAGACCTCGCGTCGAGGCCGGCCCGGACGCGGTCCGTGCTGTTCAGAGGTGGTGCCGGAGATTTGCTGGGATACCGGAACAAGCTCGTGAACATTATTTACTAATAGGTGTTCACAAAACGGGTGTGGTGTGGTTCACTCCTAGGAACGTGTTCCAAAGGAGGTACCGTGTCCGCGCCGTCTCTGCCGTCCATCAGTCACGATTTCGATTTCACCGACCCCGATCTGCTCTCGCAGCGCCTGCCCGTGGCCGAATGGGCCGAACTGCGCCGCACCGCCCCGGTGTGGTGGGTCGACCAGCCCAACGGAGTGAGTGGCTTCGACGACGGCGGCTACTGGGTGGTGAGCCGGCTCGACGACATCAAGGAGATCTCGAAGAACTCCGAGGTCTTCTCCACGCAGGAGAACACCGCGGTGATCCGCTTCAACGGCGAGATCACCCGCGAGGAGATCGAGATCCAGCGGGCCATGCTGGTCAACACCGATCCGCCGGCGCACGACAAACTGCGCCGCATCATCTCGCGCGGCTTCACCCCGCGTGCGGTGGAGAGTCTGCGGGCCGCGCTGCGCGAGCGCGCCGAGCGGATCGTGCACGAGGCGAAGAAGACCGGCGGTGGCGACTTCGTCCAGCAGGTGGCCTGTGAGCTGCCGCTGCAGGCCATCGCCGAACTGCTCGGCGTGCCGCAGGAGGATCGCGGCAAGCTGTTCGAGTGGTCCAACCAGATGATGGGCTACGACGACCCGGAGTACGCCGACAGCTACAAGATGGCCAACGCCCAGGTCATGGGCTACGCGTGGAACCTCGCCGAGGAAAAGCGCAAATGCCCGGCCGACGACATCGTCTCCCAGCTGCTCAACGCCGACATCGAGGGCGAGGCGCTGGGCTCGGAGGAGTTCGCGTGGTTCGTCATCCTGCTGGCCGTGGCCGGTAACGAGACCACCCGCAACGCCACCACCCACGGCATGAAGGCGTTCGTGGACAATCCGGCGCAGTGGGAGCTCTACAAGGCCGAGCGGCCGCGCACCGCGCCCGACGAGATCGTGCGCTGGGCGACCCCGGTGATCGCGTTCCAGCGAACCGCTCTGTCGGACACCGAAATCGGCGGCCAGGCCATCAAGAAGGGCCAGCGGGTCGGCCTGTTCTACTCCTCGGCGAACTTCGACGAGGAACGTTTCGACAAGCCGTTCGAATTCGACATCATGCGAAACCCGAACCCGCACGTGGGATTCGGTGGCACCGGCACCCACTACTGCGTCGGCGCCAACCTGGCCCGGCTGCAGCTGGATCTGATCTTCAACGCCATTGCCGACGTGATGCCCAACCTGCGTGAGGTTTCCGAGCCGGTCCGGCTACGCTCGGGCTGGTTGAACGGAATCAAGAGCTGGCAGGTCGCCTACGAGTGAGTGCCGCGGCCGCCGGGGCAGCGCCCTCGGCGACCCCGGTCTCCGGCGGCCCAGGACACAGTGTGCGCACCGGCCTCGACGTACCCGTGACGTCGAGGCCGATGCGCACACGACGAAGGACGACGCATGACAGCCGCACGACGGGGCCGGATGCCCGCGGTCAGCGACGCCGATATCCGGCGCGTGGCCCGCACGCTCCTGGTGGAGCAGGGTCCCGAGGCGGTGACCCTGCGCGCCATCGCGCGTGAGTTGGGTATCACCGCGCCCGCGTTGTATCGGTACTACGCCTCGCGCGACGATCTGGTGGGTGCGCTGCGCAGCGATATCTGCGCCGACCTGGCCCAGGAGCTCGCCGAACAGGTGGCCGAGCTGCCCGAGGACGGCATGGTCCAGCTGTTCGCCATCTGCAAGGGTTTCCGGCAGTGGGCTTTGGCCCATGCCCACGAGTTCACGCTCGTGTTCGCCTCGCCGGCCGGTGGTTCGGCCAGCGCCATGCGGCAATTCGACGAACCGTTCGGCCGCATCTTCCTGGAGGCCGCGGGCCGGCTGCTGACCACCTACGACATCGTCACCCCGCCGACCGACGTGATTCCGCACGCGCTGCGCGAAGACCTCGTCGGATTCCAGACCGAACTGCTCGCCGTGCTCGCCGAATCGGGGCAGAAGTTCCCGGCCGAGAAGCTGGACCTGGGCGTCACCTATCTGATGATCCAGTTCTGGGCGCGGCTGTACGGGCACGTCACGCTCGAAGTGTTCGGCAACTACCCGATGCCGGTGGGTAATCCGGACGCCCTGTTCGATGCGACGCTGGCCGATCTGGCCCGCTCCATCGGATTCGCGGCCTGAGGAATCCCGGGCGACATCGATCCTCCGGCTCGGGGCCGCGGACCCGGCGGTCTCAGGTGAAGTCGTCGGGGCGCACCCCGGTGACCCGCCGCAGTATCCGCGGGCGGCGCAGCCACCGGGCGAACCACTCACCGAGCGTGATACCGCCGCCGAGGGCACAGCCGACCACGAGCGCGGCGAACATCTGATTCAGCCCGACCAGCAGATCGTCGTTGATCAGCGCGAACAGGCCCCGGTAGACCTTGAGACCGGGAAGCAGCGGAGTGATGCCCGCGATGGCGACGACCAGCGGGGGCGTCACCGCACGGCGGGCGAGCAGACCACCGGCGAGACCGATCGCGGTCGCCGAAACCGCGGCGGCGATCACCGGACCGAAACCGGCGTGCTGCACGAACAGATAGCACACGGTGATCCCGGCACCACTGAGGGCGGCGACGGTGAGGGCCCGGCGCTCGGCATAACAGGCGAGGGCGAAGGCCGCCGCCGCCACCGCACCGGCGGTGATCTTCAACGGCAGATTGGTGATGTCGTAGGACGGCGACATGTCGATCGGCGGCACCTGCGCGCCGAAGGCCTGGGCTCCGCGCAGCGCCAAACCGACACCGCCGATGATCGCACCGGTCATGACCAGTACTTCCAGCATGCGGGCCGCAGCGGTGATCGGTGCGCCGGTGATCGCGTCCTCGACCGCACCGACCAGCTGTAAACCACTGAGCAGCACGGTGATTCCGGCCGCGACGATCAGGCTGGGATTGGTTTCCAAACCCTCGGCGAAGGTTTGCAGCAGGATCGCCGGCAGGGTGGCGATGATGCCGCCCATCATGTTCTGGAAGAAGAAGGGCAGGCCGCGCTTGTTCAGCTCGCGGTTGCAGCGGTCGATCAGCAACGTCGTGGCGAAACTCACGACCGCGACCAGCGCGCCACCGCCCAGCAACAGCGCGATCGACGCCGCTAGCAGCGACCAGCCGAAAGTGGCGATCCACCGGTTGTACGGATGCGGCGCGGTGGTGATCGCGTCGAGCGCGGCGTGCGCCTCCTGGGGTGGCACCACCTCGCGGCGGATCCGCCGGGTGAGACGGTCAACGGCCGTCAGGCGAGTGAAGTCCAGCGAGCGGTACTGCACCACCCGCATGGTGCTGGCGGGTGGCAGCGACGGACCGCGGTCGGCGGAGATGCGAATCGAGTTGTAGGTCACGTCGATATCGCATTGCGCCAAACCGTATGTCGCGGCGATGAATTCGACCTGCGTGCTGGTGTCGGTCACGGCGGTGCCCGAGGCGAGCACTACCTCGCCGACCCGTTCGGCCAGGTCGAGTACCTCGGTTACCGCGGCGTCGTCGGTGAGATCGATCGGCTTCAGCGGGGCCGGTGCCTCGACCACCGAGTCCACCGTGGCGCGCCGCTGCGCGACCAGCCGATCGGTTACCGCTCCCATCGCCCGATGCCACAACGAACTGGGCTGGGTCTCCGGCCCCGTGCGGACGAGTTCGGGCTCCAACTCATCTGTCACACGACACACCGTAGTCGGCGCCGATAGGCGGACGCGGATCAGCTCCCTCTCCCCGGCGGGAGTGGCGAGCTGGGCAATCCGCTGGTTATCACCGGCGTGTCTGCACTCCCGCTACAGTCGATAACCATGGGCACCGATACGGCTACGGGTACCGAAGCAGCAGATTCCGTGAGATCGAACTCCGCGCAGCCGGAGGCCGGGACATCGAACACCGGACCGTCGAAGACCGGGAAGTCGACCGCCGACCATTTGCGGGCCGCGCTCGACGGCCCGTGGCGTGAGGTCAGGGAGCAGGCGCGCCGGCAGCTGGTCGACGACCGGTTGTTCGGCGATCCCTATCTCGACTACCGCCAGGCCCGTGCGCGGGTGCTGGAACAGATGCGCCTCATCGCCGAATTCGGTTATGCGGAAAAAGGTTTCAGCCTGGAACACGGGGGTACCGGCGATCCCGGCGGTGCTGTCACCGGCCTGGAAATGCTTGCCTACACCGATCTGTCGCTGTGGGTGAAGGCCGGTGTGCAGTGGGGGCTGTTCGGCGGCGCGGTGGAAAATCTCGGCACCGACCGCCACACCGACGTCGTCAAACGACTGCTGTCGCTGGATCTGCTCGGCTGTTTCGCGATGACCGAATCCGGCCACGGCAGCGATGTGGCGAATCTGGAGACCACCGCCACCTACGACCCGGCGACCGGCGAATTCGTGGTGCACAGTCCTACGGCCTCCGCCCGTAAGGACTACATCGGCGGCGCCGCCGAACACGCCCGCATGGCGGCGGTCTTCGCCCAGCTGATCACCGGGGGTGAAAGCAAGGGCGTGCACTGCTTCCTGGTGCCCATCCGCGACGAGGAGGGCAACGACCTGCCCGGCGTGACCACCTCGGATTGCGGTCTCAAGGGCGGTCTGCCCGGCGTCGACAACGGCCGCATCGAATTCGACCACGTCCGGATCCCGCGGGAGAACCTGCTCAACCGCTACGCCGACGTCGACGCCGACGGGACCTACCGCTCCGATATCGAGAACCCGAGCCGCCGGTTCTTCACCACCCTGGGCACGCTGGTGCGCGGGCGGGTCAGTGTCGGTGGCGCGGCCGCCGCCGGTGCGCGGGTGGCGTTGAGTATCGCGCTGCGCTACGGCGACAAGCGCCGCCAGTTCTCCGATCCGGACGACGGCAGCGAGACCCTGCTGCTGGACTATCGCAGCCATCAGCGCCGGCTTTTTCCGCATGTGGCGCGCGCGTTCGCGCTGTCGTTCGCCCAGAACGATCTGGTGCGTCGCATGCACCTGGTGCAGACCGGGCAGAATCTGGACCCGGAAGCGCAGCGCGCGCTGGAGAAGCGGGCCGCCGGCCTGAAGGTCGCGCAGACCCGTCACGCCACCCGATCCATCCAGGAATGCCGCGAATGCTGCGGCGGCGCAGGCTATCTCACCGAGAACCGGCTGGTCACCCTGAAGGCCGACACCGACGTGTTCACCACCTTCGAAGGTGACAACGTGGTCTTGACCCAGCTGGTGGCCAAGGAACTGCTCACCGCCTACTCCGACGAGGTGCGTGATCTCGACGCTCTGGGCTGGGTGAAGTTCGCGGCCACCATGGCCCGCGACGTGGTGCGCGAGACCTCGGGTGTGCGCCAGCTCATCCAGCGTCTGCGCGACCGCTCCGACGACGGCGTCGACGAGGGCGATCTGGCCCGGCGTTCGGTGCAGCTGCAGTTGTTCGCCGACCGGGAGGACTATCTGACTCGTACCGCCGCGCACCGGCTGCGCGCGCGGGCCGAGGAGACCGGCCCGTTCGAGGCGTTCAACAACGCGCAGGACCACATCCTCGCCGCCGGTGAGGCGCATATCGACCGGCTGGTGCTGGAGGCGTTCATCGAGGGCATCGCCGATATCGAGGATCCGGAGGCGCGAGCGCTGGCCGACACGGTCTGCGATCTGTTCGTGTACTCCACCATCGAACAGAATCAGGCCTGGTACATCATGCACCGCTTCATGTCGGTGGATCGGGCCAAGTCGGTGCGCCGCGGTGTCAACGAACTCGTGGACCGGTTGCGCCCGGAGTCGGCCACCCTGGTCGAGGCGCTCGGCGTGCCCGAGGCCATGCTGCGCGCGGCGATGCTCGACGACGCGAGCGTGCACCAGGGCGCGTGAAGCCGTGCTCGATATCGGCGGCCGGTGAGGGTGGGGCAGTAGCCGGACGCGGCTATGGTCGACAGGTGTCCGCTCCACCGCCGGTCGCTCGATATCGAGCGCGTCTCGTTGCCGCCGCCGTCACCCTGATCGGCCTGCTGATCACCGTGACGGTCCCCCTCAGCTTCCCCGCCGGCGGGGGACCGACCACGTTCGACAGCGCGATCGGTGACGAGGTGCACGAGGGCCTGGACGCGCATCGGGGTGTCTACGACGCGCTGGTGGTGCCGAGCAACGCCTATATCGTGTTGCCGCTGTTGCTGATCGGCGTGCTCTACTGCCTCCGGCGGCGCGACTGGTGGGGTGCCGGCTTTCTCGTGGTCGTCCCCGAGCTGGTGGTCGCGGTCAACACCTGGGCGCTGAAACCGCTGTGGGACAGGCATTTACAGCACTACCTCGCCTATCCGAGCGGGCACACCGTCCAATTCGTCGCCATCGCGACGGGTGTGCTGCTCGTCGCCGCCACCGTGTGTTGGCGCATCGTCATCGGCGTGCTCGCCGCGCTCGCGCTGGCGGCCGTGGCGGTGGGCATGGTCGGGCGCGGCTATCACTATCCGACCGATGTCGTGGGCGGCACCGCCTTCGCCATCGCGGCGGTGACCGCGTGCTGGACGGTGACGACGACAGTGCGCCTGCGGTACGACAACCGGCGGCTTCGGGCAGAGGACGCCGACGAGACCGGCGCCGCCGGACAGGCGGAACCGGGTGTCGGGGACACCGATCGCACGGCGGGCACGCCCGCGGCCTGAGCCGGCGGGCGCAGCCGGTCCGGCTCAGCCGGGCCCGAAGTTCAGGACCAGCGTGATCACGAACCACACGACCCAGGCAGCCCCGACGAGCATGCCGATCGCGAGCAGGATGCGCAGCACCGCCCGGCCGGGATCGATCCGGTCGGCCTCCTTGGGATACAGGTTCCACGGGCTGTACCAGGGCATCGTGATCGCGGCCGGGAGCCCGTAGGGCTGATCGGCGTGGGCCTGTTCCTCCATGAACGCTTCCGCCTGCGCCTGCTGAGGTCCGCCGTACCACAGTGTGGTGTCCACCGGTCCGCCGAAGCCCTCGGCGACGAGATCCTGCGGGGCGGGCAGATACGGCAGGATGCCCAATCCGCGGAAGGTGAGTGCGACCTCGTTCACCGTCCACTGCGCCCGGCCCTGCGAGGTGAGCGCGGTCAGGCAGTCGGCCAGCCGCTTGGGGTCGTCGCCGAGCACCACCTGGAAGCCGGGATCGTTCCACAGTTGACGGATCGTCGGGTTCGCGCCGTGCGGTGGCACCACCACGACCACACCCTGCACCACGCGCTGGCCCAGCCCGCGTTCGGCCAGCCAGTTCTGCAGCGCGTGGGTGTGCTCGCGGGAGCGGTCCAGCGGTGTGCCGCGCTCGCCGCCCTCGAAACTCACCACGTGCCCGCCGACCCGCCACGGCCCGTTCAACGGGACCTCGAGGTCGCCGCTGACCCGCTCGACCAAGGCCTCGGCCTCGATCACCACGCAGGTGGTCGGCGTCCAGATCACCGCATCGAACTGATGCAGCCGGTCGGCGTAGAACAGACTGCAGTTGACCGTTGCCACCCCTTGGGGGTCGTCCGGCCCCTTCCAGGTGCGCAGCCAGTCGATGAGGACCCGCTCGGCCAGGGTTCCGGCCGCGTTCTGCACTCGCACGAGCATTGGCGACCGCCCTTCCGTCGACACTCGATACCGGAAAGCATAAGGGGCACTACGGGTCCGGGGGAGACTTCGACGCGCCGGTGTCGGCGGTCAGCGTTCGGCGGGCGCGGGATCGATCGGCGCGATGGGCAGTCGCAGCGCGCCGGGCGCGCTGTCCGGCACGGTGGCGTAGTACGGGGCGACCGGGTCGATACGGCGGTAGGCCGCGCCGAGTTCCGGCCGCGGGTCGGCCTCACCCTTGTTGGGCCAGAACGCCATCGCGCGTTCGGCCTGCGCGGTGATCGTCAGCGACGGGTTCACCCCGAGGTTCGCGGTGACCGCGGATCCGTCGGCGATATGCAGTCCGGGGTGGCCGAAGACGCGCTGGTACGGGTCCACCACACCGCTCTCGGGCCCTTCGCCGATCACGCAGCCGCCGATGTAGTGCGCGGTGGCCGGGATGTCGAACACATCCATGACGAGGCCGTGTACGTCGCCGTCGACCTTCTCGCCGAAGCGGCGGCCGACCTCGTGCGCGAGCGGAATCCAGGTCGGATTCGGTTGTCCGGTGCCCTGCCTGGTCTTCAGCTGCCCCCAGCGGCGGAACGAGGTCAGCGAATTGTCCAGTGACTGCATCACCAGCAGGATCACCGACTTCTCCGAGGCATGGCGGGCGTTGAGGCTGCGCGCGAACACCAGCGGGTGCAGCACGATGGCCATCAGGAAGCGCAGGAATCGGAATGCGCCGCCGTCGACGATCGGCACCGACATCGGGAACAGCGCGTTCTGTCCCTTGCCGTAGTGGCAGACCTCGATGTGGGTGTCGGGCTCGGGGTGGATCGAGGAGGTGATGGCGATGCCTTCGGCGAAGTCGCGCCGCTGCCGGCTGACCACATTGAGGATGGCCTCGGAATTGCTGCGGGTGAGCTCACCCAGCCGGGGCGAGAGATTCGGCAGCACCTTGTCGTCGCGCATCTTGTGCAACAGCTTCTGGGTGCCCAGCGCCGCGGCGGCGAAGACGACCTGTTCGGCGGTGAAGGTCTTGCGGCCCTTGCGAACCCAGCGGTCCGCACGCTGCGTTTCGATCGCGTAGCCGCCGCCGACCATCGGCCGGACGCGGGTCACGGTGGTCAGCTCGAAGACCTTGGCGCCGGCCTGTTCGGCGAGATACAGGTAGTTGGTGGGGGTGGTGTTCTTGGCGTTGTGCGGGCAGCCGGTGAAGCAGCGCGCGCAGTGGATGCAACCGCTGCGGCGCGGGCCGGCGCCGCCGAAGTACGGGTCGTCGACCTCGACACCGGGTTGCTCCTCGTTGAAGAACACGCCGACATTGGTGGGGTGATAGGTATCACCCACGCCGAGATCGTCTGCGATGGAACGGATCACCTCGTCGGCGGGCGTCACACGCGGATTGGGCGCCACGCCCAGCATCCGCTTGGCCTGGTCGTAATAGGGCGCCAGTTCGCTGCGCCAGTCGGCGATATGAGCCCACTGCTTGTCGGTGTAGAAGTTCGGCAGCGGTTCGTAGAGGGTGTTGCCGTAGATCAGCGAGCCGCCGCCGACGCCCGCGGCGGAGAACACCGCGCACTTGCCGAGCAGGCTGATCCGCTGGGGGCCGGTCAGGCCCAGGCGCGGCGCCCAGATCGACTTGCGCACATTCCAATTCGACTTCGGAATGGACTCCGCGGGCCAGCGCCGGCCGGATTCCAGCACGGCCACCCGATAGCCCTTTTCGGTGAGGCGCAGCGCACTGACGCTGCCACCGAAACCGGAGCCGATCACTACCACGTCGTAGTCGAAGTCGGGCATGTCTTCCTCTCGTCACCGCATTCACAATGAAACGAATTACGACTCATTGTGTCACTCGCTAGTGTGCCACCCGGCCGGATGCGACTGATAAACCTATCGTGCCGCCGCACCCGTCGCGGCGTGCC
Source organism: Nocardia sp. MDA0666 (assembly GCF_003023875.1). Taxonomy (NCBI): domain Bacteria; kingdom Bacillati; phylum Actinomycetota; class Actinomycetes; order Mycobacteriales; family Nocardiaceae; genus Nocardia; species Nocardia sp. MDA0666. The sequence goes on from NZ_PYHT01000002.1 coordinate 184,670, forward strand.
CGAATGGCGCGGCGCGATCGGTTCGGGTAAGCAACAGGCGTGAGCAACCGACCGGCCGGCGGGTCCGGCCCCGACCATCAGGCCTCCGAGCGTTCGGAGCCCGCGCGCGAACCCGCGGACGGCGCGGCCGGCGCGGAGACCGACCGCATTCTCACCGTGCCGAACGTGCTGAGTGTGTTGCGGCTGATCGGCGTGCCGGTCTTCCTGTGGCTGTTGCTGGTCCTGCATGCCGACGGCTGGGCGTTCGCGCTCCTGGTCGCCAGCGGCGTCACCGACTACCTCGACGGCAAACTGGCCCGGCTGCTCGACCAGTACTCGCGGCTGGGCGCCCTGTTGGACCCGTTGGTGGACCGGTTGTATCTCATCGCCACCGTGCTCGGCCTGCTGGTGCGCGGAATTCTGCCGTGGCCGTTCGTGGTCGTACTGATCGGGCGCGACCTGATCCTGAGCGCGACGCTGCCGATCTATCGCCGCCGCAACCTCGATCCGCCGGAGGTCATCTACCTCGGCAAGGCCGCCACTTTCGCGCTGATGTCGGCGCTGCCGTGGTTGCTGGCCGGCCAGATGGATTGGGCGGCCGCCGGTTTCGGCCGGGCCTTCGGCTGGGCGCTGCTGTGGTGGGGAACCGCGGTCTACGTGTGGACGGGTCTGCTGTATCTGCGCAAGGCCTTCGCGGTCGCTCGGACCATACCTGTTGCGCCGCGAGCAACTTCGTAGCGGGTGTGGCGATCCGCCGTGTCGGTCCGGGTCGATAGAGTTGTGCCGAACGCCGGTTGGCCGACGCCCTGAAAGGACGCCCCGTGAGAGGAATCAGCCTGTGACCAACCTTCCCGAGGACCTTCGCTACACCGAGGAACACGAATGGGTGCAGCGGATCGCGCCGAACCGTGTCCGGGTCGGTATCACCGACTACGCCCAGTCGCAGCTCGGTGATGTGGTGTTCGTGCAGCTGCCGGCGGTCGACACCGTGGTGTCTGCCGGCGAGGCGATCGCCGAGGTCGAATCGACCAAGAGCGTCTCGGAGATCTATGCCCCGCTGAACGCGAAAGTCGTTGCGGCGAACGAGGATCTCGACTCCGAGCCGGAGTCGTTGAATACCGACCCCTACGGTGACGGCTGGATGTTCGAGCTGCAGATCGACGACGCCGAGGCGCTCGAAACCGCCCTCGGCGCATTGCTCGATGCCGCAGGTTACCAAGGAGTTATCGAGGGCTGAGTCAGCCTTCCCAGTTCTACCTGCACGGGTGCGGCCCAGCAGGGTACGGTCAATGCCAACAGATGTGCCGGCGGCCGGTGCCGGGAACTCTGCCGGAACTTGCCGGTGACACCTGACAGCGCGACAGCCGGTCGCGATGGGTGGCGCGGGTCGAGGGCAGTGCGCTCGGAATTGGCGCCGGATACCGGTACGGAAAATCGGTTCGAGGAGGAGAGCAAGGGTGAGCGAGAACAAAGACCCGGGATACGGGGAGAGCGCGGCCGAAACGACTTCGGTGTTCCGCGCTGACTTCCTCAACGAGGTCGACGCGTCGCGCTCCGGTGAGCAGACCGGCGAACAGCCGGTGCAAGGGGTCGAGGGGCTGCCTGCGGGTGCCGCCCTGCTGGTGGTCAAGCGCGGTCCCAACGCGGGGTCGCGGTTCCTGTTGGATCAGCCCACCACGTCGGCGGGCCGTCACCCCGACAGCGACATCTTTCTCGACGATGTCACCGTGTCCCGTCGGCACGCGGAGTTCCGGCAGGACGAGGACACCTTCCAGGTCGTCGACGTGGGCAGCCTGAACGGCACCTACGTCAACCGCGAGCCGGTGGATTCCTCGGAGCTGCAGAACGGTGACGAGGTGCAGATCGGCAAGTTCCGGCTGGTCTTCCTGACCGGTCCGCGGCCGCAGGTCAACGAGCCGAGCGCATAAACGGCCGAGGCGGATTCCACTGATGACTGGCGCAGCGCAATGGACACGCGGAGGAATGTCGATCGGCTCCGTGCTGGACCTGCTGCGTCCGGATTTTCCGGACATCACCATTTCCAAGATCCGCTTCCTCGAATCCGAGGGGCTGATCCGCCCGGAGCGCACGCCTTCGGGATATCGCAGATTCTCGGTCGCCGATGTCGAGCGGCTGAAGTTCGTGCTGACCGCGCAGCGGGATCAGTATCTGCCGCTGAAGGTGATCAAGGAGCAACTCGAAGCGATCGACCGCGGCGCGGCGACCCTGGGTGTGCGCGAAGCGCGGGCCCGGGCCGACGGCGCCGGTGTGGACGGCTCGGGGCGTGCGCCCGAGTCCACCCGCACGGTGGGCGCCCCCGCGGCGCCCCGGCGGCTGGGCGTCGTGCCCGGTGAGGTGTCGCCGGACGAATTGCGCCTCGATCACGAAATGCGCGTCACGCGTGCCGATCTGCTGGAGCAGGCCGGGATAGATGAGAAATTTCTCACCGAACTGATTCGCGCCGGGCTCATCACGCCTGGCGCTGCCGGATTCTTCGACGCCGAGGCCGTCACCTTGGCTCGCACCGCGCAGGCGATGAGCGAATTCGGTTTGGAGGCACGGCATCTGCGGGCGTTCAAGCTGGCAGCGGACCGGGAGGCGGCGATGATCGCTCAGATCGCCGCGCCGATAGCCAAGAGTCGCGACGCCGATGCCCGGGCCCGCGCGGAGGAGACGGTACGCGAGTTGGCGGCGCTGTCGCTGACGCTGCATACCAGCTTGGTGAAGACGTCGGTGCGGGCTTCCCTCGGCGGCTGAATTCTTCGCCTAGACTCGGTGATACGGCCTGCCCAGCTGGGCTCGTGCGGGCGGCCGGCGAGTATGGGAGGCCAGTGCGATGAGTGAAATGCGTGTGATCGGCATCCGGGTCGAGCAGCCCCAGAACCAGCCCGTGTTGCTGCTGCGTGAAGAGTCGGGCGACCGTTATCTGCCCATTTGGATCGGTCAGGCCGAGGCGACCGCCATCGTGCTCGAGCAGGAGGGGGTGACCCCTATCCGGCCCCTGACCCACGACCTGATCAAGATCTTGATCCACGACCTCGGCCACACCTTGAAAGAGGTGCGAATCGTGGATTTGCAGGAGGGAACCTTCTACGCCGACCTCGTCTTCGACAACGACGTGCGAATTTCCGCACGTCCGTCGGACTCGATAGCTATCGCCTTGCGGGTGGGTTGCCCGATCTACGCGGAGGAACCGGTCCTCGAGGAAGCCGGGTTGGTGATGCCCGACGAACGCGAGGACGAGGTGGAGAAGTTCAAGGAGTTCCTCGAGTCGGTGTCACCGGACGATTTCAAGGCCACCGACAGCTGAGCTGTCTCGAGGCCACCGACAGCTGAGCTGTTCGGAAGTCCGGCTTGATCATCGGCCACCGCGCGCGGCGGTGAGATGATCTTGGACTGTGCTCTATACCTCACGTAGAGGGTGAGAAACACGCCGCACGCGGAGTTTGGCTCCATGCCCGTGCTGCCGAGACAATCGACAGAGTAGCCTCGACAGTTAGGCCGTTGTTCTTCTTCGGCGATGCAGTGAGGGAGTAGCAGTGGGAGACCGACCGCAGCAACCAGCACCCGACCCGCGGCCCACCGCGGTCGTGCAGCCAGGGCTGTTCCCTGACGACACGGTGCCCGACGAGCTGGTCGGTTACCGCGTCCCCAGCGCATGCCAGGTGGCCGGTATCACCTACCGGCAGCTCGACTACTGGGCCCGCACCGGCCTCGTCGTCCCCTCGATCCGCAGCGCCACCGGTTCCGGCAGCCAGCGTCTGTACTCCTTCAAGGACATCCTGGTCCTCAAGATCGTGAAGCGGCTGCTCGACGCCGGTATCTCACTGCAGAACATCCGCATCGCCGTCGATCATCTGCGCAGCCGCGGGGTCGAGGATCTGGCCGGGATCACGCTGTTCTCCGACGGCACCACCGTCTACGAATGTTCTTCGCCGGAAGAGGTCGTCGATTTACTGCAGGGCGGGCAGGGCGTCTTCGGCATCGCCGTCAGCGGAGCCATGCGCGAGCTGACCGGCGCGATCGCCAACTTCCCGGCCGAACGCGCCGAAACCCACGAGGCGAGTGACCGGCCCGAGGACGAACTGGCCTACCGCCGCAAGGCCCGCGAGAACCGCAAGACCGGATAATCCTCCCGCGCCGAATGTGACGGAGCCGACTGCGCGCTGAGCTGGGTCGGCAACATGGCGTTTACCGCGCACCGCTTAGACTGAGGGTGCGTCGCCGCCGTGCGGGAGAGTTCCGGGTTTCGTCCCGGACGCCGAAGGAGCAGCACCTCCCCGTCAATCTCTCAGGCATCAGGGACCGTACGGAGTTCGACGCCTCTGGAAAGCGGCGGCCGCACACAATGCGGGCCGCCCGCCCATGGGGAAAGGGATCGCGCGCGACCCCGAATCTCTCAGGCGCCACGACAGAGGGGGAGGGCCGACAGTCGTCGACGGTGGCACCCGGGGTGCCGGTCGACCCGCCCGAGCCTTGGAGCTGCCGTGACCCGTAGTTTCGCCGACCGCCACATCGGACCCGACACCACCGAACTCGATCGGATCCTCGAAACCGTCGGCGTCGGGTCGATGGACGAACTCGCCGCACATGCCGTTCCCGCGAGCATTCTGGATACCGCCGGCGAGACCGGGCTGGACGTGCTACCGCCCGCGGTCTCCGAACACGACGCTCTGACCGAGCTTGCGGCGCTGGCACATTCGAACACCGTCGCCACGTCGATGATCGGTCTCGGTTACTACGACACCCTGACCCCGCCGGTGCTGGTCCGCAATCTTCTGGAAAATCCTGCCTGGTACACCGCCTACACGCCGTATCAGCCCGAGATCAGCCAGGGCCGGCTCGAGGCGCTGCTGAACTTCCAGACCATGGTCTCCGATCTGACCGGGATGGAGGTGGCCAACGCCTCCATGCTGGACGAGGCGACCGCCGCCGCCGAGGCGATGACGCTGCTGCAGCGCGCCAACCGCAAGAGCACCTCCCAGCGACTGCTCGTCGACGCCGATCTCTTCCCGCAGACCCGCACCGTGCTGACCACCCGGGCCGAACCGCTCGGCATCACGCTGGTCGAGGCGGATCTGAGTTCCGGCGAGCTGCCCGAGGGCGACTTCTTCGGCGTCGTCCTGCAGACGCCGGGCGCCTCCGGCCGCATCGCGGATCCGGCCGCGGTGATCGCCGCGGCGCACGATCGGGGTGCGCTGGTCGCGGTCGGCGCCGATCTGCTGGCGCTGACGCTGATCGCCCCGCCCGGGGAGCAGGGCGCCGACGTCTGCTTCGGCACCACGCAGCGATTCGGTGTCCCGCTCGGCTTCGGCGGTCCGCACGCCGGATATCTCGCGGTGCGCACAGCGCACGCGCGGCAACTGCCCGGCCGCCTGGTCGGCGTCTCGGTGGACGCCGACGGCGACCGCGCCTACCGGCTCGCGTTGCAGACCCGCGAACAGCACATTCGCCGTGAGAAGGCGACCTCGAACATCTGCACCGCGCAGGTGCTGCTGGCGATCGTGGCCGCGATGTACGCCTCCTATCACGGCGCCGACGGGCTGCGCGCGATCGCGCGGCGGGTGCACGGCCATGCCGAGCGGCTCGCCACCGGCCTCGGCGACGCGGTCGTGCACGAACGGTTCTTCGACACCGTGCTGGTCTCGGTGCCCGGCGGAGCCGAGGCCGTGGTCGCCAAGGCGAAGGGACGCGGGATCAATCTGCGCCTGGTCGACGCCGATCACGTCTCGATGGCCTGCGACGAGGCGACCACCGAGGCCCAGGTCGCGATCGTGCTGGAGTGCTTCGGCGCCGACGGGGTGCCGGAGACGGCCGCGCTGCCCTCGATCGAGACCCGGACCTCGGCCTATCTGACCCATCCGGCCTTCACCCGCTATCACACCGAAACCGCGATGTTGCGGTATCTGCGGCAGCTCTCGGACAAGGATATCGCCTTGGACCGCAGCATGATTCCGCTCGGTTCGTGCACCATGAAGCTCAACGCCACCGCCGAGATGGAGCCCATCACCTGGCCCGGTTTCGCGCGGCTGCATCCGTATGCGCCGGTGGAGGACACACCCGGGATGCTGCGCGTGATCGATGATCTGGAGCATTGGCTGGCCGCGGTGACCGGCTACGACCGGGTGAGTCTGCAGCCCAACGCCGGTAGTCAGGGTGAGTACGCGGGATTGCTCGCGATCCGCCGCTATCACCTCGACCGTGGCGACACCCACCGCGACACCTGCCTGATTCCCTCCAGCGCGCACGGCACCAACGCCGCCTCGGCGGCCATGGCCGGACTGCGGGTGGAGGTCGTGAAATGCCGGGACAACGGCGACGTCGATCTGGACGATCTGCGAGCCAGGATCGCCGATCACGCCGACCGGCTGGCCTGCATCATGATCACCTATCCGTCCACCCACGGCGTGTACGAGCACGAGGTGGCCGAGTTGTGCGCGCTCGTGCACGATGCGGGCGGGCAGGTGTACGTCGACGGCGCGAATCTGAATGCCCTTGTGGGACTTGCCCGTCCGGGACGCTTCGGCGGTGACGTCTCGCATCTGAACCTGCACAAGACCTTCTGCATCCCGCACGGCGGCGGCGGTCCCGGTGTCGGTCCGGTCGCGGTGCGCGAACATCTGGCGCCGTATCTGCCGGGCGATCCGCTGCAGCCGGATTCGCACGCGGTGTCCGCGGCGCGGTATGGGTCGGCCTCGATCCTGCCGATCACCTGGGCCTATATCCGGATGATGGGCGCCGACGGCCTGCGCCGGGCCACGCTGACCGCGATCGCCTCGGCCAATTACCTTGCGCGACGGCTGGATCCGCATTTCCCCGTGCTCTACACCGGCGAGAACGGCATGGTCGCCCACGAGTGCATCCTGGATCTGCGCGAGATCACCAAGCGCACCGGCGTGACCGTCGACGATGTGGCGAAACGCCTGGCCGACTACGGTTTCCACGCCCCGACCATGAGCTTCCCGGTCGCCGGCACGCTGATGGTCGAGCCCACCGAGAGTGAAAACCTCGACGAGCTGGACGCTTTCGCCGACGCGATGATCGCGATCAAGGGCGAGATCGACGAGGTCGCCGCCGGAACCTGGCCGGTCGAGCAGAGCCCGCTGCGCGGCGCCCCGCATACCGCCGCCGCCCTCGTCGGTGATTGGAACTATCCGTACAGCCGGGAAACCGCCGTCTACCCGTTGGGTGTGCATTCCGGCCGCGCCAAGGTGTGGCCCGCGGTCCGGCGCATCGACGGAGCGTTCGGTGACCGCAACCTGGTGTGCTCGTGCCCGCCGCTCGAGGCCTACACCGACTGAGTACGGGCCGGCGCAGGCGGTCACTCTCCGGCGGCGACCGCCTGCGCGTAGGCCTCGGCGAGGCGTTCGGTGGCGGTCGGACCGCCGGTGTCCTGGCGTGCGACGCCGAGATGGCGTTCGCGCAGTTCGTCCATGAATTCCGCCCACAGCTGCGGGCCGCCCGCCTCGAGCAGTTCCGCGCGGACCCGCAGTTCGTGGGTTGTCGGACGGTGTCGCAGTCCCCAGGAGCCCAGGGCGACCAGTACCGGAACGAGCTGGATGGCGGGTTCGGTGAGGCTGTAGGTGGCTCGCTGGCCGCGGCGGACCTCGTCGCGGGTCAGCAGTCCGGCGTCGACGAGGGCTTTGAGCCGGTCGGCGAGGATGTTGGAGGCGATGCCCTCTTCCGACTGTGATTGCAGCTGCCGGAAATGGCGGCGGTCGCCGAACATGATGTCGCGCAGGACCAGCATCGTCCACCGATCGCCGACCACCTCGATGGCGGCGTTGATCGGGCAGCCCGACCGCTGTTGTGCCGGCAGCTGTTCCCCCGGCCGCTGGTCCTCGGACACCGCACCTCCTCCGTCAACTGCTTGCATCCTACTAGCACTAGCGGCTGGTGCCGCCGAGCGCTAGTGAATGGCAAGCACTCAACGCGCCGGAGCGCTACGGCGTGGTCAGCGCATGGTTGACGGCGGTGCCGAAGGTCATGTCGTCGGAGGTGGTGACCTTGGTGTAGGTGCCGCCGGTCTTCTGGGCCAGGTTCTGCAGGGTCTGCGCGCCCTGGCCGCCGATGACGATCACGTCCACCCGGACCGGATGCGCGGCGTCGGTGGCGCCGGTGATATCGGAGATCAGCTGATCTCCGGTCACCGAGGAATTGTCGTTGGGACCGCCGGTGATGAGCAGAACCGAGTTCGTCTTCCCCGAGGAGTAGTTCTTCACCGCGCTGCGATAGGCGGCCTCGAGCGAGGGATAGGTCCGGTCGGTACTGGAACCGGCGAGCGTGACATTGCCCAGGGCCGTGGACAATTCGCTGCGATGCTGCGGGGTGAGAGCCTGGGTGGGCGCGACCATGCGATAGGGATTGCCGTCGGTCAATTGGTTGGCGTAGATCCAGGCGCCGGCGCCGAAATCCGGCGGCATGGTGTCGAGGGTCGACTGCACCGCGGCGAGAGCGTTGTTCAATCGCGACATCGAACCGTCGTTGGCGGCCATCGACGCCGAGGTGTCGATGAGGATCGTGGCCTGCACGCCCAGTACCGGGTGGGCGAGGACCGACTGCACGCGATCGAGAACCGACTTCGCCGGCACCGCGACGGGTGTGGCGGGCGCGGCGCCGAAACCGTTGTCGGTGAACAGTTTCTGTTGGTCGGGCGCGCGCAGGAAGTCGGCGAACACGCCGGCGACGAGGTTCTGGGTCTTGTCCACCCAGCTTCCGGTGAGCATCGCCGCGGGGTGATCGGCGACCGGCGCGGCGCCGGTCGGATGGAACAGCGCGACGTTAGGGCGCGCCTTGGCTTGCTGCTCGGTAACTGCCACGGCGTGGATGGGGGAGTTGGGGCCTTGTGCGGGATCGGCGACCGCGGCCAGCGCGGAGGCGGTGTCGCCGGATTCCGGTGCGTCGGCGGCCAATCCGGAGATGGCGGCGACGACCTGACCGGACGCGGCGGCCTCATCGGTCAGCGGATCGGAGCCGGAGACGGCCGACCCGACCGCCACCGCGGCGGCCAGCGAATCGTCACCCGGGGGCAGCGCCATCCGCAGCGGACCCCAGCTGGCGAGGCCGATATCGCCGAGCGACCCGCGCTGCAGACGCGCCAGATCCGACCAGCTGAGGTTGGCCTTCTCCATCGCCTGGGCCAGTGGGCCGGGAGCGGCCACCGCGATCGGGCTGACAGCGATCGACGCCGGCGTGCCCTGGACCAGTCCCGGCACCCGCATCTGCTCGACCGCGCGCGAAGAACTCGGAATCCAGAGACCGGGTTGCGGGCCCAGCTTGGCGTCCCAGTTCGGGGCGGTGAGCCCGGTCACCATCGCGGCGCTGGTGCGTTCGGTGACCGACACCTTCGCGCAGTGGTCGCGCACCTGGGGGTGCGTGGCGTTGTAGCGGTCGGCGGCGGCGCGCACCGGAGCGGCGATATCGGGATCGACGGTGACGGCGAGGGTCACCGGACCCTCGATGCACTGACCGGCGGCGCTACGGTTCTCCGATGCCGAGCGATTGCTGAGCCAGAACCAACCGGCGACCGCCGCGATCAGCAGCAGGACCGCTACCACGGTGATAACCAAACCTTTGCTGACGCCCCGTGATCCGTCCGCGCTGCGATGTGTGCCCACGATTTTCCAGTGTATGGTCACGCGAAAACCGGCGCTCGACCAGGATCGGTCGGGCGCCGGCTCGCGGATGTGGGAGTGGCGTGGACCACTCGCACGGTGTCGGTGTCAGTCGCGGATCAGCTTGCCGCGGTCGAATTCGTGACCGCCCCACACACCGGACTGGCCGGTGGTGGCCGCGAATTCCGCGCACTGCCGGCGGATGGGGCAGCCGGCGCAGATTCCGCGCGCGTAGTCGAAGTCCTGCGACGGGTACGGGAACCACGCATCGTGGTTCGGGTCACCCTTGCAGGCCGCCTGCTCCCAGCTCTGCGTATCCGAGACCGGGAGCAGATCCACCAGTGTGAGTGCCGGAGTCGTAGTTGTCATATCGGATCCCTCCTTTCTCGGGATATGGGGGTGTTCACTGTGCGCCGGTGGCTGTTCACTGTGCGCCTGCGGCGACGAGGTCCTTCCAGATCCGTCGCTGCCGCCGCTGCATGTCGGTGGGCGCCTTGGGTTCCCAGAGCAACCGCATCCCGGCCTCGTCCGGGGTGCGGTCGGCCTTGCGGGTGTTGCACGGTCCGCACGCCGCGATCAGGTTGTTCCAGGTGTTGGGTCCGCCCCGGCTGCGCGGGCGGATGTGGTCGACGGTGCGCGCCCAGCCGGCGCAGTATCCGCACCGGTGGTCGTCGCGCCGCAGCACGCCCGCGAGGGTGGCCCGGCTCTCGTCGTGTACGAGCACGCTGTGCTCGAGGTAGACGTAGCGCAGCAACCGAATCGTCTGCGGCAGAGCAATTTCCAGATGCTTGGAACGAATCGGGAAATGAGGTTGCCGCTCGGCCACGGTCTCGGCGGTCCCGCTGATCACCAGCACCACCGCGCGGTCGGCGCCGATGTCGGTCAGCGCCTCGTAGGAGGCGTTGAGGACCAGCACCTGGGCGTCTATCCAATTGTCGGGAGTGAGGGGTCTTTCGGCGTGACGAGACAGCATGGGAGTCACCATGTTTCGTGAAAGGCGGAACGAGAAGGAAGGCGGGAGCCGGTCAGGCGTGCTGGAAGAGGGGGCCGGATTCCCGGTCGGCATGCCGCAGCATGTGCTGCGACTGCTCGATGCCGGTCGAAAGTCGCTGCCCGGCAACACTGTTCATCTCGTCGCGCATACTCTTCGGATACATCGGCCACCTCCTCCTTCCCGTTACTCGTCGAGTGGTCCCGCTGTGCCGGCGGGACCGGTTGATCATCGTTGTCATGGTGGCACAGCGTTACCGCCGTTGTCGGCTCATTTTTTTGCCACCGCAGGCGATCCGGCGGCGCGTCAACCCCCTGGTGCGGTGATTACAGCACCGGCGGTATGCGAACTATTCCCGATCTCGCGAACGGCGAGTGTGCGCTCAGCCACGCCGGCGTCCCGAATCAGCCGGCGCGATGCAGCCCGAACCCGATCGCGTGGCGGCCCAGACCGTCGCGCAGTCGCAGGCTGCGGTCGTAGTCGCCACCGGCCTGGGTGCGGTAGGGAATCGGTTCGATCGCCTCGATCCGGCTCAGCCGTTCGCGCAGGTCGGCGGCGATATCCGCGAACCGTTCGGAGTCGACCCGGATGGTCCCGTGGACCAGGAACGGCGGCAGCACATCCATGCCGGGGTAGTAGAGGATGCCGTGGTGGATGGGAAAGAGCAGGTCGTCGATGTGGCCGTTGATGCCGCGCTCGGAATAGGCCGGCTCACGTCCGCCGATGGATACCACCAGCATGGCTCGACGCCCGCTCAGCGCACCCGCGCCGTATCGGGGCAGCGCGGTGCTGCCCGAACCGTAGGCGAAGCCGTTGGTGAACACCCGGTCCACCCAGCCCTTGAGGATGGCCGGCATCGAGTACCACCACAGCGGAAAGTGCATCAGCACCACCTCTGCCCAGCGCAGTTTGTCCTGTTCGGCCGTGATATCGGCTGTCAGTGTGCCGTTGCTGTACGCCTCGCCGGAGCCCTGCATGAAGGTGTCCGCACCGGTCTCGCCGAAATCGGCGGCATCGGCCTGCGCCTTCCACCCCATCGCATACAGATCACTGACCACCACCTCGTGACCGCTACCGCGGAGGTGATGCACCGCAACATCTTTGAGAGCGCCGGTGAGCGAATCGGGTTCGGGATGCGCGTACACGATCAGAATTCGCATATATGGCGGCAACGGTTCGATGCCGCCACGCATTCCCGAGCCGGAGCGCACGGCGGCGGCGAGAACCGACCTCGACACGTCGCGATCCCGGAGACAGCGCAACCCCGGTCGCCGATGACGACCGGGGTTGCGATGTCGGGCGAGTTCGCCGCGACAGAGTCGCGACGAGTCTCGGATCAGCCCTTCGCGGCGAGCGCCTTCGCCTCACGGCGGCGGCGGTGCAGGATGGGCTCGGTGTAGCCGTTGGGCTGGCAGGTGCCCTCGAGGATCAGTTCCTTGGCGGCCTGGAAGGCGATGCTGCCGGAGAAGTCGGGGGCCATCGGCTTGTAGGCCGGGTCGCCCGCGTTCTGCCGGTCGACGACGGGCGCCATCCGCTCCAGGCTCTCGACGATCTGCTCTTCGGTGACGATGCCGTGGCGCAGCCAGTTCGCCATCAGCTGGCTCGAAATACGCAGGGTCGCACGGTCTTCCATGAGCGCGACGTCGTTGATGTCGGGCACCTTGGAGCAGCCGACGCCGTGATCGATCCAGCGGACCACGTAGCCCAGGATGGACTGCGAGTTGTTGTCCAGCTCGTTGCGGATCTCCTCGGCCGACCAGTTGGTGTCGGTGGCGAGGGGGATCTCCAGGATCTGGTCGACGGTGGCGCGGGGGCCGCCCTTGGCGATCTCGGCCTGCCGCTTGAACACGTCCACCAGGTGGTAGTGGGTGGCGTGCAGGGTGGCGGCGGTCGGGGAGGGGACCCACGCGGTGGTGGCGCCGGCGCGCGGGTGGCCGATCTTCTGCTCGAGCATGTCGTGCATCAGATCCGGCATGGCCCACATGCCCTTGCCGATCTGCGCCTTGTGCTGCAGTCCGTCGGCCAGGCCGTTGTCGACGTTCCAGTCCTCGTAGGCGAGGATCCACTGCTGCTTCTTCATCTCGGCCTTGCGGATCATCGCGCCGGCCTCCATGGAGGTGTGGATCTCGTCGCCGGTGCGGTCCAGGAAGCCGGTGTTGATGAAGACCACGCGGTCCTTCGCGGCCGCGATGCAGGCCGCGAGGTTGACCGTGGTGCGGCGCTCCTCGTCCATGATGCCGACCTTGAGGGTGTTGCGGGCCAGGCCCAGCACATCCTCGACACGGCTGAACAGCTCGTTCGCGAAGGCGACCTCGTCGGGGCCGTGCATCTTCGGCTTCACGATGTAGACCGAGCCGGTGCGCGAGTTGCTGACCTTGGCGTTCCCGTTGAGCGAGTGCACCGCGATCAGCGAGGTGATCAGACCGTCGAGGATGCCCTCGGGCACCTCGTTGCCCTCGGCGTCGAGGATCGCGTCGGAGGTCATCAGGTGGCCCACGTTGCGCACGAACAGCAGCGAGCGGCCGTGCAGCGTCACGTCCTTGCCGTCGAGGCCGGTGTAGACGCGGTCCGGGTTCATGGTGCGGGTGAAGGTCTTGCCGCCCTTGCTGACCTCTTCGGCCAGATCACCCTTCATCAGGCCCAGCCAGTTGTGGTAGCAGAGCACCTTGTCCTCGGCGTCGACCGCGGCGACCGAGTCCTCGAAGTCCATGATGGTGGTGACCGCGGACTCGAGCACGACGTCCTTGACGCCGGCGTCGTCGGTCTTGCCGATCGGCGATTCCGGGTCGATCTGGATGTCGATGTGCAAACCGTTGTGGCGCAGCAGGATCGAGCTCGGAGCGGACGGATCGCCCAGGTAGCCCACCAGGGCCGAGGAATCGGCCAGGCCGATGTCGGTGCCGTCCTCGAGGGTGACCTCGAGTTCACCGTCGACGATCTTGTAGGCCTTGGAGCCGACGTGCGAACCGGTGATCAGCGGCACGGCGTCGTCGAGGAAGTTGCGCGCCCACTCGATGACCTTGTCGCCGCGGACCTTGTTGTAGCCGGTGCCCTTCTCCGCGCCGTTGGCTTCGGAGATGGCGTCGGTGCCGTACAGCGCGTCGTAGAGCGAGCCCCAGCGCGCGTTGGCGGCGTTGATGGCGAAACGCGCGTTGCTCACGGGCACGACCAGCTGCGGGCCGGCGGTGGAGGCGATCTCGTCATCGACGTTCTGGGTGTCGATGGCGAAGGGGGCGGGCTGCTCGCGCAGGTAGCCGATCTCGGTGAGGAACTGCTTGTATGCGGCCTTGTCGTAGCCGGCGCCGGGGTTCTCGGCGTGCCAGGCATCCAACTTGCCCTGGATCTCGTCGCGTTCGGCCAGCAGGGCGCGGTTGCGGGGAGCGAGGTCGTTGATGACGCTCTCCGCACCGGTCCAGAACGCGGCGGAATCTACGCCGGAGCCGGGGAGCGCCTCGTTCTCCACGAAATCGTGAAGAACCTTGGCCACCTGGAGCCCGCCGACCTGAATCCGCTCTGTCATCTACTGCCTCATTTCGAGAAAGCCGGATGGAAAAAGTACGCCTGTCATGTTACCCGTGGGTAGTTGCGCGGTCGTCGTCGGCATCGATTGAGCAGGGCCGATTGTATCGTGGGCCACAACTGCGGTCGGGTGCCCGGGGTCGGCATCCGGCCCGGGAATTCGGCAGTGCCGCGAGGCGTCGACGACCGGCGATCCGGGATGTCGGAGCTGTACAGCGGGTTCGTCACGCCGCGGGGAGCGTCCAGGCCAGCGCCATGCTGAACGGATGTCCGAGCAGATCCTTCCACTTCGGCTTGGCCGCGAGCCAGGCCTCCTCGACCAGCGCCTCGGCGGCCTCCTCCAGCCGCCAGCCCGCGTCGTTCCCGGCGGTGACGTGCTCGCTGAACATGTGCAGGTGGGTGTCGATCGCCAGCGGTTCACCCGACTCGCCGGTGTAGTGCGTGGGCATTCCGGTCACCATGAGGAACTGCGGGTGGTAGCTGACCAGGACGAAGGCGCCGCCGGGCGCTGCCAGCCGCCGGGCTTCGGCGTAGAGCGGGGTGAGGTCGGGGAGATGCTCATCGATGAGGGAGCAGATCACCAGATCGTAAGTGCCGCTGGGCAATCCGCTGTCACGCACGTCCGCATGGCTGAGTGTGGTGTGTGCCCCGCGGTCGCGTGCCACGCTGAGCATCCCCTCGCTCAGATCCACCCCATCGATGTGCGCGACTCCCCGCTCACGCAACCAGTGGCCGGTGCGGCCGGTACCGCAGCCCAGGTCGGCCGCGCGGCGCACGCGCTCCCAGTCCGGTCGGCGCAGCCGGTTCAGCAGTGCCAGATCCATGTCGTCCATGACGGTCTGGTCATAGGTCGGGGCCCATCCGTCGTATCCGATGGCGACGTCGACGGTGCGGTAGTTACGGCGATCGAAGTCCGCGAAGATCGGCATAACGCCAGTATTGTCCCCGCGGCAAGCGCTTTTTCGAGCTGGATTTCGCCCCACCGCGGGGGCTGACGCCGAGCTCGGCGATCGTGAGGGCTTCTGATTGCCCGGCACTCTCGCCGCTGCTCTATACGGAGCAGAAGCGCCGCACAAGTAACCGATGTCAACGGGCCGGGTTGGCGAGTGGGGACAATCACGCCGTTGGGGCGAGCTGTGCGGGTGCGGGGTCGTGCGCCTGCTCAGGGAGGTGGCGGGTGCGCCAGGGGAGAGTCGCCAGCAACAGTCCGCCCACCGCCCAGCAGCTCAGCACCACCAGCGCCGCTGCC
Source organism: Nocardia sp. MDA0666 (assembly GCF_003023875.1). Classification (NCBI taxonomy): domain Bacteria; kingdom Bacillati; phylum Actinomycetota; class Actinomycetes; order Mycobacteriales; family Nocardiaceae; genus Nocardia; species Nocardia sp. MDA0666. The sequence continues at coordinate 200,022 of NZ_PYHT01000002.1, forward strand.
GAGCCGGAGCCGCCGAAATAGGCGGTCGAGCGCAGCGCGGTAGCCGCCGCGCCGGGTGGGAGCAGGGTCCCGAGGGTGCCCCACCCGGTGGGCAGTAGTTCCGGTGCGGACATGGCACCGGAAAGCGGAATGCCCAGTGCGACAAAAGTTGCCGCGCCCACTCCCAGTCCGGCGATGCCGATGGCGGCGCGCAGGCCGAGTAGTGTCAATGCGGTCGCGCCGATCGCCAGGGCGATCACTCCGGCGTTGGCGAGGTAGTTCCCAGTCAGCACGTCGAGCCAGGTTTGCAGGACGGCGGTGACCGCGAATCCGGCGATGAGTGCGACGGCCACGGCCGCACCGATCCGCGTGGCGCGGCCCAGTGTCAGCAGTGAGAGGGCGGCGCCGGTCAGCAGGCCGCCGATGACCATCGGAACCAGGGTGAGGCCGAAGACCGCGCCGCGCGGGTCGGCGGCAGGTGCCGCGACCACATCGGTGATTACCGGTGTCGGCGAAAGCTGTTGCGGCGCAGGGGGTTGCATCCGTTGGCTCATGCTCCGGGCCGCCTCGCTCAGGGCCTGGGCGACCGCGGGACCGGCTGCGGAGGCCGTCAGCACCTCCGGCCCGTTCGCGCCGATCACGATGGCGCCGTAGATGTCGCGATCCTCGATGGCCTGAACGGCCGCGGGGCGGTCGGGATACGTCGTGGCGTCGATCGCCGAGTCGCCGAGGGCGCCGAGCCCCTGGCGTACCTGTTCGACGGCGGGCGCCGGGCCGGCCACGCCGACCGGGAGATGGCGTGGGGCCAGGTTGCTGGTCGGCCAGGCGAAGGCGGTGACCAGCACGGTGATCAGGGCGGACAGGGCCAGAACCGGTCCGAGAACGGTGGCGGGCGACGGTCGCATCGCAACTCCAAAGAGAAGGAACGTTCTTTTTGTGTTTCGAGCATGCGCCGAACGCGCCGAGATTGTCAAGAACGAACGTTCTTTTTATGATGCGGTGATGCCGCGACTGACCGAAGAGCGTCGTAACGCCCGGCGCGATCAGCTCATCGCCGCCGCCGTGCGGTGTGTGGCCCGGGAGGGATTCCACAAGACGACGATGTCCGCGGTCATCGCCGAATCGGGGATGTCGGCCGGCGCGGTCTACGGCTACTTCGCATCCAAGAACGACATCATCCGCGCGATCGCCGATTCCGTGCTCGGCCGGATGACCGCGAATCTGGCGCGGCTCACCGAAGGGGAAACGCCGGTGGCGCCGATCGACGCGCTGGAGTCGGTTCTCGGGCAGATAGCGGATCTGGCCCGCGACGGCGATATTCCGCGCGTCGCGGTGCAGGCGTGGGCGGAGGCCGGGCGGGACGAGGCGGTTGCCGGGATCGTCCGCGAACGGCTGACGCAGGTCCGGGCCGCCTGGCGGGAGCTGCTCCTGCGCGCCCGCGAGGCCGGATTACTCTCCGCGCCAACCGATATCGATGCGCTGGCCAAGATCATGCTCGGCGCGATGATGGGCTTCCTGCAGCAGTACCTGCTCATGGGCGACGTCCGCCCGGATTCCTACGCTGCCGCCTACCGCAGTCTGGCGGGTGCCCCAGAGTAGGCGAACGAACGGGAGACGGAAGAAACGCTACTGCCGGGGCTCGATCCACAGCGCTTCGGCCAGGACGCGCAGATCGCCTTTCGGCGTGGAAATGGCCACGCCGACAGTGTGTTTGCGTCCGGAGGTGGCGATCGGCCAGGACCACACGAGGTATTTCTCCCCGGCGCGCACCGGCCCGATGCGACGGGTGGTGAGGGCGGCCGTGAGGCCCCCGGGCGACATTCCGGACAGTTCGATGGCGGCCCAGCCGCCGGGGCAGTCGACGGCCGACCAGATGTTCTCCGTGGTCAGATGTCCACCGGGCCCGGCCAATTCGGCATCGGGAATCCAGGCGGCCGCGACGAGGTCCTGGTCGCGCAGCCGCCACGGATACAGCCGCAGGCCCCGGCCCGGTGTGTTCGTGGTGCCGCAGCCGTAGCAGTCGGGAATGGCACGGCCCGCGGCGAACGAATCCCGTGACGCGACGACCGCGTCCTCCCACGTGGGTGGCGGCGTGACGGCCAATTCCACCGAACCCGGACTCGCCTCGGCAAGGACCGTGCCGTCGGAATCGGTGAGGACGCTGCCCGATTCGGTATCGGTGATCTGCACCGGCGTCCGCACCGGAACACCGCGCCGGAAGTCGACGCGCACCTCACCACCGACACGATCGGCGAGCAGGCCCGCCACGTACCCGCCGAACGCCAGATCCGGATAACCGTGGATATGCGTGGGAATGGTGATCGCCGTACCGACAGTCATTCGCGTCCGAACCTCTCGATTGTGTGCCGCCCCAGCGACCATAGCGGCACCCGCCGACAGATATATGTCGGCCGGGTGATAATCCGAGCGCGGGAACACCTGACCAGCCGCAACCGGGTCGGGTGTGACGCACACAGGAAGTCAATGCCGACTGTCGAGATCGGTACGCAGTGCCTGGCCGAACCAGGTGAACACCGGTTCCAGATCAGGGAGCGGAGGCCAGCCGTTGATAGTGGCCACAAACTGCCAATACCGCGATACGCGTGGGTCGTTGGCGACCTCGAGCCGTTCGAGGATCCACCACTTCAACCGGTCGTCGTCGGACTTCCCGAAGGCTTCGGCGTAGCGTGCGCTGAGCGTGGCGACAATACCGCGGGCCTGCTCGGAGGCCGGGAGGATCCCCTCCGCCAGTGCACGGCCGGCCACCGAACGCACCGCCTCGGTCAGGTCGTGATGCAATCCGGTGGTGTCCCCGTCGGCGCGCTGGGCCGCCTGATACTCGGCCATCCGCCGCACCGCCGCCCGGAAATCGGTGTCCTGCACCAACTCCACCAGCTCTATCCATGCCTCGACCTGCTCGGCGGTGGCGTCTTCGGGTAGTTCCGGCATGCTCGAACGCAGCAGTTCGACCATGGCCGGATTGGCATCGACACCGCCGAAGGTGTCGTCGATGAAATCGTGGACGAAGCGGCTCCGTTCGGCATCGGACAGGTTCACCAGTTTGTGCATCAGATCCATCTCCTGAGGGTTCGATTCCCGGTTCGCTACCGCCGCCGACACCGCGCGCCGCAGGCGAAGCGCCCGGATCTGCACGTCGAGGGCCGCTGCGTGCGCTGCGGCGACCTCGGCCAGCGAGGTCTCCCGGGCCAGCACTCGCCTGACCGTGGCCAGATCGATGTCCTGCTCGCGGAGTGTGCGGACCAGTTCCAGGCGAGCCAGGGCGTTCACGTCGTACAAGCGGTAGCCGGCCGGGCTGTGACAGGTCGCCGGAACGATCCCCTGATCGGAATAGAACCGGATCGTCTTCACCGAAAGACCGGTTCGCGCAGCCAGAGCGCCGATCGTGAGGAGGTTCTCGTCGTCCATACGCACAGCCTGCAGTCTCCCCCTGATGGAGACTCAACCCGACGCCCCGCCACCGGCAGCATCCTCCGGCGAGCCCGACCCACCCCGATCACGAAGTCGGGCCGGAGAACTACGGCAGTGGTTGTGCCCCGCGCTGGTTCAGCATCAGCGCGATCAACCCGGTCTCCTGACTCTGGGCGACTAGCATGGCCCGGGCCTGCTCCTTCACCGGACCGGAGGCGATCTGTTGATCGGCGGCGCGAGCCATCGCGATACCGCCCTGGTGGTGGCGGTACATCAATTGCAGGAACAGGACTTCCGCATCGCGGCCGCGAGCGGCCGAGAGCCGATCCAGTTCGGCCATGGTCGCCATCCCCGGCATGCCGGGCGAGGCGGCAGTAGACGTCGTGCTCATCGAATGATGGTGAGCCGCAGTCGTATCCGCGGTCATCCAGGCCATCGGCCGGTCCGTTGTCGGAGCGGCGTTCGCCAGGCGCAGCCATCCGAGCATGGTGCCGATCTCCACCCGCTGTGACTGGTCGATCTGCTGCGCCAGCCGCGATACCTGGGGGTCCACCCCGGGATCCAGGCGCTGCACCATCTGGATCGCCTGCTGGTGATGAGCCGTCATATCCTGGGTGAACCCGATTTCGGTGGCATCGAGAACCGGTGCGGCGGTGTGCTTCTCGGGCAGGACGACCGGCCGCAGCGCGGCGCCGATCACCAGCAGGATCAACGCCACCGCCGCGTAGGATCCCCAGCGTAGCCACCGCGACATCTAGGACCCCACGATCGACTGCTGGTCGGCCGGTGGCGAATACACGTCGTTGTCCAGCTGCAACACCATGAATCCGTTGTCGTTGCAGGAGGTCCACAACTGGCTGCCGTGCCATTCCGGCGGCGCGAAACACCAGTCGGAGGACACGTCACCGAAGGCCAGCATCCCGGTGCGTGGCGACAAGGCCTGGGCCGGATCGAATTTGCCGTCCAGAATGGCGCGCGCCACCGAGAACCCTTCCAGCGCAGGCGGTCCGATCAGGGAACCCAGCGCGTGCGGGGAGTTCCACAGTTGCAGATTCTGTCCGGTGCGGGCGGGCGGATTGAAGTAGGCGATCTCGTGCACCCGGAACGGATCGCGCACATCGAACACCCGGATGCCGGACGATTCCCATCCGCAGGCCAGCGCCGTCGGATTCTCGGGACGGTCGGCCGCGCAGTAGTGCGGATCGTAGGAGAACACCGACCCGCCCATCGACGAGGCGAGCATGCTGTCCTGATTCTCCGGCAGATCGATCCGCAACTTGATCTTCTCGACGACCTTCGGGTTGTTCTCGTCGGAGACGTCGACCAGTTTCACTCCGCCGGCTCCCGCCTCGTCGACGGTGAACAGATACGGTGTGCCGTCGTAGCTGACCGGCACACTGTGCTGGGTCGCCCAGCCGTCGGTCCAGAACACCCGCCCGATGTGGTTGACCTGCGGATTCGGATCGCGACGCTGCACCGCGCTGATATCGAGCACGGTGAATCCGCCCAGTGCCGACAGATACATGCGGTTGCCGTCGGGGCTGATGCCGAAGCCGTGCGCCTCGATGCCGGTGAGCCCCTGCCAGATCACGTGGGGGTTCGCCGGATCGGTGAGGTCGACCGCGCTGACGAATCCGGGCGCGATGCCCGAGGCCCAGTAGGTGCGGCCGTCGGGGGAGAAGCCGCCCTCGTGGGTGGTGATGGGCAGGGGCATCGCCAGGTTGGTACCCGGCCCCGGGTTGAGCAGCCGCGGATGCGCACAGTCGGAGATGTCGTAGACCGACAGGTAGCCCGTGCCCTCCAGGAACGGAACTCCGGTGCCCACCAGCAGTTTCCGTGCGGCGTTGACCTTCAGGCTCTCCCAGGTGCCGGCCATCATCGCCGGTTCGGTGAGGGTGGTGCTCAACACCGGATGCGCCGGGTCGGAGGCATCGATCACCTGCACGCCCTGTGCGGGACCGAGCAGATCGCCGGGGAAGAACGAGCCGGTGTAGGAGCAGTGATCGTAGGTGGTCGAGGTGATGCCGGCGCCGTGCCCGGCATATCCGCCGACGAACGACATATTGCAGGTGTAGCCCTGCGTGCTGCGACCGGAGGCGCGGTCGGCGGCCGGAACGTCGCCCTGCATACCGGTTTCCGGCCGCGAACCCGGACCGCAGTCGGCCGGGGGCACCGCGACCTTGCCGATATCGAGGAATTCCTGCACCTGGGTGGCGATATCGGATTGCAGATCCGCCGACGCGCCGCCGACCGGCAGGATCGCGGCGGCGAGTACGGCGGCGGCCGCGGCGATGAGTGGTTTGGGCGTGCGTCTGCCAGAGCTCCGCGCCATTGCGGGACCCCCACTTTCCACAGTGAAACGGGCTGAGCGTCACCGCCGCCGAGATAGTCGGTACCACCGGTTGCGGACAACGCATCGAAACGGTAGCTCAGCCACCTTCTCATCGGGTCGGTTTTCGGAGAAAGCGGTCCGGGTGCTCCGAGCTGTTGCGCCGCAGCAACACGTGAGACAAACTCTGCGCATGGGAATGAAACACGTTGCAGTCATATCGGGTGCGGTGGCTGCCGCGTTGAACGCCGGAGTGGGAATGGCTGCGGCAGCACCGAATCCGGCCGATACGCCCCGGCAGGCCGTCGCCCGCGCATATATCGACGCGCTGGTTTCACACGATGCGAGTGCCGTGCCGTTCGCGCCGGACGCCACCCGTGTCGAAGCCGGGCTGAAAACGGGCTATTCGGGTCCGCAGCTTACTCAGGAGCTGAATCACGGCGTCCAATATTCGGTAATTCAGGATATTCGCGATGTGCGGATGACCGAATGCGGTGATGTGGTGACCGCACGCTATCTGCTCGACTCCGGTGTCGCCGGAGTGCGGTTGATGACCGTCGACATCACCGAAACCTTCGTCATTCCCGACGGCACCATCCACACCATCAACGCCACCATCGACCCGGTGGTGTGACCGCGCGCGGCGCGGGATCGGAAAGCACCGGAACCCAACCGGAGAGCGAGGAAAAGGTATGTCCGACAACGACGAACCGCGGGCGGTAGTGCTGCGGCTGTGGGCGGCACTGGCCCGGCGCGACTGGGACGCGGTGGCCGCATCGCTCACCGAGGACTGTATCTACCTCGACGTGCCGACCGGTCCCACGCTGGCGGCGAAGGGACCCGCCGACACCGTCAAGCGCCTGCGCATCGGGCTGGCGGGGCTGGCCGAATACACCAATCACGACGGTCTGCTGGTCGCCGAGGGGCCCGACGTGATCTACGAGCACTCCGAAACCTGGGTATGGCCGACCGGCGAGCGCGCCGAACTGCCCTTCGTCTCGGTGCACCGCGTGCGCGACGGGCGCGTCTCGCTGTGGAAGGACTACTGGAACTTCGAGACGCTCACCTCGGCGGCGCCGTCCACCTGGCTGGCGGATTTCGCGGCGGCGGATATGTCGTGGATCTACGACGCCACGGCGGAATTGAGTATCCGGCGCGCGAGCTGAGCCGCTCACCACGCGGTCAGAACGACGCGAGCAGTGCCCGGCAGCGGCCGAGTAGGTGGGTGCGCAGCGGCTGCGCCCGCCGGGCCAACTCGGATTGAGCGCGGACGTATTCCGCACGGCCGCCGGGGGTTTCGATGGCGATCGGCTGGTAGCCGTAGTCGGTGAGGTCGTAGGGACTGGCCCGCATATCGATTTCGCGGGCCGCGCAGGCGAGGGCGAGACAGTCCAGCAGCAGATCGGAATCGATCAGCGGCACCAGCTTGAACGCCCACTTGTACAGATCCATGCCCGCGTGCAGGCAGCCGGGCTGTTCCCGGCGGACCTGGTCCTCGCGCGTGAGTTGTTCGGTATTGCGCGGCGCGGCCTCGGGAGTGAAGAAGCGGAAGGCGTCGAAGTGCGTGCAGCGCAACGACATCGAATCGACCACGGCGTCGGTTCCGGCACGTCCGAGCCGCAGCGGGACCTGCCGGTGGCGCACGTCGTCACTGCGGTAGACCATCGCCCACTCGTGTAATCCGAAGCAGGACAGGTGCGCCGGCCGGTCCGCGGTCGCCGACAGCAGGGCCGCGACGAATTCCACGGTGTCGCGGCGGCGGTCGAGAAAGGCCGGGTCGGCGGTATGGACCGGTCCGCCGGGCGTCTCGACCCGGTGATAGCCGCGGCGCTGCGCGTACTCCTCGGCGTCGGCCAGCGCCACGCCGAAACCCGGATGCCAGCGGCGCAGCTGGGCCGGTTTGTGGCCGTAGTAGGTGAACAGGAAGTCGATCACCGGATGTGTGCCGCCGTGGGCGCGTTGGCGCAGGTACGGGCCGACCATCTCGTCGACCCGTTCCCGATGCGCCTGTGCCCGGGCCCGCCACCGGTCCGGCGGCAGGACCCGAAGCCCCTGCACCGCCGGTGTCGCGTCCACGGTCATTCCGCCACCCGGTGGGTGGCATCGCGCACGGTACCCACGAACTCTTCCACCAGATCCTCGAGCGCGACGATGCCGACGGTATTGCCGCGGGTGTCGATGACCCGGCCCAGATGGCTGCTGGTGCGGCGCAACCGGGCCAGTGCCTCGTAGAGCGTGGTGCCCATGCTCAGCGTCGGCAGCGGCCGGATATCGGTGCGCGGGATCGGCGTCGACGGTCCGGCCGAATCGTCGGCCACCTTGTCCAGTACGTCCTTGACGTGCAGATAACCCACCAGCGAGCCGTCGGAGGCGCGCACCGGATAGCGGGAGAAGCCGGTTTCGGCGACCGCGGATTCGATATCGCCGAGGGTGGTGCCGTCACCGCGCAGCGGCACACACCGCGTCTTGGCCAGCGGGACCATCACATCGGCGACGATCCGGTCGGTGGTGCCCAGCGCCTGGGTGAGGCGGCGGTGCTCCTCCTCGTCGATGAGACCTTCCGAGCGGGATTCGCCGATCATCTCCGCCAGCTCCACCGACGACACGGTGGCGTCGAGTTCGTCCTTGGGCTCGATGCGCAGTGCACGCAGCGTGAGATTGGCGGCCAGATTATACAGGCCGATCAGCGGGCGGGCCAGGCGCAACCACCACAGCATGATCGGAACCAGCAGCAACGCCACCCGCTCCGGCCCGGCCAGGGCGATGTTCTTGGGGATCATCTCGCCCATCAGCATGTGCAGGATCACCACGATCCCCAGGGCCAATGCGAATCCCACCGGATGCAGCAGCTGATCCGGCACGCCGACCAGATCGAACGGGCGCTCGAGCAGATGCGCGATCGCCGGTTCGCCGATGCGGCCCAGCAGCAGCGAGCAGATGGTGATGCCCAGCTGGGCGGCGGCCAGCATCATCGACAGATGCTCGGCCGCGCCGATCACCGTGCCGGCTCCCCGTTTACCTTGGGCGGCAAGGGTTTCCAGCCGGTCCCGGCGGGCCGAGATGAGCGCGAACTCGGCTCCGACGAAGAAGGCGTTGGTGCCGAGCAGGACGACGGTCAGCAACAGTCCGAACAGATCACCCATGGCTGAGCTCCCACGTCGTCACCGCATCAGCGTCCACCGGCTGCATCAGCACCCGGTCGATGCGTCGTCCGTCCATTCGTTCCACCCGGGCCAGCCAGCCGCCGTGGGTATGCGGTTGCATCCCGTGCCCGTTGGTCGAGCTGGGAGTGGGCAGCAACACCTCGTCGCCGGCCACCGGAATCCGGCCCAGGGTGGTCAGAACCAGTCCGCCGAGGGTGTCGTATTCACCCTCGGGCGCGTCGTAGCCGGTGGCCCGGGAAACCTCGTCGATGCGCAACAGGCCGGAACAGTTCCAGCCCAGGGCGGTGCGGCGCACGTCGAGTTCCTCCTCGTCGTGCTCGTCGCGGACGTCGCCGAGGATCTCCTCGATGATGTCCTCCATGGTCACCAGGCCCGCGGTGCCGCCGTATTCGTCGACGACCAGTGCGAGCTGCATCCCGTCGGCGCGCACCCGTTCCAGCACGGTGTCACCGTCGAGGCTGGCGGGCACGATCGGCACCGGCCGCGCGATCGAGGACAGCGCGATCGTGCCGCGCTGCCCGCCCGGATACAGGAACGCCTGTTTGACGTGCACGATGCCGAGGGTGTTGTCCAGATCGCCGTCGATGACCGGAAAACGCGACAGTCCGGTGCGGCCGGCGGCGGCGATGAGATCGGTGATGGTGTCGTTCTGATCCAGCGTTTCGATCTTCACCCGTGGCGTCATGAGGTCTTCGGCACTGCGCTCACCGAACAGCAGCGAGCGGTCCACCACGAGGGCGGTGCGCTGATCGAGCGATCCGCGCATGGCGGAGGTGCGCACCAGCGAACCCAGTTCCTGAGGTGAGCGTGCCGACCGCAATTCCTCGGCCGGTTCGATGCCCAGCCGGCGCACCGCCCAGTTCGCGGCGCCGTTGAGCAGTTTGATCAGCCAGGAGAAGACCGTGGTGAACACGATCATCGGACCGGCCGTCCACCGCGCGGTGGTCAGCGGTTTGGCGATCGCGATGTTCTTGGGGACGAGCTCGCCGTAGGTCATCGACAGCGAGGTCGCCAGCACCAGGGCGATCACCAGCGAAATACCCTGTGCCGTCCCGGGGCCGACGCCGAGTGCGGTGCAGATCGGCTCGATCAGCCTGGCCAGCACGGGTTCGGCGATATAACCGGTGACCAGGGTGGTGATGGTGATGCCGAGCTGCGAGCCCGACAGCTGAAACGACAGGGTGCGATGGGCGTGGCGAACCTGGCGGGCGCGACGGTCACCCTCGCGGGCGTGCGCCTCGACGGTGCTGCGCTCGAGTGCGGTGAGCGAGAATTCGGCAGCGACGAAGATCGCCGTGCCCGCGGTGAGCGCGATGAATCCCAGCAGGCTGACGATGGTGAGCACTACGGACACGATCGGCACCGCCCACCGGGTAACGGAGGATCTGCGGAGACGGAGGCGCCGGGTTGGTCACCCGGCTCGGTAGAGGAGCCCTCCTGTGTGGCGCCCTCGGACGCGGGTGACAACTGGTTCCTTTCGCAAGTGGACGAGCCGAACAAAAACGCAATGCCGGTCGGCGGAGCAGTCTCCGCCGGTCGGCACAGACTATGTTACCGGGATCCCCGCGGCCGCCGAGCGGCACGGCGCGCCGCGCCCCCTCCGGCGCGGTGAATCGGCTCGCGGCGGCCGCGGAGACGCCTGGTGTGTGGCGGGCTCCTCTTGGCCCGCCGTCCGCGAGCCGCGCCGCGTGGGGTAATCCTCACCACCCCGAGGGCAGCGGGCGTCCTTCCGCGAAACCGGCGGCCGACTGCACGCCGAGCACCGCCTTCTCGTGCAGTTCGGCGAGCGTGCGGGCCCCGGCGTAGGTGCAGGCGCTGCGCACGCCGGAGCAGATGTGGTCGATGAGGTCCTCGACGCCGGGGCGTTCCGGATCCAGCCGCATCCGCGAGGAGGAGATGCCCTCTTCGAACAGCGCCTTGCGCGCGCGGTCGAATCCGCTGTCGGCGGCGGTGCGGGCGGCCACGGCGCGCTTGGAGGCCATGCCGAAGCTCTCCTTGTAGGCGTTGCCGTCGCGGTCCACGCGCAGATCGCCGGGCGATTCGTAGGTGCCGGCGAACCAGGAGCCGATCATCACGTTCGACGCGCCCGCGGCCAGTGCCAGCGCCACGTCACGGGGATGACGGACGCCGCCGTCGGCCCAGATGTGCACGCCGAGATCCTTTGCCGCCGCGGCACATTCGGCGACCGCGGAGAACTGCGGGCGGCCCACGCCGGTCATCATGCGGGTGGTGCACATGGCGCCCGGGCCCACGCCGACCTTGACGATGTCGGCCCCCGCCTCGGCCAGGTCGCGGGTTCCGGCCGCGGACACCACATTGCCCGCCACCAGCGGTACGCCCAGCTCGAGATCGGCGACCGCGCGCAGCGCCTCGAGCATCTTCTCCTGATGGCCGTGGGCGGTGTCGATGACCAGGACGTCGGCGCCGGCGTCGACCAGAGCCTTCGCCTTCCCCGGAATATCGCCGTTCACCCCGACCGCGGCCGCGATGCGCAGTGCGCCGTGACGATCCACGGCAGGGGTGTAGATACCGTCGCGGACCGCGCCGGTGCGGGTCACCACACCGGCGAGGGTGCCGTCGTCGTGGACCAGCACCGCGAGACCGGCATGGGCGGCCTCGAGCCGGTCGAAGATCTCGCGCGGCGAGGCGGTGGCGGCGGCGCTGACGAAATCGGCGTCGGCGACGGTGCGTAGCCGTGCGAACCGGTCCACGTCGGCGCAGGCCGCTTCGGTGACGACACCGACCGGCTTGTCGTTCTCGACGATCACCACGGCGCGGTGGGCGCGCTTGTGGATCAGCGCGAGCGCGTCCGACACCGAATGATCCGGCCCGAGCGTGACGGGGGTGTCGGCGGTGAGCGAACGGCTCTTGACGAAGGAGATGGTGTCGGCGGCCGCGGTGATCGGCAGATCCTGCGGCAGCACCACGATGCCGCCGCGGCGCGCGACCGTTTCGGCCATGCGGCGCCCGGCGACCGCGGTCATGTTCGCGACCACGATGGGAATGGTGGTGCCGGTTCCGTCGCTGGTGGACAGGTCCACATCGAACCGCGACGACACATCGGTGCGATTGGGTACGAGGAAAAGATCGTCGTAGGTGAGGTCGTACGGCGGCGTGTGTCCTGGGAGAAACTGCACTCCGGCCATTGTAGGGGAACCGATCATGGCAGGGTGGGCGCGAAAGGACCGTCGAGAAAGGATCGCCCATGCCACGGATCGCGACCGCCACCGAGGTCGACCGGACCGAACTGCTCGACTTCGCCCGCGAGCGTCACCGCGGCGTCCTGGTCACCACACGCGCCGACGGCGCCCCGCAGATGTCTCCGGTGACCTGCGGCGTCGACGGCTCCGGCCGGATCGTGATCTCCACCCATCCCGGGCGGGCCAAGACCCGCAACGTCCGGCGCGACCCGCAGGTGTCGATCTGTGTGCTGTCCGACGACTGGGACGGCCCGTACGTCCAGATCGACGGGCGCGCCGAGGTGCTCGACATGCCCGAAGCGCTGGACGGACTGGTGGACTACTACCGCTGCATCGCGGGTGAGCATCCGGACTGGGACGACTATCGCGCGGCGATGGCGCGGCAGAACAAGTCGCTGATCCGGATCGAGGTGCAGCGGTGGGGGCCGGTCGCCACGGGCGGATTCCCGCCTTCGCAGGATTAGGCCGCGCCGGGGCGCTCGCGGCGGATCAGTCGGCGCCACCACGGTGGGCGGCTGTCCCGATGTCGCGTGGAAGTGGTTGCGGGAGAGGTCTTTCCGCTACCGGCGGGCAGCCGTTGCCGGATGCGCCGGTCGGCGCGCCAGCGCGCGACCACCTCGTCGGCTCGCGCCGGGGCGAGGCGGACGTGTGGTCCGTGCGGCATCCGGATCCATTCCACGATGCGCATGTTGAGTTCGGAGACGTAGGTGCGGACCTCGGCCTCGGAGTCCATCTCCGCAACCCGCTCGGGCAACCGCTCGAGATCGCGACGCAGCGTCAGCGAGGTCGGCAGCAACGCCTCACCGCCGACCCCCTCGCGACGCAGGTAGTTGTTCAGCCACCAGTTCTCGTCGTACGGGTCGCCCATGCCGGGCAGGGGTTTGCCGGTGCCGGCCAGATTGTCGAATTCGCCGCGCTCGGTTGCCTCGCGGATCTGCTTGTCGATCCAGGATTCGAATCCCATGCGGGCCGGTTTGCGTTCGGTCATGCGCGCCTCCCCGTGGTGTCGGAGTGCTTACCCGATCGTAACGCGTTGGGACATAACGGACATCGCAGGGTGCGGGCGCGGCGGTACGCTGGCAGCCACCACCGGCGGTGAGGGTGGACAGGACGCGCGTATCCGGAGGAGACCCGATGACGCGGTATCAGCAGACCCTCCACGGCCGGACCTACGCCTTCGACGGGCTGGTCGACCTGCTGGCGAAGGCGACACCGCTGCGCAGCGGCGACGAACTGGCCGGGTGCGCGGCGAGTTCGGACGCGGAGCGGGCCGCGGCGCAATGGGCGCTGGCCGAGGTGCCGCTGCGCGAATTCCTGAACGATCCGGTGGTGCCGTACGAGACCGACGAGGTCACCCGGCTGATTCTCGACCACCACGATCGCGCCGCCTTCGCGCCGATCGCGCACCTGTCCGTCGGCGGGCTGCGGGACTGGCTGCTCGCGGTGGCCGCCGGATCGGAGCCGGAACCACCGGCAGCGGTATTGCGTTCCGTGGCAGCGGGTTTGACGCCTGAGATGGTGGCGGCGGTGAGCAAGCTGATGCGCAATCAGGATCTGATCGCGGTCGCGCGGGCAGCCGAGGTGCGCTCCGGTTTCCGCACCACCATCGGACTGCCGGGGCGGCTGGCCACCCGGTTGCAGCCCAATCATCCCACCGACGATCCGCGCGGAATCGCCGCCGCGGTACTCGACGGATTGCTGCTCGGCTGTGGTGATGCGGTGATCGGCGTGAATCCGGCCACCGACTCGCCGCGAGCCGCCGCCGAGCTGCTGACGCTGCTCGACGACGTGCGGACCCGATTCGACATCCCGGTGCAGTCCTGCGTACTCGCCCATGTGACCACCACGCTGGGGCTGATCGAGGCGGGGGCGCCGGTGGATCTGGTGTTTCAGTCGGTCGCGGGGACCGAGGCGGCGAATGCGAGTTTCGGGGTGAATCTGTCGCTGCTGCGCGAGGCCGATGCCGCCGGTCGGTCGCTGGGGCGCGGAACCGTCGGCGACAACGTGATGTATCTGGAAACCGGGCAGGGCTCGGCATTGTCGGCGGGCGCGCATCTCGGTACCGGTGGCAGGCCCGTCGATCAGCAGACGCTCGAGGCGCGGGCGTACGCCGTCGCGCGGGAACTGGAACCGTTACTGGTCAACACGGTCGTCGGGTTCATCGGCCCGGAATACCTGTACGACGGCAAACAGATCGTGCGGGCCGGACTCGAAGATCACTTCTGTGGCAAACTGCTCGGCCTGCCGATGGGCGTCGACGTCTGCTACACCAACCACGCCGAGGCCGATCAGGACGATATGGACACCCTGCTCACGCTGCTGGGTGCGGCCGGCGTCGCGTTCGTGATCGCGGTCCCCGGGGCCGACGATGTGATGCTCGGCTACCAGAGCCTGAGCTTCCACGACGCCCTGTACGTGCGCCGGCTGCTGGGACTCGCGCCCGCGCCGGAGTTCGAGCAGTGGCTGGCAGGGCTGGGCATGCTGGACGCGGCGGGCGGTATCGCCGCGGTGGAACCGCTGAGCTCGCCGCTGCGGGAATTGGCGGGTCCCCGATGAGCGCGGAGCATCGGGATGGGAGTCGTGGTTGGGGCCGGGCGAGTGCGGAGGGGGCGGATGCGGAGAACGGGTGTGCGCCCGCGGGAAGTGTGGTCGGAGAGGGAGCCACCGGGATGCGTGCGGAGGCGATGGGTGCCGCCGGTACGGGTCGGGCCGGCGTCGGGCGGGCGCGCGGCGCCGGTCGAGCAGGTGCGGACAGCGAGCTGTTCTGGCGGGAATTGCGCGGGGCGACGCAGGCGCGGATCGGCCTCGGGCGGACCGGTGACGCCCTGCCCACCGCGCGGGTACTGGAATTCCGGGCCGCGCATGCGGCGGCGCGCGATGCGGTGCACACGTCCGTGGACGTGGATGCGCTGTGCCACCGGGTCGCCGCGCTGGACCTGGGGACGCCGATTCGGGTACGCAGCCGGGCGCGAGACCGCGCGGAATATCTGCGCCGGCCCGATGTCGGACGAGAACCCGAGGACTCCTCGGTGATACGAAATACCCTGTCGCCCAGTACCTTCGACGTGGGATTCGTGCTGGCCGACGGTTTGTCTCCGCGCGCGCTCGCGACGCACGGCCCGGATCTGCTCGCTGCCCTGGTCGACGAACTCGTCCCGCACTACGCGCTGGCCCCTCCGGTGATCGCGACCCAGGCACGGGTGGCGATCGGCGACCATCTCGGTGCCGCTCTCGGCGTACGCACCGTGCTGGTGCTGATCGGCGAACGCCCCGGCTTGTCGGTGGCCGACAGTCTCGGCATCTACCTCACCCACCACCCCCGCCCCGGCCGCACCGACGCCGAACGCAACTGCGTGTCGAATATCCACCCGCCGGAGGGGCTGGGATATCGGCAAGCCGCAGCCGTCGTCGCGGGCCTGGTCGCAGGTGCGCGCGCATTGGGACGATCCGGCGTGGACCTGAAGGACGGCTCGCACACCGAGGCGGTGAAATCCCCTGTGGTGGAAGCCATTCCGGAGGATTGACGGCGAAGTGACGGTGGCCGGCTCGCGCGCCGCCGCGTCGACGGGGTTCGGTTGTCCCGGTGGATGATTCAGTCGGCGCGACGCTTGCGGGAGCCCGGCGGCCGGATGTTTCGCCGGGGCCTTCCGGGCGTGTCGACTTCTTGCGTGTCAACCGTCGGAGGCGGGGCGGCGGCCGGATCCGGGACCGGGCGTCCGGTCGGCGTGCGGGCCCCGGTCAAGGCGGCGAGCCGGGGGTCGCCGGGTCGTACGCGCACGTGCTCGAACACCACCGCGGCAGCACGGAGCACGGTGTCCGTGCCCGCATCGGTGCCGATCGTGACGACGGTGCCGCTCGCGCCCGCGCGGCCCGTGCGGCCGGAGCGGTGCAGATAGTCCTTCGCGTCTGCGGCGGGATCGACGTGGACCACCAGCGTGACGTCGTCGACGTGAATGCCGCGCGCGGCCACATCGGTGGCGACCAGGACCGGTGCCCCTCCGGAGGAGAAAGCCGCCAAGGTGCGCGTGCGCTGCGCTTGGCTGAGGGCGCCGTGCAGCGCGACGGCGCCGACGCCCGCGTCCCGCAGCCGCCGCGCGAGTTTGTCCGCGCCGTACTGGGTGCGCACGAACAGCAACGTGCGCCCGTCCCGCGCCGCGATCTCCGCGACGACCGACCGCTTGTCGGATGCTCGCACCTGGAGGAGGTAGTGGGCGAGCATCGCTGTGCCGGAAGGGGAAAGCCCACCGCGATCATTTGCGGTGGATGCCCCGCCAACCGCGTCGGCAGGAGTGGATTCGACAGTCGTCGGCAAATGGGCCGAACCCTGCCGGACGCCGGAGGCGGACGGCCCCGGCCGGCCGACCCCGCCGGATGCGGGCTCGGCCGGTGCGGCAGCGCGTTCGGCGTGCGGCTCGGCGTGCCCGGGGGAAGATGGCCGCGTTCTCGCGCTGCTCGTGACGTCGTGAAGGACCGGGTCGTTCAAGTAGGTGTGCACCAGCGTGTCGACGGCGGCGTCCAAGGTTGCCGAGAAGAGCAGGTGCTGGGTGTCGGCGGGGAGGAGGTCGAGGATCGCTCGGATCTGGTCGATGAAGCCCAGTTCGGCCATGTGGTCGGCCTCGTCCACCGCGACCACGCGGACCGCGTCCACGCCGACCTTGCCCTGGTCGATGAGGTCGGTGAGCCGGCCGGGGGTCGCGACCAGCAGGTCCACCCCGCGGGCCAGGCGATCGGCTTGCCGTTTGATCGGTACGCCGCCGACGGCGGTCGCCACTCGCAGACCCAGCGACAGCGCCGCCTCGTCCAGGGCCGCCTCGATCTGCGCGGCCAGCTCGCGGGTCGGGGCGAGTACGAGTGCACGAGGACGATGTGGTGCGGACGCACCGCGCCGCAGCCGGACCAGCATCGGCAGGCCGAAGGCCAGTGTCTTGCCGGAACCGGTGGCCGCGCGTCCCAGCACATCGCGACCGGCGAGCACATCCGGAATCGTGGCGGCCTGAATGGGAAAGGCGGTCTCGAGACGTCCGCGCCGCAACGCCTGGACCAGATCGACCGGCAGGCCTAGTTCCGCGAATCCGGGCCCTGCGAGCACGGCCGGACCTGGAGAATTCTCGCTGCCGGGCGATGAGGTCGACAGTTCGGTGTCGCGCCCGGCTCGGCGACCGTCCTTCGGCGCCCGGTCTCCGGCACTCGACATGCGGTCCGATCGTCCCTTGGTCTCGCCCGTCGGCCGGCCGCCCGCGGTCCGCCCGGACCCTTCCGAGGATCGCGTGCCCCGGGGCCCGCCGCGTCCGAAGGGCTTGTCGCCGCGGTTGTTCGACTGCCGGCCGCGAGCTCCCGGTGAACGCCGTCGCTCAGGCACTCAGCAACCGGTTCAATTCGACCAGCCACGGAATCGCCACCGCGAGGGTCGGAACCACCAGGATCGCGGCGGCCGTCGCATAGGCCGCGGTCGCGATGCGCAGATCGCCGAGCGGACCGGTCAGGCGTTGGATGCGGATGAGCGTCGTCGGCCCGCCGGCGGCCATGGCTCCCTGCGGGGCGGTGGAATTCGAGCAGGTCACCAGGGCGCGGGCCAGCGGGGTCGGGCCGGTGACCTTGACGGCGGAATCGTCGGCGAGCAGTTCGATCAGCAGTTTCACCGAATCGAGCGCGGATTTGCTACGCACCACCCGTGGGAACGCCTCGTGCGCGGCGGTGAACGCCTCCAGCACCAGGTCGTGGCGCGCCCGCAGATGCGAACGCTCGTGGCTCACGATCGCGGTCAGCTCGGATTTCGACAGATTCGCGAACGTCCCTTGGCTGAGCACCACGCGCTGGCGCAGACCGGGCAGGCAGTAGGCGATGGGTTCGGCGGCGGCCAGGACGCGGATATCCGCGGCTCGGGTACCCGCCAGCGGTGAGGTCGCGATCAGATCGCCGTGGGTCGGGTCGCCACCCTGGTCGAGCAGGTCGACCAGCATCCGGTGCCGGGCGCGGCGGCGGCGGGTGTGCACGCCGACCCGGATCGCGGCATAGATCAGGCGCGCGCCGACCAGCAGGGTCAGTGCGAAGACGACGACGTAGATCAGCCAGAGCCCCAGACCGAGCGCGTCGATCTCCTTGGTCGGGGAGGTGGTGGGGCGGCCGTCGGGTCCCGGGACGAGCAGCAGGCTGGCGATGGCCAGCCCGGATCCGAACGCCGACAGCACCGCCGCCAGCGCGACCGCCTGCCACAACACCAGCGCCGCGCGGGGTGTCCGGTACGGCCAGGTGGCTCGGCTGAGCAGAGCCGGGACCGGTCCCGCGAGAAGCAAGGCGAGACCGGCGAAGACCGGCGCGGTTGCGTTCATACTCAGCTCACTGCGTTGTGGGGCCAGGGGCCCGAGATCGCGGCCGCGGAGAGCACCACGCAGCTACTGCGGCGGGGCGACTCCGTTGTCGTCGGACGCGGTGTTCTCGTCCTCGGACGGGTTGCGCGCGGTCTCGGTTGCTTCGAGCTTAGCGAGTGCATCCCGGAGTGCGGCAGCCTCATCCTTTCCGACCTGTTCGACGAAGTGCACGAGCGCGGCGCGCCGGGAACCGACTTCGTCGGCCTGCTGCAGCGCGTCGACCATCAGACTGGCCACGAGTTCGTCGCGTGTGTGCACGGGCGCGTATCGATGCGCCCGGTCGTCGCGCTGCTGCACGACCAGATTCTTCTTCGCCAGTCGCTGTAGCACCGTCATCACCGTGGTGTACGCGAGCTCGCGGCGCGCGGCGAGGGCTTCGTGGACCTGCCGTACCGTCTGCGGTTCATCGGCCGACCACAACTGGTCCATGACCGCTTTCTCGAGTTCACCAAGACCTGCCATCCCTCCAGCTTACGGAGGCAACGACACAAATGCGTACTACAGTTCGTCGTAACCGGTCGGTAGCTGTGTGGGATTTTTCATAGGGCGGTCGGGGAACTCGCGGAATCGGTCGCGCGTGGTCCGCCGATCGCGCCGATCACGTGCCGGGATCCGATCGGCACGATCATCGGCCGCTCCGACACCGGATCGGTGTGCACCTCGGCGCGCAGGCCGAATACCGTTCGCAACAGTTCGGTATCGATCACCTCCCCCGGCGCGCCGTGGGCGACGATGCGGCCCTCGCGCATGACGATCAGCCGGTCGCTGTAGCGGATGGCCAGGTTCAGATCGTGCAACACCATGACCACGGTGCGGCCCAGATCGTCGTGCAGCCGGTCGACGAGGTCGAGGACCTCCAGCGAGTGGGCCAGATCCAGATAGGTGGTGGGCTCGTCGAGCAGCAGGATGTCGGTGCCCTGGGCCAGCGCCATGGAAATCCACGCGCGCTGGCGCTGCCCGCCGGACAGTTCGTCGAGGGTGCGGTCGGCCAGTTCCGCCACGCCGGTCTGGGCGAGGGCGTGCGCGACCTCGGTTTCGTCGTCGGCCGACCACTGGCGCAGCCAGGATTGATGCGGATGGCGGCCGCGCGCGACCAGATCGGCCACGGTCAGGCCTTCCGGCGCGACCGGGGTCTGCGGCAACATGCCGACGATGCGGGCGACGTCGCGGGTTTTCATGGTGGCGATCGCCTTGCCGTCCAACAGGACTCGGCCCGCGTCCGGCCGCAGCAGGCGGCCCAGTCCACGCAGGAGTGTGGATTTGCCGCAGCCGTTCGGGCCGATCACGGTGGTGATGAGGCCGGGCTCGATATCGACGCTGAGGCCGTCGACGATGACACGGCCGCCGTAGCCGAGGGTGACGTTCTCCGCGGCGAGGCGGTGCGCGTCGTCGTGGCCGGTGCTCCGGTGCGGGGTTCGGGTGCTCACAATGTCGCCTTCCGGTTCACGCGTATCAGCAGCAACAGCAGGAACGGTCCGCCGAACGCGGCGGTGACCAGGCCGACCGGCAGATCGACCGGTACGACGGTGCGGGCCGCGACATCGGCGGCGACCACGATCAGCGCGCCGGTCAGGGCCGAGCCGATCACGGGCTCGCCGGGAGTGCGCAGCAGCCGGCGTGCGATCTGCGGCGCGGCCAATCCGACGAAGGCCAGCGGGCCGACCGCCGCGGTGGCCAGCGCGGCCGCCGCCACCGCGGCGCCGATCAGCACCAACTGCTGGGTCTGCACGCGCACACCGAGCGCGCGGGTGGTGTCGGAGCCGAAGCGCAGCGCGGCGAGGGTGCGCGCCGAGCCCGCGGCGATGGCGATCACGACGACGAGCCCGGCCGCCGCGGCCGCGGTCCGATTCCAGTCCGCGCCGTTGAGCGAGCCGGTGAGCCACAGTTGCGCCCGGGTGGCGTCGTCGAGGCTCGCCCGGGTGACGAGCCAGTTGATACCGGCCAGCAGCAGCGCGTTGACCCCGATGCCGATGAGGATGAATCGCATTCCGCTCAGCCCGGTGTCGCCGCCGCTGTTGCGGCCCAGCGCCAGGACGCCGATGAGAGCGGCCGTGGCCAGCCCGCCCGCCAGCGCCGCGAGCGGAACACCCAGCGAGGCCACGATTCCGGTGGCGGTGCCACCCGCTCCGGCCAGGACCGCCACCGCGGCGAAGCTCGCCCCGGAGGTGATGCCGAGGACGTCGGGACTCGCGAGCGGATTGTGCAGGATCGATTGGGTGATCGCGCCCGCGATGCCGAGCGCCGCCCCGGCCACCAGCGCTGTCACCGCTCGCGGCAATCGCGATTCCATGACGACGTAGCGCTGCGAGCGGGTCCCGCCGCCGTTCAGCACGTCCAGCACCCGCCCGAGCGCGATGTGATAGTCGCCGACGGAGATGTCGACCACGAACAGGACCACGATCGCCGCGGCGAGGGCCAGCAGCGTCAGCAGCATCGAAAGACGAAGCACCGCAGACATTCCGGCGATGCGCAGAGCCGGCCGAACCCGGGTCAGCTCCGCACCGGATAGGCCCAGGTCGGGAGCGTTCCTCGAGTCGCCGACGGAGCCGGACGCCGCCTCGGCGGCACTGGGAGAGTAGCCGCCGAAGCCGGATACCTCCTCCGTGCCGGCCTTCCCGGTCTGTTCGTCTCCGTTGGTCCCCGCCCCGGTACCCGATTGCGTGCCCGCGGCATCGGAAGTGCGGATATCGCTGCGCGCGTTCACAATTCGGCCACCTTCCGCCGGCGCACCAGGGCGATGAAACAGGGTGCGCCGATCGCGGCCAGCACGATACCGGCCTGCAACTCCCCGGGCGGGGCGATCACCCGGCCGACGACATCGGCCAGCAGCAGCACGATCGCGCCGAGCAGCGCCGAATACGGAATCAGCCAGCGGTGATCCGGGCCGGTGATCATGCGGCCCAGGTGCGGAACGACCAATCCGAGAAAGGCGATCGGGCCGACCGCGGCCGTCGCGGCGCCGGTCAGCAGCACCACCGCGGTGAGTCCGATCGCGCGGTTGCGCGCGATGTTCACCCCGAGTCCGCGCGCGACGTCCTCGCCGAGTCCGATCGCGTTGAGCCCGGGCGCGGCCAGGATCGCCAGCACCGCTCCCGCGAGGATGAACGGCGCCACCTGGGCCGCCACCGCCGGTTCGTGCCCGGCGGGTGTCCCGACCACCCAGAAGCGGTAGGTGTCCAGCGCGGCCGGATCGAGCAGGATCACCGCATTGGTCAGCGCCTGCAGCAGTGCGGTGACCGCCGCACCGGCCAGGACCAGCGTCAACGGGGTGGACCGGCTGCCGCCGGTCGCCGCGGCACCGAACACCACCACACCCGCCACCAGCGCCCCGGCGAAGGCGAACCAGATGTACTGGCTCGGCTGGGTGAGCGCGAACAGGTGAATACCGAGCGCGGCCAGGAACGCCGCGCCCGCGTTGAGGCCGAGCAATCCGGCATCGGCGAGCGGATTGCGCGTGTAGCCCTGGATGAGCGCACCGGCGATACCGAGTGCCGCGCCGGTGAGCAGTGCGAGAATCGTTCGGGGCAGGCGCAATTCGCGCACGATCCGATCGGCCTGCCCGTCCGCCGGGCAGGTGAACGGCACGCCGTCCGGACAGGAGACGGCATGCCAGATCTCGGCCGGGGACAGGGATTTCGCGCCGACGGCGAGTCCGGCCACGACGGCGAGCAGCAGCACCCCGGCCAGGAGTGCCAGGCCGCTCGCACGGCGACGGGGGGTGGTGACTGCGGCGGACACGGCGGCGAACGACTCCTGGGTGACGCGTTTCATGGCGATCGGGCACTTGCGCAGCGACCCGTCGCCGGGCAAGTCTGGTAAGCCTAACCTATCTTTCGTTGTCGACCGTAATGCCGAACGTTGAGGGGGTTCGATGTCCGAACCAGTGACGATTTTCCCGGCTCGCCGTCTCGAGCCGGCGTTCGAACAGATCTGCGTCCGGCTGCGCGCGCTGCAGCCCGGCCATCCGCGGGTGTACGCCATGGCGGCGATGGCCGAACAGGGTCGCCGGCGCTGGTGGCGACTGGCCGACGGGGTGCGCGAAGGTCGCATCGAGCTGATGTATCGCCGGCACGTGGCGGAGATGGTCAGCGCTGAGATCGCCGCCGAGGTGGTCGCCACCGCCCTGATCCATGCCGTGGTCGGCCGGGTGGTCGCGCTGGCGGTCTGCGACAACCGGGCCTGGGATCCCGGGCTCGAGAATTTGTGGGTGCACACCGACAACGACGGCGGACTGGACTGGGCGGGCCTGTCCGACACGACGATTCGCGTGGTGGCGGGTGATCCGCTGGCCGGCCGTCCGGGGGTGGTGACGCTGCCGTGTGATCGGGCGCTGTCGGTGTGGCTGGCGCATCGCTGTGAGGCGGCACTGACGCTGGTGTGTGAGAGCCTGTACCGCTGTGCCGGGCTGAGCCGGGCGCGATTCTGGAATCTGGTGGGCGAATCCATCGTCGGCGCTGCCACCTACGTGCCGGAACTGGCGCGGACCGGCGCGGATGCCGGGACCGAGCGCGGGCAGGCGCTGCTGCTGGCGCTGGCCGATCGAGGGTTGCCGGTGCGTCGCTCTTGCTTGGTTAGGTAAGGCTGACCTACACTCAACTCGGCGTCCGGATCGAGCGAGAGTCCCGAGGGCTGCGGTCGACTCCCCGATCCACTGCCCGCGGCGGGCCCTTCGTCAGGAGGGTCCGCCGCGTCGTTTTCCGAACATTCGCGCGCGAATCTAAATGTGCCGGTTCGTGTTTCGCAGACATGACGATGCCCGGCCCACCGCCGGGGTGGCGGCGAACCGGGCATCGGTGAGAACTAGTGCGTGGCGGCGAAACCGGTCCGCAGGTCGGCGAGGATGTCCTCGATCCCCTCGATGCCCACCGCGAGCCGAACCAGGCCCGGCGTCACACCCGCGGTCAGCTGCTCCTCGGGAGTCAACTGCGAATGGGTGGTCGAGGCCGGGTGGATGACCAGCGAACGCACATCACCGATATTGGCGACATGGCTGTGCAGGGTCAGCGCGTCGACGAACCTCTTGCCCGCGTCCACACCGCCGGCCAGTTCGAAGCCGACGATCGCACCGGCGCCCTTCGGCGCCAGTTCCCGGCCGCGCTCGTACCACGGCGACGAGGGCAGACCCGCGTAGAAGACGTTGGTCACCTCCGGCTGCTCGGTGAGGAATTCCGCGACTGCCTGCGCGTTCGAGACGTGCCGCTCCACCCGCAGGCTCAGCGTCTCGAGACCCTGGCTGATCAGGAACGCGTTGAACGGCGCTACCGCGGAGCCGAGGTCGCGCAGCAACTGCACCCGCGCCTTCAGCGCGTAGGCCGGCGCACCCAGATCGGCGAAGACCGCGCCGTGGTAGCTGGGGTCCGGGGTGGTGAAGCCGGGGAAGCGCGAGTTACCCTGCTCGTCGGTCACCGTCCAGTCGAACGTGCCACCGTCGACGATCACGCCGGCGATCGCCGCACCGTGGCCACCCAGGTACTTCGTCGCCGAGTGCACGACGATGTCGGCGCCGTGCTTCAGCGGCTGGATCAGATACGGGGTCGGCACGGTGTTGTCCACGATGAACGGCACACCGGCGGTGTGCGCGACCTCGGCCAGGCCCGGCAGATCCAGGATGTGGTTCTGCGGGTTGGACACCGTCTCGCCGTAGATCGCCTTGGTGTTCGGGCGGATCGCGGCGCGCCACTGATCCAGATCGTCGGGATCTTCGACGAACGACACCTCGATGCCCAGCTTCGGCAGCGTGTAGTGGAACAGGTTGTAGGTGCCGCCGTAGAGGCGCGGACTCGACACGATGTGGTCACCGGCGCCCGCGATGTTGAGGATCGCGAAGGTTTCGGCGGCCTGGCCCGAGGACAGCAGCAGCGCCGCCACACCACCCTCGAGGGCGGCGATGCGCTGCTCGACGGCGTCCTGGGTGGGGTTCATGATGCGGGTGTAGATGTTGCCGGGCTCGGCCAGACCGAACAGTGCCGCCGCGTGATCGGTGTCGCGGAAGGTGTAGGAGGTGGTCTGGTAGATCGGCAGCGCGCGAGCGTTGGTGGTGCCGTCGGGAATCTGGCCGACGTGAACCTGCTTGGTCTCGAAGCTCCAGTTCTGCGCCGGATCGTTCGGCTCGACGGAGTCGGTCATGGGTTTCAGCTCCAAAAGGTGTAGACGGGATGGGTCGTCGCGCATGGGGCGGCGGTGTGCCGCCCCCAAGGATGCCCGATTCGCGAAGAATCAGGCGGAAACTGTGGAGTTTTCCGATTCGGAAGTGATCAGTCTGGTCAGCACGGGCGTCGGCCCGGTGGAGATGTCGAGAACCGGGCAGTGGGCGTCCACGGCGGCCTGCAGTTCAGCGTAACGCTGCGCCGGCTCCGGGCCGTCGATATGCACAGTCACCCGGACCTGCTGGAATCCGGCGCGCACGGTGTCGTCGAGGCCGAAGAAGCCGCGCACGTCGAGGTCGCCCTCGGCGTCGATGCGCAGATCGTCGACGACGATGCCCAGTCGCTGCGCCCAGAACCGGTAGGTCACCACCTGACACGAGATCAGCGCCGCGAGATAGAACTCGACCGGATTGGGTGCCGTACCCGCGCCACCAAGTGCGGCCGGCTCGTCCACCCGGACCGTGTAGGTGCCGGCCGTGACGGCGCTGCCGACGGCGCCCTCCGTGATTCCGGCGGCGGAGAACAGGACCTGCGCCTTCGCCGGATCGCCGGCCACGGCCTGTGCGGTGGCGTCGACGATGTCGTTGAGCGGAGTGTCCGATGCGGCTGTCATGGCCGCCACGGTAGGGCTGCGCGGATGCGGGAGCGAGGGTTGCGTTCGCCGTGATCACAACCGTAGCCGGATCGCTGTGAGTGCGTATGCCCCTGCGGTACAAGGATTTTCACATGTTATCACCAGGTGTGCTGCTCGATTACCGGGCCCGCGCGCGCCCGGCGTGCGACACCGCCGTACCGGGCGGTACTCAGGTGGTGTAAGTGTTTTTCCATGACACAGCACGACCGATTCGAGGCTCGTTCCCTGGCGGATGTCACGCCCGAGCAGATGACCCGCTACAGCGAGGGGACTTTCACCGACCTCATCGGTCTGAAGTACACCGAGGTCGGGCCCGATCGTGTGGTCGGGGAGTGGGTGGTCTCGCCGCAGTTGCATCAGCCCGCGGGCATCGTCAACGGCGGGGTGTACTGCACGATCATCGAAACTTTGGCCAGCGTCGGCGGCGGCGTCTGGTTCGGCGACCGCGGACATGTGGTCGGCGTCAACAACAACACCGACTTCCTGCGCGCGGTCCGCGAGGGCAGCCTGCGCGGTGTCGCCACTCCGATTCACCAGGGCCGATCGCAGCAGCTGTGGCAGGTGCAGATCACCGACGAGCAGGAGCGGGTGGTCGCGCGCGGGCAGGTGCGGCTGCAGAATCTCACCGCGGACGGCGCGGCCAAGCGCTAGTCCCCAAGGCGAGCCGACACTCCGACGAGCGCACCCGGTACGGCCGTGCCAAGATATCGAGCACCGTACGCCCGAGCAGCCGAGGAGGCGATGTGCGTCTGTCACCGCACGAGCAGGAACGGCTGATGCTCAGCTACGCGGCCGAACTGGCGCGGCGGCGGCAGGCACGCGGGCTCAAACTCAACCACCCCGAGGCGGTCGCCGTCATCACCGACCACGTCCTGGAGGGCGCCCGCGACGGCCGCACCGTCGCCGAGTTGATGTCCTCGGGCCGCACCGTGCTCACCCGCGACGACGTGATGGCGGGTGTGCCGGAGATGATCCACGACGTCCAGGTCGAGGCCACCTTTCCCGACGGCACGAAACTGGTGACCGTGCATCACCCGATCGGCTGAGGGGCACCGATGAGCGCGATATCCGCCGAGAGCGGCCACGGCGCGGTGCCGGGAGAGTACCTGCTGGCCGCCGACCCCATCGAAATCAACGCCGGCGCCGACCGGGTCGAACTCGAGGTGGTCAACACCGGCGACCGGCCGGTGCAGGTGGGCAGTCACGTGCACTTCCCGCAGGCCAACACCGCCCTCGAGTTCGACCGGGTCGCGGCACACGGCCGCCGACTCGATATTCCGGCGGGGACCGCCGTGCGCTTCGAACCCGGCCTGGCGCAGCGGATTTCGCTGGTTCCGCTGGGCGGCAGCCGCGAGGTGTACGGGATCGGCCCGGATGCGCCGGGGCCGCTCGGCCCGGTGGTGAACCGGTCCGAGGAGACAGAAAGGCCGGTCGACTGATGGCAGAACTGTCCCGCGCCCGTTACGCCGCGCTCTTCGGTCCCACGGTCGGGGATCGAATTCGATTGGCCGACACCGATCTTCTGATCGAGATCACCGAAGACCGCTGCGGCGGACCCGGCCTGGCCGGTGACGAGGCCGTCTTCGGCGGCGGCAAGGTCTTGCGCGAATCGATGGGCCAAGCTCGCGCCACTCGCGCCGAGGGCACCCCGGACACCGTGATCACCGGGGCGGTGATCGTCGACTACTGGGGAATCATCAAGGCCGACATCGGCATTCGCGACGGGCGCATCTGCGCGATCGGCAAGGCCGGCAATCCGGAGACCATGGACGGCGTGCATCCGGATCTGGTGGTGGGCCCGTCGACGGAGATCATCGCCGGCAACGGCCGCATCCTCACCGCCGGCGCGATCGACTGCCACGTCCACTTCATCTGCCCGCAGTTGCTCGACGAGGCGCTCGGCGGCGGTATCACCACCCTGATCGGCGGCGGAACCGGGCCGGCCGAGGGCTCCAAGGCCACCACGGTCACTCCCGGCGCCTGGCATCTGGGCCGCATGCTGGAGGCCACCGACGGCTGGCCGGTCAACATCCTGCTGCTGGGCAAGGGCAACACCGTGCGTCCCGAGGCGATGTGGGAGCAATTGCGCGGCGGCGCGGGCGGATTCAAGCTGCACGAGGACTGGGGGACCACCCCCGCCGCGATCGACGCCTGCCTGCGGGTGGCCGATGCCGCCGGAGTCCAGGTCGCGCTGCATTCCGATACGCTCAACGAGGCCGGATTCGTCGAGGACACCCTCGCCGCGATCGCCGGGCGGGCCATCCACTCGTATCACACCGAGGGCGCCGGCGGCGGGCACGCGCCGGACATCATCACCGTCGCCTCGCACCCGAATGTGATGCCCAGCTCGACCAATCCGACTCGCCCGCACACGGTCAACACTCTCGACGAACATCTGGACATGCTGATGGTGTGCCACCATCTCAATGCGGCCGTGCCCGAGGATCTCGCCTTCGCCGAGAGCCGGATCCGGCCCTCCACCATCGCCGCGGAGGACCTGCTGCACGATCTGGGCGCGATCTCGATGATCGGCTCGGATTCCCAGGCGATGGGCCGCATCGGAGAAGTGGTGATGCGGACGTGGCAGACCGCGCACATGATGAAGGTCCGCCGCAGCGCGCTGCCCGGCGACGGGGCCGCCGACAATCATCGGGTCCGCCGCTATATCGCGAAATACACGATCTGCCCGGCGGTGACGCACGGCCTGGACCACGAGATCGGGTCGGTGGAAGTCGGCAAACTGGCCGATCTGGTGCTGTGGGAGCCGGCCTTCTTCGGCGTGCGCCCGCATGCGGTGCTCAAGGGCGGCGCGATCGCCTGGGCCGCGATGGGCGATGCCAACGCCTCGATCCCGACCCCGCAGCCGGTGCTGCCGCGGCCGATGTTCGGCGCCGCGCCGGTGGTGGCGGCGGGGACGTCACTGCATTTCGTCTCCCCGCAGGCCGTCGAGGACGGACTCGCCGAGCGGCTGCAGGTCCGGCGCAAACTCGTGCCGGTGGCCGATGTGCGCCGCCGGACCAAGAGCGATCTGCCGCTCAACGACGCGATGCCGCGCATCGAGGTGGAACCCGACACCTTCACCGTCCGCATCGACGGCGAGGTGTGGGATCAGCAGCCGGCCACCGAGCTGCCGATGGCGCAGCGCTACTTCCTGTTCTGAGACCCGCTCTTGCCGTATGGAGTCGCCGACGGCACTGCGCTGCACCGGTCGGGTCGCGGTGGCACACTGGCCGATATGACGAATGCCGAATGGGGCGCGGTCGATCGCTACGTCGTGGGCACTCTGATCGGCGATGCCGATTCCGATGTGGCGCAGGCGAATTCCGAGGCGGGTCTGCCGCCCATCGACGTCTCGCCGGCACAGGGCAAATTCCTGTATCTGCTCGCGCTGTCGGCCGGGGTGCGGCGCGTCCTCGAGATCGGCACGCTCGGCGGATTCAGCACCCTGTGGCTGGCGCGTGCGGTGGGACCGCAGGGCAGCGTCGTGACGTTGGAATACGATCCGCACCATGCCGAGGTGGCCCGCGCCAACCTCGATCGCAAGGGGGTGGGGGAGCGGGTGGAGATCCGGGTCGGCGCGGCGCTGGACACCCTGCCGGGAGTCGCCGAGGACCACGGCGAGCCCTTCGACCTGGTCTTCATCGATGCCGACAAGGTCAACAACGCCAACTATGTGCGGTGGGCCTTGCGGCTGACCCGGCCCGGTTCGGTGATCATCGTCGACAATGTCGTGCGTCGTGGCGCCCTGGCCGACGGCGATCCCGGCGACCCCGCGGTCCGCGGAGCCCGGGAAGCGCTGGGACTGCTCGCCGACGAGCCGCGGCTCGAGGCCACCGTGCTGCAGACCGTGGGCAGCAAGGGCTGGGACGGATTCGCCTACGCCGTGGTCACCGGCTGACCGGTGCCGAATCGCCGTGCCCGATCCGGTCGGGACGGTCGGCCAGTTCGGTCCAGAAGTCCACGTACGCCTGTTCGTGGCCGATGCCGAGTTCCAGGATGCGGGAACGGGATTGGGCGCGCACGGTATCGGCCGGGTCGATCTCGGCGTGCATGGCGCGGTAGCGGTCGAGCCAGCGGCGGTGCTCGGCCGCCTGGCGGCGCGCGAGGGCGATCACGTCCTCCGGTGCGCCGAGGTCGGCGAAGAACAGTTTCACCTGCGCCGGATCACGCGTCTCCGGCGGCGGGCACCCGGGGTCGGCCAGCCATGCGCGTAACGCCTCGCGTCCGGCGTCGGTGAGCTGGAATACCCGGCGCCGGCGGCCGGTCTCCTCGGCGTCCTCGTGCAGCAGGCCGCGCTCGGCCAGCCGGGCCGGAATGCGGTAGAGCTGCGCATGCGGCACCGGCCAGAAGTAGTCGACGCTCTCCTCCATGCGCGCTTTGAGTTCGTAGGGGGTGAGCGGGCCGTGCCGGGCGATGAGCCCGAGCACGATATGGTCCTGCGCTCCCAGATCCGCCATGGTCGTCAGCTTTCGGTTCGGCACGTCTCGGTTCGGAACGGCATTGACACGGTCTCACTGAGACTATAGCTTCATATCCGTCATACCGTATCAATGAGACTATTGGGGAGTGGACATGCGCGCATACGGAATCGGACTCTTCGACCGCTGGACGGCGATGTGGAACGGGGAACTGGACCTCGCGAGCCGAATCATGGCCCCGCACTTCACACTTCGGTATGCCCAGCCGGGCGCCGAGGCCTACGACGGCATCCACGACCCGGAGACGTTCGCGCGGCAGATCGCGGCCTTCCGAGCGGCCGCGCCCGGGCAGCGATTCGAAACCCAGGGCGAGGCGGTCGTCGAGATCGACGACCGCCGTACCGGGACCGTGGCGCGGCCCTACGGTTCGCGCCGACCCGTCGCCGACGGTGAGATCGCCGTGAGCGGCACCGATATCCTGCGCGTCGAGGACGGGCTGATCGTGGAGGTGTGGTCGGTCTCCGGCGGCGTCCAGGGCCGGTCGTACTACTGAGTGCTGGTCAGCCGTGGCGTGCGGCGAAACCGTCGCACATCGCCGACAGGCCCGAATGCAATTGCCGCACCGGATCGAGCAGATCGCCGAGTCCGGTGCCTTCGAGGGGCGCCAGCGCGGGCGGGCTCGGCCAGCGCGGGGTGCCCTCGAGAAGTGCCGTCAGACCGGAGGATTCGTCGTGCTCGTCCTCGCGGGCGGCCAGGATGGTGGCGCTGACCTGCTGGAGAGCGATGCCGGCGATATAACTCCAGACCTCGAGCGCCATCGCGGTGGCCTCGCGGCGATCATCGGTCAGTTCGAGCAGACCTTCGGTCAGCCAGCCCAGGCACGCCAGGCTGTGCGGGCCGAAGTTGTAGCGCGGCACCGCGAAGGTGAACAGCACCCACGGGTGCAGCCGGTAGAGCTGCCAGTCGATATCGGCGGCCGCGCGCACGCGGTCGCGCCAGGTCCAGCCCGCTTCCGGCGCCGGATACGGGTAGCGGCGCGCGACCTCGTCGGTCATATCGGCCAGCAGTGCGTCCTTGTTCGGTACGTGCCGATACAGCGACATCGCGCCCACGCCCATCCGCTCGGCGATGCGGCGCATGGACAGTCCGTCGATGCCGTCCGCGTCCGCCAGTGCGATGGCGGTGTCGACGATCGCCGCCCGCGTCAGCCGCTCGGGCTGAGACGGGCTCGGAGAGCCCGAAGGCGCAGGTGAGGATGGGTGGGAAGGTTTCGGCATCGAAACTCGCTTTCCTTTCTGCGGCCGGATGCGTACGCTGTACCCCGGTCGCGTACGACGTACGCACGAGATGAAGGATAGGTGATGGTCGGCATTGAGACCTCGGCGGCGGGCTACACCGCGCCGAGCGCAACCCCCCGGCGGGCGTGGCTGGGTCTGGCGGTGTTGATCCTGCCGGTGCTGCTGGTGTCGATGGACATGTCGGTGCTGTACCTGGCGATGCCGACGCTGACCGAGCATCTGGACCCCTCGGCCGAACAGCAGCTGTGGATTCTCGACATCTACGGATTCATGATCGCCGGACTGCTGATCACCATGGGTAATCTCGGTGACCGTATCGGGCGGCGCAACATATTGCTCGCCGGCGCAACGGTTTTCGGCATCGCCTCGCTGCTGGCCGCCTTCGCGCCCAGCGCCGGGGTACTGATCGCGGCGCGCGCGCTGATGGGTGTCGGCGGTGCGACGCTGCTGCCGTCGAGCCTGGCGCTGATCTCGAGTCTGTTCCCCGAGGCGCGGGCCCGCGGCACCGCGATCGGCATCTGGACGGCGTTCTTCGCCGGCGGTTCGGCGGTGGGGCCGGTGATCGGCGGTCTGCTGCTGCACAAGTTCTGGTGGGGGTCGATCTTCCTGATCAATACGCCGGTACTGCTGGTGCTGCTGGCGCTGGGACCGCTGCTGCTGCCCGAACACCGCTCCGCCGGTCGCGGACCGCTGGATCCGGTGAGCGTGATCATGTCCATCGGCGGCATCCTGCCGCTGGTGTATGCGGTGAAACGAGCGGCGGCCGAGGGCGTCGACGCGGTCTCGGTCGTGCTCGGACTCGCCGGTGTCGCGGTCCTGGTGGCATTCGTGCGACGCCAGCGCACTCTGGCCGAACCGCTGCTGGATCTGAGCCTGTTCCGTAGCGGCCTGTTCCGCGTGGCGATCGGGTCGTCCACCGTCGGCATGATGTCGCTGGCCGGTATGAGCTATCTGACCAGCCTGTATCTGCAGTCGGTGGCCGGGCGCGACGTCCTGGGCGCGGCGCTGCTGGGTATTCCGGCGGCGGTGGCGGTGTTCGTGTGTTCGATGGGCGGGGCGCGGGTGGCGCGCCGGCTCGGCACGCGCGGCTCGTTCGTGCTGGCGTTGAGTGCGGCCGCGGTCGGCAATCTGCTGTTGCTCGGTATCGGTGTCGACGGCGGAATCGGCTGGTACATCGCGGGATCCACGATCGCGGGCCTCGGCTACGGCATCGTGTTCACCCTGGTGTCGGAGGTCGCGGTGTCCTCGGTTCCGGCCGAACGCGCGGGCTCGGCGGTCGGCATCTCCGAAACCAGTTTCGAATTGGGTAACGCACTGGGGTTGTCGCTGCTGGGTTCGCTGGCGGCGCTGGTGTTCCGGTCGGGTGGCGATTTCGCCGACACGCTCGGCGAGACGCTGGTGCGCCATCGCGGCGACGCGGCCGTGATCCATGCCGCGCAGAGCTCGTTCGTCACCGGCATGCACACCGCGCTGGTGGTCGGCGCGGCACTGCTGATCATGATGGCGGTGACAGCCGCGGCGACCTCGGGGCGCCGGCGTCGGCGTGCGATCGCGGTGGATACCGCCTCCGCGGCGGCGGGAACGCGCTGACCGGTTCCCGGTCGCGGCGACGATTCCGGCCCGCCGGTGGAGGCGGCCCAATACAGTTTCGGCTGTGACAGATACCGCTTCACCGGGCCGTCCGCTGGCCGAGCGGGTCGCGACGCGGTTGTTGTATCCCACGTCGCGGCCCCGCGAAACCGCGCTGCGCGAGGCCGTCTCGGGCCGGGTCGTGCTGGTGACCGGCGCCTCGCACGGCATCGGGAAGGTCACCGCCGCCAAATTCGCCGCCGCCGGAGCCGTGGTGGTGATGGTGGCGCGCTCGACGGCGGAGCTGGATGCTGCAGCCGACGAGATCACCACGAGCGGCGGCATCGCGCACACCTACAGCGCCGACCTGACCGATATGGAGGCAGTGGACGAGCTGGCCCGCGACATCCTCGCCACACACGGGCGGGTGGATGTGGTGATCAACAACGCGGGCCGTTCGATCCGGCGCTCGATCGACGAGTCCTACGATCGTTTCCACGATTTCACCCGGACCATCGATATCAACTACCTCGGCCCGGTGCGATTGCTGCTGGCCCTGCTGCCGGCGATGCGGGAGCGCGGTCGCGGGCATATCGTCAACATCTCCACCTGGGGGCTGCGCATGCCGCCGGCGCCGCGATGGGCCGCCTACGGCGCGTCGAAGGCGGCATTCGACCAGTGGTTGCGCACGGTGGCGACCGAGGTGGCGGCCGACGGCGTCACCACCACCTCGATCTACATGCCGCTGGTGCATACGCGCATGAGCGCGCCCACCGATTTCGGCTCCATGCCGGGCCTGACCGCCGCCGAGGCCGCCGATCTGGTGTGTCACGCCGTCGTCGCGAAACCGGTGGAGATCTCGCCGTGGTGGAGCGGTCCGCTGCAGGCGTGGACGGATCTGACCCGCGGCCCGATGCAGCGGCTGATGGCCCGGAGCATCCGCTTCACCTGAACCGCATGCGTGGGCCGTGGCCGATGGCGGGATTGTTTCAGCTCTGCAGGAACGCCAGCAGATCGGCGTTGAAACGTTCCTTGTCACCGGGCACCAGGGCGATGCCATGTGAACCGCCCTCGTAGACGGTGAGGGTCGCGTCCGGGATGATCTTCGCCGCCTTGCGGGCGGTGGCGTCGATGGGCACGATCTGGTCGTCGTCGCCGTGCACGATCAACGTCGGGATATCGAATTTCTGCAGATCGGCGGTGAAATCCGTGTATGCGAAGGCGTCCACACAGCGCACCCCGGCCTCGATCGACTCGTGCATCGCCATGAACCAGAACGCGTCGCGGTTGCCCTGGGTGGCCTTGGTGCCCGGCCGGTTGGCGCTGAAGAAGCCCTCGGAGGTATCGCGCCAGAACTGCGAGCGTTCGGTCAGGATGCCCTTCTTGATCTGATCGAACACCTCGTCGGGCACGCCTTCGGGGTTGTCCGAGGTGCGCACCATCAGCGGCGGGATAGCCGACAGCAACACCGCCGAGCGCACCCGTCCGGTGCCGTGGCGGCCGATGTAGCGAGCCAGTTCGCCACCGCCCATGGAGTGCGCCACCAGTGTGACATCGCGCAGGTCGAGCCGGCTGAGCAGATCGTTCAGGTCGTCGGCGAAGGTGTCGAAGTCGTATCCGCTCCACGGCTGTGCCGAACGCCCGTGACCGCGGCGGTCGTGTGCGATACCGCGAAAGCCGTTGTCCGCCACATGTTTCAACTGATCGTCCCAGGCGTCGGCGTTGAGCGGCCAGCCGTGGATGAAGACCACGGGGCGGCCCGAACCCCAATCCTTGTAGTAGATGTCGACCTCGTCGCGCGTCGTACACACGGGCATGGACGAACCTCCTCTGCGTGCGCCCGCCGGCCTCGGTCGCGGGCCGTGAGAACGAGACACGACCTCCAGCGTAGGAGCCGCGACCGAGGCGAGGGGCTACGAATCGGTTACGTCAGCAATTGATCAGCTATCGACTGTTACGGCTCGAGGACGACCTTGCCGACGGTGGCGCGGTCCTCGAGGGCCCGGTGCGCCGCGGCGGCATCGGCGAGGGCGAACCGGTGCACCGCCGGGCGCAACCGCCCGGACCCGGCCGCGGCCAGGGCGCGCGTCTCCAGCGCCGCGATTCCGCCGCCACGTTCGAGCATTTCCGGACCGAGAACCGACCGTGAGGTGATGCCACGGGCGGCGAGGTCGCCCGGGTCGAATTCCAGTGCGGCATCGCTCCAGCCGAAGACGAGGCGGGTGCCGCCGGGTGCGAGCAATTCGACCGCCGCCCGGCCTGCTGCGCCGCCGACACCGTCGAAGACCCAGTGCGCGGGCCGGTCGCCGAAGCCCGCGCGCACCGCGTCCGGCCACCTCGGGTCGGTGTAGTCGAGGGCGAGGTCGGCGCCGTTGGCCGCCACGGTAGCGACCTTGGCCGGGCTGCCGGCCAGGCCGACGACGGTGAGCCCGGCGGCGCGCAGATATTGCACGAGCAGTGTGCCGATCCCACCCGCCGCGGCCGGCACCACCGCGAGCTGTCCCGGCTCGACCTCGGAGAATCCCAGAATGCCCAGGGTAGTTCGGCCGGTGCCGATCATCGCCACCGCCGCGGCCGCGTCAATCGCGTCCGGAATGCGGTGCAGCCGTTGCGCATCCGCGACCGCCAGCGCGGCATAGCCGCCCGGTGCGGCGCCCAGATGGGTCACGACCCGAGCGCCCAGCAGATCCGGGTCGGCGCCGGGACCGACCAGGTCGACGACGCCCGCGACCTCCCGGCCGGGGATCGTCGGTAACTGCGGCGGCGGATAGGGCCCCGGCAGGCCTCGGCGCAGATAGGTGTCGACCAGGTGAATTCCCGCCGCGGCCACCGCGATTCGGACCTGTCCGGGTTCCGGCAGGGGATCGGGGGCGGTCTCGTAGCGCAGGTTCTCGGCCGGACCGAATTCGTGCAGGCGTATCGCTTTCATGAGCCCAGCCTGCAACCTTCACCATTGTTGAGGTCAAATATGCGCGGAGGTGCCCACACCACGCAGCAGGGTGTCGACCACGATGTCGGCCGCGCGGGCCGGATCGAGCTGCGGAAGGTTCTCGGCGGCGTTGACCATCAGCTGCGCCAGCAGTGTCGACACCCAGCCCTCGGGCAGGCCGGGGCGCAGCAGGCCTTCGTCGGTGGCTCTCCGGAGAAACCTGTCGACCTCGGCGATCAGCGGTGCCCGGCGCTCGCGAACGGTTTCGTCGGCCACCAATCTCGCTGTCTGCACCGGCCAACGGCGGTTGACGCCGATGATCGCTTCCACGTACCGGTGCAGGGCGACCGCGACCGGCGCCTCCCGGAGCCGGGCACTCGCTATGGCTTCCTCGACCGCGTCGTATCGAGCCTGGTAGACGGCCGCGAGGAGGTCGTCACGCGAGGCGAAGCGGCGGTAGACCGTGCGCCTGTCCACGCCGGCTTCGGCGGCGATGGCCGACAGGCTCGCGGACGGATCGTCGGCGAGCAGCCGGGCTCCGGTGGTCAGCACCTGTTCGATATTGCGGGCGGCGTCAGCTCTCACGGCTTCAATGTACACATGTGAGCAGCGGAACTATGAATAACTGCTGCTATTAAGCAGCGAAAATTGGATTAAATGCTACATTGATGTGGCACTTCAAATTGTCTGGTCGCCGACAGCGCCCGGACCGTGGAACGGAGAAGAGAACATGGCCGGAACATGGCTGATCACCGGTGCGTCGCGGGGCCTGGGACGCGAGCTGACCGAGGCCGCGCTGGCCGCCGGGCATCGGGTCGTCGCCGGTGCGCGCCGCCCGGAACAGCTGGACGACGTGGTCCGGCGCTACGGCTCGCACATCCTGCCGGTGCGACTGGACGTCACCGACCCGGCGGCGGCCGAGGCGGCCGTGCGCGCGGCCACCGAGACCTTCGGCTCCCTCGACGTGGTGGTCAACAACGCCGGATACGCCGACAGCGCGCCGATCGAGGAGATGGCCGCCGACGATTTCCGGGCGCAGGTCGAGACCAACCTGTTCGGCGTCGTGCACGTCACCCGCGCCGCACTCCCGGTGCTGCGGGCCCAGCGCTCGGGGACCTTCGTCCAGATCTCCTCGATCGGCGGCCGGGTCGGTGGTTCGCCGGGCCTGGGCGCCTATCAGACGGCGAAATTCGCGGTCGAGGGATTCTCCGAGGTGCTGGCGAGCGAGGTGGCCCCGTTCGGGGTCCGGGTCGTGATCGTCGAGCCGGGCGCCTTCCGCACCGACTGGCAGGGCGCCTCGATGACCATCCATCCGGTGGGAGCCGACTACGAGGCGACCGTCGGCGCCGTCCACCGTTTCCGCCGCGACAACAACGGATCCCAGCCCGGCGACCCCGCTCGCGCAGCCCGCCTCATCGTCGAGGTGGCCGACTCGGACGAACCGCCACGCCGGCTGCTGCTGGGCAGCGATGCGCTGGCCGCGGCCCGCGCGGCCGGACAGGCGCGAGCCGAGGAAACCGAGAAGTGGGCCGCGGTGAGCGCTGCCGCGGACTTCGCGGCGGCCGGCTGACCGCGCGTTCTAGGATCGGAGATCGTGCCCGCCCGCAGGAGATGCCCATGAGTCTCGCGATGGTGATGTCGCTCGCCGACTCGCGGCTGCCCATCGGCGGGCACGTGCATTCGGGCGGAGTCGAGGAGGCGGTCAGCTCCGGGCTCGTGCGTGACCTCGACACGGTGGCGGCCTATCTGCGGCGCCGGATCCGCACCACGGGTCTGGTCGCGGCGTCGCTGTCGGCGGCCGTCTGTGCGGGAGCCCTGACCCCCTCGGCGGCCGAGGCGGAAGCCGATGCCCGCACCCCGGCACCGGCGGCGCGCACGGCTTCGCGGGCGCAGGGCCGCGGACTGTTGCGGCTCGCGAAACAGGTATGGCCGCAGCATGATTGGTCCGACCTGGGCATGCGGCCGCATCTGTCCACGGTGTTCGGTGCCGTGGGCCGGGCCGCGGGGGTGCAGCCGGTGGAGATCGCCGGGGTCGTGGTCTATACGACGATGACCGGAGCCGCCACCGCGGCCCAGCGGTTACTCGCCCTCGATCCGGCCGCGGTCGCGGCGATCACGCTGGAGCTGGCTGCGCTGTGCGACGAGACCGCCCGCGCGGCCACGATCGGCCCGGCGGCCCTGTCCGATCCGCTCGGTGACGTACTCGCTCAACGCCATCTCGACCGTGAGATGCCGCTGTTCGCGTCGTAGCCCGCGCGGCGGAGCAATTGCCGGCCGGGAGAGTCGCCGGCCGGGAGGTAACACCGGGTTCACATGAATCGGCCACGATGATCGCCGAGAGTCGAGGCCCGAAGGAGAGCTCATGCCGCCCCATCTGATCGACGGTGAACCGCACGATCACGCCCACGATCGTCCCAAGCGGGTGCGGACGCCGGGGGAGCCGGTGCGCATCGGGATCGGCGGCCCGGTCGGATCCGGGAAGACGGCGCTGGTCGCGGCGCTGTGCCGGCAGCTGCGCGCGGAACTGTCGCTGGCGGTGCTGACCAACGACATCTACACCACCGAGGACGCCGATTTCTTGCGCCGCCACGCGGTCCTGCCCGATGAACGCATCAGCGCGGTGCAGACCGGCGGTTGCCCGCACACCGCCATTCGCGACGACATCACCGCCAACCTCGACGCCATCGATGATCTGATCGAGGCGAATCCGCCGCTGGATCTGATTCTGGTCGAATCCGGCGGCGACAACCTCACCGCGACCTTCTCCGCGGGCCTGATCGATGCGCAGATCTTCGTCGTCGACGTGGCCGGCGGCGACAAGGTCCCGCGCAAAGGCGGTCCGGGCGTGACGTTCTCGGATCTGCTGGTGATCAACAAGACCGACTTGGCACCGATGGTGGGCGCCGACCTCGAGGTGATGCGCCGCGATTCCGCGGCGGTGCGCGCGGGCCGCCCCTTCGTCTTCAGCTCGCTGACCGAGGATCCGGCCGCGACACCGGTGCTGGCGTGGGTGCGCGATCAGCTGGACGCGGTGGCGGCCGCCGAGGCCGCCGGGGAAAGCGCTGTTGCGCACTGATATTCGCATCGTCGCGCGCGCCGGGGCGCTGCCGTGGTCGGCGGCCACCGGCGCGGTGGCGGTCCGCTGCACCGGACCGGATACGGTGCATCTGATCGGTGCCGCGGCCACGCCGCTCGGCGGGGACGAACTCGATATCCGCATCGTGGTCGAGCCCGGCGCTCGCCTGGTGGTTCGTTCGGTGGCGGCGACGATCGTGCTGCCCGGCCGCACCACCCGGACGTCGACGGCGTCGTGGTCCTTCGACGTCGGCGCGGGTGGTGAACTGGACTTCGATCCGGAACCGACGGTCGTCGCCGGGGGAGCCGGCCATCGTGCCGTCACCACCGTGCGGCTGGCCGCCGACGCCCGCATCCGCGTTCGCGAACGCGTGCAGATCGGCCGCACCGGCGAGGATCACGGCCGCTGGTGCGGTGATCTCGTCGCCGACCTCTCCGCCCTGCCGCTGCTGCGGCATCGCCTCGAACTCGGCGCCGGCACCGCCTCCGACGACCTGCTGTCGGCTCCGCGCGCGCTGTGCAGCGAACTGCGATACCCCGACGACAGCCCCGCCGCCACCGCCGGTCTCGCGGCCGCAGTGCTTCCGCTCGCCGCCGGTGGCTCGTTGTCGACGTGGACGGGTGCGCGGCTGTCCGAAGCGTCCGGCAGTTCCCGCGTCGACGCCGGGTGACCCACCCGGGCAACGTTCGCCCGCCGAGAACGGGGCACCCAGCCCCTGTCTCGGAAAGGTGGATCCGCGTCCTGTCGTGAATACACAAGGGCCGCAAGCTCATCGGCTCGCGGCCCTCGGTGCTGCGGTGGTGAAACCGGCGTGCTCAGCCGGCCTTCGGACGTGACGAGCCGGAGGTGGTCGACTCGCTACTGCCGGAGGCGGGGGACACGTCGGCGGATTCGCTTGTGGCGGAGGACTTTTCGCCGTCCGGCGTAGCGGCCGCCGATTTCGCCGGAGATTCACCCGGTGCGGCGGGAGGCGTCGTGTTGCCGACCTCGGCCTGCACCTCCCGGGCATCGGTCTCGTTGCCGTTCATGGCCTCGAGTGCCAGCCGGGCGAAGACCCACTGTTCGGTGGCCGCCATCTGCCCGCGGTTGCGGCCGAGGAAGGCGACGAACCACTGGAACACCGTGACGGTCCGGCTGCGGTAGCCGATCAGGTAGTACAGGTGCAGCACCAGCCAGATGAGCCACGCGAGGAAGCCGGAGAACTCCAGCTTGCCGATCTGACACACGGCGTTGAACCGCGAGACCGTCGCCATACTGCCCTTGTTGAAGTACTTGAACGGCTTGCGCTGATCCGGGGTCTGCTTACCGGCGACCTCGGCCTTGATCTGCTTGGCCGCGTAGGTGGCGCCCTGAATGGCGCCCTGGGCCTGACCCGGCACACCGGGCACCGCCATCAGGTCGCCGACGACGAAGACGTTCGGATATCCCTTGATCGTCAGATCCGGTTCGACCACGACTCGCCCGGCCCGGTCGGTTTCGGTGCCCTTGGACCGTTCGGCCAGCATCTTGCCCAGTTCGCTGGCCTGCACGCCGGCCGACCACACTTTGCACGCCGATTCGATGCGACGCTCGCTGCCGTCCTTGTCCTTGACCGTCACACCACGGGCGTCGACGTCGGTGACCATGGCGTTGAGCTGGATCTCCACGCCCATCTTCTCGAGGCGCCGCTGTGCCTTGCCGCCGAGTTTTGGTCCCATCGGCGCGAGTACCG
Organism: Nocardia sp. MDA0666; assembly: GCF_003023875.1. Classification (NCBI taxonomy): domain Bacteria; kingdom Bacillati; phylum Actinomycetota; class Actinomycetes; order Mycobacteriales; family Nocardiaceae; genus Nocardia; species Nocardia sp. MDA0666. Next base: position 240,272 of record NZ_PYHT01000002.1, read on the forward strand.
CGCCGGCGCCTTCGACCAGCAGAACGCGCGCGTCGCGCGGATCGATGTTGCGGAAGGTGCCGACCAGGGTGCGATCGGCGAGTTCGGCGATCTGGCCGGCCAGTTCGACGCCGGTCGGGCCCGCGCCGACCACGACGAAGGTCAGGAACCGGTCGCGTTCCTCCTGGGTCTTCGCCAGTTCGGCCTCCTCGAACGAGCCGAGGATGCGCGCGCGCAGTTCCAGCGCGTCGTCGATGGTCTTCATCCCCGGCGCGTAGGTGGCGAACTGGTCGTTGCCGAAATAGGACTGCTGGGCGCCGGTCGCGACGATCAGGCTGTCGAAGGAGGTGACGGTGTCCTGGTTGAGCAGTTTCGACGTCACGGTCCTGTTCACCAGGTCGATATCGTGGACCTCGCCCAGGATCACCCGCGTGTTGTGGTGTTTGCGCAGCACGATGCGCGTGGCGGGGGCGATCTCACCGGTGGACAGAATGCCGGTGGCGACCTGGTAGAGCAGCGGCTGGAACAGGTGCGTGGAGGTCTTGGAGATCAGTACGACATCGACGTCGTCGTGCTCGAGATGTTTGCACGCGAACAAGCCGCCGAAGCCGGATCCGATCACCACCACGCGGTGGCGTCGATTCTCGACAGTTTCGGTTCCCATCAGCGCTCCTCGCCGGACGTTCGGTCTACGACAGGCTCAACGGTAGTCGGCTGCCCGAAGGCAGTCACGACGAGCACCGAATGTCGGCGCGTCCGCGCCTCAAGCCCGGTTTCGCCCCGCGCGGGGCGGGTATGCGTTCACTTCGGCACCGGCTCCGCCGCGCCCACCAACGGCCCGACGAGGCGGTCGCCGCCGATGCTCTCCACGCTCGGCCACAGGAAGGCCGCGAGCTGGTCGACGAATTCGGCGCGGGATCGGATCGGCTGCTGTATCCAGGCCTCGGCCGACATCAGAATGGCGCCGACGGTGGCGGTCGCCCAGATCCGCGCCAGCGCCGGGTCGGCGTCGAGGCGGCGCAGAATGATGTCGAAAATCGATGTCGCCCAATCGGATACGCGGGTGAAGAACGGCCGGTGCTCGGCGTCGCCGTGCTCGAGTCGCTGCATCATGACGTGGTGCAGGTTGGGATTGGCGTCGACGAAATCGCACATCAGGGTCACCACCGCCCGCAGCAGTTGCCGGGCGGGTAGCGGCTGGGCCAGCAGATGGTCGGCGGCGGCGATGATCGCGTTCATATGCCGCTCGGCCAGCGCGTCGATCAGCGCCGGGAGGTCCGGGAACACCGCGTACACCGCGGTGCGCGCGTATCCGGCCTCGGCGGCGACCTGCGCGATCGTCATGCGCGCACCGGAGTCGGCCACCACCCGCTCGGCCGCGTCGAGAATCTCCCCGCGCCGGCGGTCGGGATCCCGGGGTGGCCCGGGCGGGCGGCCTGGACGCCGAATTTCTGTGTCCCTTGTCACAGCGTGATTCTACCTCTAATGTACGAGGTGTACTTTTCTTGCGGCCGGGCGGCGTGGCGCGGTCGCTGTGTTCGGGAGGCATCAGTCATGGTCAGCGTCGACCCGCGTCCCTCCGGCGCCGAGCGGGAGAACATCGGCTTCATCGAAATACCGGACGGCCGTCCGATCGACCGGCTGCTGCACCGATTACCGGCGCGGGAGCAGGTCCTGGCGACGCCGCCGCGGGGCAGTGCGGCATCGGCCGTGCGCGGCGACGCCGGACTGCCGGTGCTGGGCCGCTCGCTGCAGTATCTGCGCTGGGGTCCGGCCGAGATGTACGACCGGTACCGCCGCTACGGCCCGGTCAGCTACAACAAATCCTTCGGTGTCGACCGCGTCCTGGTCGCCGGCCCGCAGGCCGTCGACGAGGTACTCGGCAAGCGGCGCAACGATTTCGGGCAGGGCTGGGACTTCCTGATCGGCTCGTTCTTCCGCCGCGGACTGCTGCTGCTGGAATTCTCCGAGCACATGTTCCACCGGCGCATCATGCAGCAGGCGTTCACCCGCGAGCGGCTGGAATCGCATCTGGCGCAATTGAGCCCGGTGGTCGAGGCCGCGGTCGAGCGCTGGAGTCCGGCCGGTGCGCGCACCCTGCGGCTGTATCCGACGGTGAAAGATCTCACTCTCGAGATCGCCACCGAAACCTTCATGGGCGTCGATGCCGGGCCGCAACGCCACCGGCTCGGGCAGGCCTTCCTCGACTGCACCCACGCACCGCTGGCGCTGGTGCGCTATCCGGTGCCCGGCGGTGCGTGGCGGGCCGGTCTGCGCGGGCGCAAGACGCTCGAGGAGTACTTCACCGCGATGGTGCCGCACAAGCGCCGCGAAGAGGGTGCGGACTTCTTCTCCGCGCTGTGTCACGCCCGCACCGAGGACGGTGCGATGTTCTCCGACGCCGACGTGGTCAACCACATGATCTTCCTGATCATGGCCGCTCACGACACGACCACCACCACCGCGACCTCGGTCGCCTACTATCTGGGCCGCCACCCCGACTGGCAGCAGCGGGTGCGCGCCGAGGCACAGGCACTGTTCGACGAGCTCGACGGCGCGCCGCCGACGATCGCCGACCTGGATCGCCTGCACGATCTGGATCTGGTGATCAAGGAGAGCCTGCGGCTGGTGCCGCCGGTGCCGGGCCTGGTGCGCCGCGCCGTACGCGACACCGAGGTGGCCGGTCACTACATTCCGGCCGGCACCCACGTCGACGTCGCCTACGGCGTCAACCATCTGATCCCCGAATTGTGGTCGCATCCCGCGCGTTTCGACCCGGAACGGTTCACCGAGGGCCGGCGCGAGGACAAATCGCACCGGCTGGCGTGGATGCCGTTCGGCGCGGGAGCGCACAAATGTATCGGCATGCATTTCGGCACCCTCGAGGTGAAGGTGGTCATCGCGGCGATGGTGCGCGCCTACAGCTGGCACATCCCCGACGACTACCTGATGCCGTGGGGATTCAACACCATCCCGTTCCCGCGCGACGGGGCGCCGATGCGGCTGTCGCGGCTGTGACTAGCGTCCGGCGAACAGCAGCTGCGCGACATGCGTGGTGGTCTCCTCGCCGTCGGTGTAGCCGCCTTGGTCGCCGAGGGAGTTCATCACCGCGAGGGTGTAGCGCTCACCGGGCCCGGCGAAGCCGACCGAGTTGACCACCCAGCCGCCGTTCTCGTCGGACCAGCCGTTCTTGAGGCCCGGATGCATGGCATCGCCGGCACCCCACACGCCCCAGTGCTGGTTGGTGTCGACCTTGCGCATCCGATCGAGCAGATAGCCGCGGTCGTCGGGGTTCATGTGGTCGAGCACATTGTTCATCAGCCGGTCCAGATCGGACGGCGTGCACTGCTGAAAACCCCAGTCCGGGAACAGATGTCCGTTGCCGTTGGTCGGGCGCGGCACCAGGCCGGTCATCCCGTCGGCGCGGAAGGCGTTGTTGAACGCCTGCCGATCCGGGCCCGCGTACTTGTTCCACAGGAAGTCCGCCGCGGCGTCGTTGGAGGTCGCCAGCATGGACTCCATCTGGGTGCGGTCCTCGGGCGTCAGCGTGATCGCGCCGACCCGCGCCCGGTTCAGCAGATCCTCGGCGATGGCCAGTTTGATGGTGGAGGCGGTCCAGAACAGGGTCTCGGCGTTGCCGTTGGCATAGGTGCCGCCGGTGACGCGGTCACGCACCACATAGCCGGTGACGCCGGGCCGGGAGGCCAGATAGTTGTCGACGGCCGCGATCCGGCTGCTCATATCGCAGTCGAAGCCGTCGCGGCAGCCCTGCATACGCAGCGGGACGGCGGCGGCCGGAGCGGGATCCAGCACGGGGGTGCCCGCCATCAGCGCGGCGGCGACGACGCAGGCACCGGCGGCCAGGCGGGTGGTTCGAATGCCGCGGGACGCGGTCCGGGGATAACGCACGGTGAGCCACAATAGCCACAAATGCGCCGATCACGCACGTCTTGAGGTCGGCCCGCGGATGTGCTAGCTACGCGGAGATCGTTGCAGGCCAGCGCATTTCGGCCATATCGACCGCAACGACGCAGGTCAGCGGAATGCTGCGAGCAATTCCTCGACGCTGCGGCCGTTGAGCCGATAGCAGTGCTCGAAGGCCTCGGAATGTCCGTCGCGAGCCCAGCTGTGCAGCACCACACCGCGGCCGTAGTGCCGGGAGTTGATCAATTCCCACGTCTCGCCCGATCGCCGTACCGTGAACCCGGATCTGGGTACGAGGGGGACCACCGTCGCAGACATGAATCGAACCAGCCTTTCGATACCGCTTCTCCCGAAACCTCCCCGCGGAAAACTGTGGCACACGACGGACCCGGTGTGCGGGTGACACGCGGTGGCGAATTGCGTTCGTGATAGCCGAATGGTCATGATGGCCGGATTCGATTGTGTTGCCGAATGTTTGGTGACATGCTGCGAAGGGCGGCAAATCGGTGGTAACGGGCGTTTACGGGTCGGTTGCGGAGGGCTCGTACCGCGGCGTTCACCGGGTGCGGCGCTCCGAGACGGGCCGGTGCCGCCGGGAGCGGTGGCCGGGTTTGTAGGATCGGGCGCGCCGCATCACCGCGACAAGGGATCGCGCGCGAGGGACTAGAGAGGCGGTGCGCAGGTGCTGCACATCCACCGGGCCGAGTCGGCGCGCACGCTCGCCGACGCGCTCGCCGCGATGCTGTCGCACCCGCTGCCGGACCCCTTCGCCGCCGAGGTCGTCGCGGTCGGCGCGCACGGCGTGCAACGCTGGCTCAACCAGCGGCTCGCGGTGACCCTGGGCGCGCGGACCGGTGACGGCGTGGCCGCCAACATCGACTATCCGACCCCGGCGGCGCTGGTCGCCGACATCTCGGCCACTGCCTCCGATATCGCCGCCGACGCCGACCCGTGGGCGCCCGACCGGCTGGTGTGGCCCGTACTGGCAGCGATGGACGCCGCGATCGGCGAGCCGTGGGCGGCGGTGCTGGCCCGGCATCTGGGCATGGGCGCCGGTCCGGCCGAGGCGTACCGGGCGGGGCGACGGCTGAGCACCGCGACGCATATCGCGACCCTGTTCGACACCTACGGCACCACCCGCCCCACCCTGATCACCGACTGGGCCGACGGCGCCGACACCGACGGCTGCGGCGCCGACCTACCCGACGACCTGCGGTGGCAGCCGCGGCTGTGGCGGCGGGTGCGCGAGGCGATCGGCATTCCCGCACCGGCGCAGCGGCTCGACACCGTCTGCCGCCGGCTGCGCACCGATCCGGCGAGTATCGATCTGCCGCAGCGCCTTTCGGTCTTCGGACTGCCCCGGATCGCGGCCGCGCAGCTCGCGGTACTCGAGGCGGTGGCCGAACACCGCGAGGTGCACCTCTGGCTGGCCCATCCCAGCCCGGCGCTGTGGGAGCGGTTACGGTCCGCCCCGGATGTCGCCCCGGATGTCGCCCGTCCGGCGGGAGCCGGCGCCACCGGATCCGGCGAGACCGCGGAAGCCGTTGCAGGGCTCGCGGGTGCGGCGACGATCGTGCGAAGCCCTCTCGCCGCTCCCCGGCGGGTGGTGGCCGATCCGATCGCCCGGCATCCGCTGCTGGCGGCGCTGGGCCGCGACGTGCGCGAGGTGCAGAACAGGCTGGCGACCGTGGATTTCGCCGACCAGCATCACCAGCCGAATCGCACGAGTGACGAAAACGGTTCGGGCACAGTGCTTTCCGAGCTGCAAGAGGCCATCCGCGCGGACCGCTGGCCACCGATGGTGTGCGACGCCGACGACAGCGTGCAGATCCACGCCTGCCACGGCCCCGCCCGGCAGGTGGAGGTGTTGCGCGATGTCCTGCTCGGCCTCTTCCAGCGCGATCCCACTCTCGAACCGCGCGACGTGATCGTGCTGTGCCCCGATCCCGACGGCTACGCCCCGCTGGTGCGGGCCGCCTTCGGCCAGGGGCCCGCCGCGCTCGACGACCCCGACGCGAATCCCGCACACGGCTTACGGGTGCGGCCCGCCGAACGCAGTGCGGGCGCGGCGAATTCGGTGCTCGCGGTGCTGGAGGATCTGCTGGCGCTGGCCGAGGGACGTCTCGGCGTCACCCAGGTGCTCGACCTCGCCGCCACCGAACCCGTCCGGTATCGCTGCGGATTCGACGACGACGATATCGAGCGGCTGCGCGAATGGGCCGCCGAAACCGGCGCCCGCTGGGGGATCGGGCAACGGCAGCGGCAGGCCTTCGGGCTCGCCGAATTCGGCCAGAACACCCTCAACGCGGCGGTCGACCGGATTCTGCTCGGCGTCGCCGCGGGGGAATCGGGCGAGGACTGGCTGGATCTGGCGCTGCCGCTGGACGACGTCGACTCCGGTGATGTGGATCTGGCAGGGCGTTTCGCCGAATTCGTCGACCGGCTCGCGGTCTGCGTGCGCGATCTGAGCGGACCCACCCCGGCCGAACCCGCCGGCGCACCGCGCCCCGCCCGGCAGTGGCTGCAGATCCTGCATCGCGCGCTCGATCTGCTCACCGATCTACCGGCCGCCGCGGCCTGGCAGGGGGTGCAGGCGCGCCGGGAACTGGCCGCCGCCTTCGAGCACGCGGATGCGGCCGAGTTGCGGCTGCCCGATGTGATCGCCGCCCTGCGGGCGCGGTCCCGGGCCCGGGCGCCGCGCTCCAATTACCGCACCGGTGAGCTCACCGTCTGCGGGCTGGCGCCGATGCGGTCGGTTCCGCATCGGGTGGTGGTGCTGCTCGGGCTCGACGACGAGGTGTTCCCGCGCACCGGCGGCATCGACGGCGACGACGTGACGGCGCGGGAACCGCTTGTCGGAGAACGCGATCCGCGCAGCGAGGACCGCGGACTGCTGCTCGATGCCGTTCTGGCCGCGCACCAGCATCTGGTGGTGCTCTACACCGGTGCCGATCCGGTGACCGGTACACCCCGGCCGCCGGTGACACCACTCGCGGAACTGATCGACGTGGTGCGCGCCCACCGTGGGACCGGTGAGGTGGTGCGTCGGCATCCGCTGCAGGCATACGACGGCCGCAATTTCGAGGCGCGGGACCCGTTCGGTTTCGACTCCCTGGCGCTGGCCGCCGCCCGCGCCGCGGCTCGCCCCGCGCAACCGATTCCGCCGTGGTTGTCCGGCCCACTGCCGGCCGTGGCGCGCACGGATGTGGAACTGGCGGAACTGGTGTCGTTCGCCGAACATCCGATCCGGGCCTTCCTGTGGCAGCGGCTGGGCATCCGGGTGCCGGAGGAGGACGAGGACATCGATGAACGCCTGCCCATCGAACTGACCGGGCTGGCCACCTGGAACATCGGTGAACGCATGCTGGCGGCCCGGCTCACCGGCGCCGATCCGGGCGCGCTGCGCGCCGCGGAATGGCGGCGCGGCACCCTGCCGCCGTTCGGCCTCGGCGCTTCGGTGCTCGCCGAGGTGGAATCCACCGTGGACCGGCTGGTGCAGGTCGCCGCGCCACTGCAGCAGGCGCCGGCACGCACCATCGATATCGCGGTGGATCTGGGCTCGGGGCGGCGGCTGACCGGGACGGTCGCCGATGTGCACGACGACGCCGTCGTGCGCGCCACCTATTCGCGGCTCGCGCCCAAACATCGGATGGCGGCGTGGGTGCGGCTGCTGGCGCTGGCCGCCACCGAACGCCATCAGAGCTGGCAGGCCGTGAGCATCGGGCGCGGCAAGTTCGGCCGCCCGGCCTGGCGTTCGTCGCTGACCGCACCGGCCCCCGCACTCGCGGCGGACCTGCTGCGCGAGCTGGCCGACCTGCGCGAGGAGGGCTTGGCCGAACCACTGTCGTTCGCGCCGTCGGCCTCGGCGGTGTACGCCGAACGCCGCTGCCGCGGAGCCGATCTCGACTCCGCCCGCGCCGCCGCGGAAGAGGAGTTCTACGGCGGGCCGAAGGGACCGCGCCCGTTCGGTGACCACACCGACCGCTACCTGACCTACATCCGAGGACCCGAACCGAGCTTCGAGCAACTGGAAACCCCGCTGCCCGAACCGGACCGCTACGGCGAGACCACCACCTTCGGCTCGGTGGCCCGGCGACTGTGGAATCCGCTGCTGGCCAACGAATCCCAGGGGCAGCCATGACCGAGGAACTGTTCCCCGTCACCGATCTGCGCGCCCCGGAAGCGGCGGCGCACACCACCACCCGCCGCCGCGCTCGTGATGCCGATGAATCGACCGGCCCGGCCGAACTTTTCGCCCTCGACGAACTCCGACCGGAAAACGAGACGGACCTTCTCGATACGGCTGCCGAACCCTCCGATGCCGCCGCCGACAGCGGTGTCGAAGAGCAGCGCAACGGTGGTTCGGATGCCGGCCGCCGTGACCGCGCCGCCGACACCGATGACAACGGGCGGCGCGACGGCGGGTTCGAGTTCGCCGACCGCGCACCCGAATCCGCAGGCGCCGAGAAGCGCGGGGACGCCATCCAGAATTGTGGAGGCACCGACGCGGAAGGTGCGGGAGAACCCACGGAAACGAAAGCCGGTGGCTCCGCACCGTTCGGCCAGTTCGCTCTGTGTGGTGACTTGCCTACGGGGACAACTGTTCTCGAGGCGAGCGCGGGGACGGGGAAGACATACGCCATTGTCGGGCTGGCGGTGCGGTTCGTCGCCGAGGGGCTGGTCGACATCTCGCAGCTGCTGCTGGTGACCTTCAGCCGGGCGGCGACCCAGGAGTTGCGGGAACGTACGCGGGAGCGGTTCGTCACCGTCGCGGCCGCGCTCGACGATCCGGAGGCCGCGCGCGCCGGAACCGACGAGTTGATCGCCCATCTGGCCGACGCCGATCCGGCCGAGGTGGCGCGGCGGCGCCGGAGGTTGGTCGCGGCGCTGTCGGATTTCGATGCCGGGACCATCTCCACCACCCACGGGTTTTGTCAGCGCATGCTCGACGAACTCGGCATCGCGGGCGAACACGATCCGCGGGTGCGGCTGGTCGAGGGCATCGAGGAACTGGTGAGCACCGTCGCCGAGGATTTGTACCTGGCCCGCTACGCCCGTGGCGGCGCGCCGATGCCGGTGCGCCAGGCGCTGTCGCTGGCGGCGGCCGCGGTGGCGGACCGGCGCGCGCGGCTGGTGCCGGGGGAGGAACTCGGCGATCACCCGGCGGCCGAGGCGGCGGCGTTCGCGGCGGCGGTGCGCGCGGAAGTCGATCGGCGCAAACGGCTTTCGGGCATCCGCGACTTCGACGACCAGCTGGTGCTACTGCACGACGTACTCGCCGACCCGGTCCACGGCGAGCGCGCATGCCGCCGCATCCGCGACCGCTTCCGCGTGACACTGGTCGACGAATTCCAGGACACCGACCCCCTGCAGTGGGACATCCTGCGGCGGGTCTTCCACGACCACACGACCCTGGTGCTGGTCGGCGATCCGAAACAGGCGATCTACGCCTTCCGCGGCGCCGAGGTCCTCAGCTACCTGGACGCTGTCGCCCACGCCGACACCCGCCGCGAACTCGATACCAACCGGCGCAGCGACGCCGGTCTGCTGGCGGCACTGCACCACATGCTCGGCGGTGCCGCCCTGGGACATCCGCAGATCACGGTGCCGCAGGTCACGGCGGTGCGGCCGCACAGCCGGCTCACCGGGCCCGAGGGTGCGGCGGTTCCGTTGCGGCTCAGGTGTTTTCCCCGCCAGGGTGCCGGAGCGTTGAACGGGAGCGGATTCCCGGTGGTGGGCCGCCAGCGCGATCGGGTCGCCACCGACCTCGCCGCCGATATCGTCCGCACCCTCGAGTCCGGGGCCCGGTTCGGCGACCGCCCGCTGGGACCCGGCGATATCGCCGTGCTGGTCCGCACCCGCGCGCAGATCGACCTGGTGCGCGCGGAACTGGACCGCGCCGGTGTCGCGTCCGTACTCGCCGGTGGTGCCAGCGTTTTCGCCACCCGCAGTGCCACCGACTGGCTGTGGGTGCTGCGCGCGCTGGAACAACCGCACCGCGGTGATCGGGTCCGGCTCGCGGCGACCACCCCGCTGCTCGGACTGTCCGCGGCCGATATCGACGCCGGTGGCGCGGATCTGGTGGGCCGGCTCAGCACCCAGCTGCGCGACGCGGCCCGGCTGTTCGCGCGGTCCGGTTTCGCGGCCGTGTTCGACCGGCTGTCCGCCCAGGCGCAGCCCGCGCCGCGACTGCTGGCCCAGAGCGGCGGTGAACGGCGCCTGACCGATCTGCGGCATATCGCGCAACTGCTCGACGAGGTCGCCGCGCGGGAATCGCTCGGGCTCACCGCGCTGACCCGCTGGCTGGCCGACCGGGTGCGTGATCCGGCCTCGGGCGCCGTCGCGGGACGCAGCCGTCGCCTCGACCGCGATGCCGCCGCGGTGCAGATCGCCACCGTGCACGCCAGTAAGGGCCTGGAATTCCCCGTCGTCTATCTGCCTTTCGCGTGGGACGGCGCGAAGAACCCCAACCCGTCGACGCTGCTGTTCCACAACGGCGACGAACGGGTCCTGGACGTCGGCGGCCCTGAGGCGCCCGGTTACGCCGAGCACCGCCGTCGCTGTGAGGCCGAGGAAGCGGGGGAGGAGCTGCGGCTGCTGTACGTCGCGGTGACCCGGGCGCAGTGCCAGGTGGTGGCCTGGTGGGCGCCGGCCTACGGAACGGCCGCCGCGCCGCTGCACCGGATGATCCTGGGCCGCGACCCCGGCAGCGCCGAGGTGCCGGCCCGCAGTGAGGTGCCCGCGGACCCGATCGTGTTGCAGCAGTTGCGCGAATGGGCCGCGGCCGCCGGTCCCGGCCTGATCGAGATCGAGCCCGTCCGCGCGGCGGTCGAGGCGCAGTTGCGCACCGAACGCGGACAGACCGGCGACCAGACGCTCGAGGCGGCGCGGTTCACCCGCTCCGTCGACCACGACTGGCGCCGTACCTCGTACTCTGCGCTCACCGCCTCGGCGCACGAAACAGCCCATGGCGCAACGGATTTGGTGGTGACGGATCCCGTCGAAGGCGGCACCGACGAGCCGTTGTCGCCGGCGCCGGAACTCGGTCCCGGCCTCGGAGCGGAGGATGAATTCGCCGGTGCGGCACCGTCGTTGATGAACGACCTGCCCTACGGCGCCGAATTCGGCACGCTCGTGCACGGCGTGCTCGAGCTGGTCGACACCGATGCGCCGGACCTGGCCGCCGAGGTCCTGCTGCGCTGCGAACAGGCCGTCGAGCAACTCATGGCCGATATCGATCCCGGCGAACTCGCCCGCGCGCTCGTCGCGGTGCTGCGCACACCGTGCGATCCGGTCGCGCTGGCCGACATCCGGTCGCGGGATCGGTTGAACGAATTGGAATTCGAACTGCCGCTCGCGGGCGGTGACGACCCGGTGGCGGAGCGGGTGACGGTCCGGCGGATCGGCGCCCTGCTGCGGAAATATCTGCGGTCCGACGATCCGTTCGCCACCTACGCCGATGCCCTCTACCTGCTCGACGACATTCCGCTGCGCGGATATCTGACCGGAAGTATCGACGCGGTGCTGCGGACCGACGGCCCCCGCTTCCTCGTCGTCGACTACAAGACCAACCGGCTCGGCACCGGTGAGCTGACCGTGGCGCACTATCGGCGCGACCGCATGGCCGAGGAGATGATGCGCTCGCACTATCCGCTGCAGGCGCTGCTGTATTCGGCCGCGCTGCACCGCTATCTGCGGTGGCGCCTGCCCGACTACGATCCAGCGCGCCACCTCGGCGGGGTGCGCTATCTGTTCGTGCGCGGCATGATCGGCCCCGCCACCCCACCCGGCCACGGCGTCTTCGACTGGGACCCACCGGCCGAGCTGATCGTGGCACTGTCGGATCTCCTGGCCGGCCAGGAGGGCCGATGACAGCGATTGCTCTGGCGCAGCGCGCCACCGGCCTGCTGCGAACCTTCAACACCGCCGGCGTGCTGTCGGCGGCCGATGTGCACGTGGCGTTGCGGCTGGGCAAGCTCGGCGGTGAATCAGGGGAGCAGGTGCTGCTGGCCGCCGCGCTCGCGGTGCGTGCGGTGCGGTCGGGGTCGGTATGCCTGGAATTGCGGCGCATGCACGAAATCGGTGTCGACGGTGAGGGTTTCGACCTCGGCGAGGCGGAACCGATCGATCCCGCACTGCTGCCCTGGCCGGACGTCGACAGCCTGTGCGAGCAGTTGCGCGCGAGCCCACTGGTGTGCGGCAGCCCGGCCGGTCCGCTGTGCCCACTGCGGCTGGTCGATTCCGAGGGCGGGCCGCTGCTGTATCTGGACCGCTACTACCGGCAGGAGCAGACGATCCGCGAGGTGCTCGCGGACCGTGCGCACGGGCATCCGCTCGTCGACCCGGACACCGTGCGCCGGGAACTGGACCGGCTGTTCCCCGGCACGGGCGGGCCCGGCGCCGCCCCGGACCGTCAGCGCATCGCCGCCACCGTCGCCGCCACCAGCTGGACCACGGTGGTCGCCGGTGGTCCCGGTACCGGTAAGACCCACACCATCGCCCGCATTCTGGCACTGCTGGTCGCGCATCAGCGCGCGGTCGCCGACACCGCACCGCTGCGTATCGCGCTGGCCGCGCCGACCGGCAAAGCCGCTGCGCGCCTTCAGGAATCGGTGCGTGAACAGGCCGGCGACCTCGACCTGCCGGAACTGACCGCGGCCACTGTGCACCGGCTGCTGGGCTGGCAGCGCGGCGGCACCACCCGCTTCCGCCATCACGCCCACAATCGGCTGCCCTACGACGTCATCGTCGTCGACGAAACCTCCATGGTGTCGCTGACCATGATGAGCAGGCTGCTGCCGGCTGTGCGCCCGGACGCCCGGCTGGTCCTCGTCGGTGACCCGGATCAGCTCGCCTCGGTCGATGCCGGTGCCGTCCTCGCCGATCTGGTCGCGGGCCCGGTGGCCGGGCCGCCGAATCCGATCCTCGAGCGGATCCTCGACACCGGTTCCGGTCCGGTGGCCGGTGCCGAAGATCTCAGTGAACGGGAACGAAACCGATTGCGCGGCGGCATGATTCGCCTGACCCGCGGCCGCCGGTTCGGCGGCCGGATCGCCGATCTGGCGGTGGCGGTGCGCGCCGGAGACGCCGAGACGGCGCTCGCGCTGCTGCACGACGGCGGTACGGAGCTGTCCCTGCACGAACCCGACGACATCGCCGATGTGCGTGCCGACGTGGTGCGCGCCGCCCGCGAATCCACCACTGCCGCCGAGGCCGGGGACGCCGCGGCGGCGCTGCGGGCGATGGAATCGCATCGCCTGCTGTGCGCGCACCGGCAGGGGCCGTTCGGCGTCGAACGGTGGGACCGCATGGCCGGCGGCTGGGTCGCCGCGGCCGGGATCGGCACGGAATCCGTTGCCGGACAGTGGTTTCCCGGCCAACCCCTGCTGGTGACAGCCAACGACCACGAGGCCCGCATCTACAACGGCGACACCGGTGTCATCGTGCGGTCCGGCGACGGTGGCCTGCGCGCGGCGCTGCAGCGTGGCAGCGAACCGTATCTGGTGCATCCCACCCAGTTCCCGGGTGTCACCACGGTGTACGCGATGACCATCCACCGCAGCCAGGGCAGCCAGTACGGTGCGGTGACGATCGTGCTGCCGGGCCCGGAGTCGACGCTGCTGACCCGTGAACTGCTCTATACCGCGATCACTCGCGCCCGGCAGCGGGTGCGCATCATCGGTACGGCCGAGGCGCTGGAGGCCGGGATCTCGCGGCGGGTGCTGCGGGCGAGCGGGCTGCGCGGCTGATCCGGGGCGTCGTCGCGGGAGTTCAGCCCTGTACGGGCAGGAAGATGCCCGGAATCGTCAGGGCGAGTTCGACATCCTCGCGTCGGCCGAGGGTGACCAGCACCGTGCGGATCATCGTCAGCCGGGCCTCGGCGACCGCCTCGGGATCCGGGTCCGCGCCCGGTGCGGTGGCCAGCGACACCTGGTAGACCACGAATGCGCAGACCTGCAGTGCCGTGTCGAGGTCCAGCGGTGCGGGCAACTGCCGGCCCAGTACGGCGAACTTCTCCCGCACCAGCGCGCGGATATCGTCGAACGCCTCCTCCCGGTACGCCGAGACCGGTGAGGCCGGATCGTGCAGTTCCGCGAACACCGGGCGCAGCATCGGCCCGTGCCCCCGGGCCCAGTCCAGGTAGGCGTCGATGATGCCGATGCCGAGCGCCACCGGCTCCTCGGACTCCTCCAGTGCCCGGCGGATACCGCCCACCAAGCCCTCGTTGGACTGCGTGAGGACGACGTCGAGCGGGGCCGTGGCGTTGGCGAAATAGCGGTAGAAGGTGGGCCGCGAGATCCCGGCCTGTTCGATGATGCGCGCGACACTCAGTCCGCGCGAACCGGATTCGGTGAACACCGCGGCGGTGGCGGCGACGATGCGGGAGCGCACCTCGTCGGCCTGTGCGGGCGTCTGCGGCGGCCGGCCCCGGCGAGCGGCGCCGTTGTGAGTGGTGAGCACCCCGTCCTGCGGCATCCGTGGTACCTCCCTGATCGGTTGTGCGGACTTGACATGGCCCGGCATCGCCCCATTAATCTAACATCGGTGTTAATCTAACACTGGTGTTCAACAAATTGTTGGCGCCTGCCGACCGAGAGGGCCGACAATGACGACCGCCCCAGACCTCGCCGCTGCACCGGCCCTGCCGCAGGAGTTGGTGCACCGCCTGCTCGCGCACGCCACCGCGGGTGGCGCTCCCTCGGTGGCGGTCCTCGCCCCGGCCACCGGCGCCAAGATCGCCGATCTGCCGCAGTCGTCCACCGCCGATATCGAGTCCGCCTTCGCGACCGCCCGCAGCGCTCAGCAGCAGTGGGCGCGGGTTCCCGTGCGCGAACGGGTGGCGGTGCTGCGCCGCTTCCACGACCTGGTCCTGGCCGAACAGGACACCGTCCTCGACATCGTCCAGACCGAGGCCGGCAAGTCGCGCGTGCACGCCTTCGACGAGGTCGGGGATGTGGCGGTCAACGCTCGCTACTACGCCGCCGCGGCCGAACGGCTGCTCGCCTCGCGCACCCCGCGCGGTGTGCTGCCGGTGCTCACCAAGGTCGAGGTCCGCAACCGGCCCAAGGGTGTGGTCGCGGTGATCTCGCCGTGGAACTACCCGTTGGCCCTGGCCGTGTCCGACGCGCTGCCCGCGCTCATGGCCGGTAACGCGGTCGTCGCGCGACCGGACAACCAGACCGCGCTCACCGCACTGTGGGCGATCGACGCCGCCGAACGCGCCGGCCTGCCCGCGGGGCTGTGGCAGGCGGTGCTGGGCCGCGGCTCGGTGATCGGCGGTGAGGTGATCGCGCGTGCCGACTACGTCGACTACACCGGTTCCAGCGCCACCGGCCGCACCATCGCCCGGCAGGCGGGGGAGCGGCTGATCGGCTACTCGCTCGAACTGGGCGGCAAGAATCCGCTGCTGGTGCTCGCCGACGCCGATGTGAGCGCGGCCGCCAAGATCGCGGTGCGCGCCTGTTTCGCCTCGGCGGGGCAGCTGTGCGAATCCATCGAGCGCATCTACGTGCACGACCGCGTCTACGATCGGTTCGTCAGCGAATTCACCTCCGCCACAAAGGCTTTGCGGCTCGGTTCGGCGCTCGACTACTCCTACGAGATGGGTTCGCTGACCTTTCCGCGCCAGCTCGACACGGTCACCGAACACGTCCAGGACGCCGTCGCCAAGGGCGCGACCGTGCTGGCCGGCGGCCGCGCGCGGCCGGACCTCGGCCCGTACTTCTACGAGCCGACCGTCCTGGCCGGGGTGCGACCGGGTATGACCGTCTACCGCGAGGAGACCTTCGGCCCGGTCGTCTCGATCTACCGCGTGCACAGCGACGACGAGGCCGTCGAGCAGGCCAACGACACCGCCTACGGTCTCAACGCCAGTGTGTGGAGCCGTGATACCGGACGCGCCCGTGAGATCGCCGCCCGCATCCACGCCGGATCGGTGAACGTGAACGAGGGCTTCATCGCCGCGTGGGGCAGTGTCGCGGCCCCCTCCGGCGGGCTCGGCATCTCCGGCAGCGGCCGCCGCCACGGCCCGGAGGGACTGCTCAAGTACGTCGACACCCAGACCATCGCGGTCCAGCGCGCGCTGCCGATCGCGCCGCTGCCGGGCATGTCGGAAGCACTGTGGGCCAAGACCATGACGCTCTACTTCGGCGTGATGAAGGCGTTGCGACAGAAATGATCTCGCCCGCTCGGGCACATCGGGAAAGGGAACGGATATGGATACGGTCGCGGGCAAGCGGGTACTGATCACCGGCGCGGCGATGGGCCTGGGCAAATCCTTCGCCCAGCGGGCGGTGCGCGAACAGGCCGCCGACGTGGTGCTCTGGGATGTCAACGAGACCGCGCTGAAGCAGACCGCCGCCGAACTGTCCTCCGGATCGGTGAGCCGGGTGCATCACTACGTGGTCGACGTCGCCGATCAGCAGTCGATCATCGAGGCCGGCGCCGCGGTGCGATCGGAGGTCGGCGATATCGACGTGCTGGTCAACAATGCCGGAATCGTGCGCGGCAACGGCTACTTCTGGGAAACCGAGAACCGCGCCGACATCGACAAGACGATGGCGATCAATTCGCTGGCGCCCATGTACGTCGCGCTGGAATTCCTGCCCGCGATGGTCAGCCGCAGGACCCCGGCACGGGTGCTGAACATCGCCTCCTCGGCGGCGCTGGTGGCCAATCCGCGCATGAGTGTCTACGCCGCCTCCAAGTGGGCGGCGCTGGGCTGGTCGGACTCGGTGCGCCTGGAACTGGAGCAGTCCGGCAACGAGCACGTGAAGGTCACCACGGTGTGCCCGACCTACATCAACACCGGAATGTTCGACGGCGCCAAGGGTTTCTGGTTCACGCCGATCCTGGAGCAGGAAGAGGTCGTCGACACCGCGTGGCGGGAGATGAAGAACGGTGCGGCGCTGGTCGTGCTGCCGTGGACCTCCCGCCTCAACCGCGCCATCTCCGGTCTGCTGCCGCTGAAGGTGCGTGACTACTATCTGAACAAGGTGGGCGTCTATCACTCGATGGACGAATTCACCGGTCGCAAGTCCTGAGGCTCAGTCGATTCCAGCGGCTTGGCCGAATCACGAGGCTTCACCGGGCCGGTCGCGCCACGGGAGCGTGACCGGTTCGGGTGGAATCCGACCCGCCAGCAGATCGCCGAGGAGCCCGGCGAGACCGAGCGGGTAGACCTCCTGATCGGTGCTCGCGAGCTCATCGACACTCCACCAGCGGAATTCGTCGATGGCGGTGCTTTCGTAGGTCAGCAGGCCACTCGTGTCCAGGTCGGTGCCCGCGGTGGGCAGCCGGTAGAAGAAATAGTCCTCGCGGAACATGCCCGACAGCCAGCCGGGGATCTCCAGATGCCCGGCCGCCACCGCCACCTGAGGTCCGAGATCGGCTGCGGTGACCCGTAATCCGGTCTCCTCGCCCAATTCCCGGGCCGCGGCCTCCGCGGGCGACTCGGCCGCATCGATCCCACCGCCGGGGGTGATCCAATACAGCGGATCCAGCGTGCCGCGATAGGCGATGAGCAGAATCCGGTCGTCGGCGTCCGCGAGGATCACCCGTCCCGACCTGCGCACGTATCGCTGCTCCACAGGGCCTCATGCTAGCGGCCGCGGCGAATCCGTTTGTGCCATACTCGGCGCGGCGGAATGCGCCGAGGGAGGACGGAAGTACGCATGGGCCTGATGGACAAGATCCGCGGTGAATTCGTCGACATCATCGAATGGCTCGACGATACGAATTCCACGCTGGCGTGGCGATTCCCGCGCTACGACAACGAGATCAAGAACGGCGCCGAGCTGATCGTGCGCGAGGGCCAGCAGGCCGTCTTCGTCTACCGGGGGCAGCTCGCCGACCGCTACGAGCCCGGCCATTACGCCCTGACCACGGAGAACATGCCGATCATGTCCACCCTGCAGGGGTGGAAGCACGGGTTCAACAGCCCGTTCCGGTCGGAGGTGTATTTCGTCAACACCCGGCCGGTCACCGATTTCCGCTGGGGCACACCGCAACCGGTGACGGTGCGAGATCCCGACTTCCGCATGGTGCAGGTCCGCGCCAACGGCACCACCATCGTGAAGGTGGTCGACCCGGCCGTGTTCCTGCGTCAGGTGATCGGCACCGAGAGCGTCGTCGACATGGAGCAGATCACCGATCTGCTGCGGCGCACGGTCGCGCTCGCGTTCTCGGATATGGTGCTCGCCACTGGTCTCGGCGCGATCGATCTGCAGGGCCGCCAGGTCGAATTGTCCGACAAGCTACGCGAATTCGTGGCGCAGCGGGTGGCCTCGTTCGGACTGGGCGTCGACGCGGTCACCATGACCATCTCGCTGCCGGAGGAGATCCAGCAGGCGATGACCCGCGGTGTGGCCCGCGGCGTCGAGGCCAGCGGATTCGCCGACAACGTCCGCGATCCGAACCGGTACCAGCAGGTGCAGGCGGCCGACGCGATGCTCGCCGCCGCGCAGAATCCCGGCGGCGGTGCGATGGGCGCGGCGATGCAGGCCGGAATGGGCGTGGCCCTGGGCGGGCAGATGGCGGGCGCGATGCAGGGAGCCTTCGCCCAGCCCGCCGCCGGCTACGCCCAGCCCGGCTACGGGCAGCAGCCGCCGCCGCTTCCGGTGCAGCAGCAGTTCCACATCGACCTCGACGGGCAGGCGGCGGGTCCTTTCCCGGTCGACCAGCTGCGCCAGTTCGTCGCCGCCGGCCGCCTCACCCCGCAGACGAACGTCTGGACCACCGGCATGTCCGCGTGGGCCGCCGCCTCGACCGTCCCCGCGCTGCAGTCGTTGTTCGGCGGTCCGCCGCCGCTGCCCGGCACCCCGCCCCCGCCGCCTCCCGTCGGCTAGCCGCACACCAGCCGAACCGGGGGACCGATGAACGACCCACGCCCACAACCGCACTCGTCTCCGATGCCGCCACCTGCGCCCGATGGTTATCGCGAGGCGGCGGGGATGCCTCCGCTGCGGTCACCTGCGCCAGGTGGCAATCGCGAGCCGGGGAGTATGCCCCCGTCACCCATGCCGGGCGGTGGTTACCGCATGCAGGACGGCACGACGCCGCCACCGGTGGGCGTCGGCGCGGATTATCCTGCCCCGGTCATCGGTCGTCCCGGGCCGCCACCGGTCGCGAATCGCGGGCCGGGAGTGGGCGGCGGCCCAGCGCTCTATCCGCCCGCGAACCATCCGCCGGCTGGCATGCCGCCGCTCGGCCCGCCGCCAGCTTCGCAGGGTTCCGCAGATCCGGCGATGCTGCACCGGACCGAACTGACTCGTACCTACCCCTGTACGGCCTGTGGCGGCCAGTTGGTATTCGATATCGCCTCGCAGCAGTTGCGGTGTCCCAGTTGCGGGAACTACTCGCCGCTGTCGGCGCCGCGGGCGCCGGTCGTCGCGCGGGATCTGCGGCAGGCGATGGGGGAGTTGCGTGCGCTGCAGGCCGTGACCGCCGGGCCGGAGGTCACCGGAGAACGAGAGGTGAAGTGCCAGAATTGCGGTGGCACAACCACGTTCGTCGGCAGTCTGACCGCGACCCGCTGCCCCTACTGTGCCACGCCGATCCAGCGCGACGACGTGCACAATGCTCCCGCCCGGTTGCCGGTGGACGGTGTCGTCCCGTTCCGCATCGACGAGAAGGCCGCGCGCGAACGCGTCGAGAAGTGGGTCTCCGGACGGTGGTTCGCCCCGACCGCGTTCAAGAAGTACAAGCGGCTCGGTTCGCTGGCCAGCGTCTACCACGCCTATTTCACCTACGACGCCGACGTGCACACCTGGTATCGCGGTGAACGCGGCGAAGAGTACACCGAACGCTACTGGGACGACGGAGAGCTGAAGAGCCGCACCGAAATTCGCTGGTATCCGGCGACGGGAGAGGTCGGCAACCGATTCGACGATCTGCCGATCCTCGCCAACGACATCGATGACAGCGCACGCGTGGCCGAACTCGAACCCTGGCCGGTCATGGAGGCCACCGGCTATTCGCCGGAGTACGTCGCCGGGCATCTGGCCCGCACCTACGATCGCGACGCCGAGCAGATGTTCCCGGTCGCCCGCGCCCGGATGGAGAAGGTCATCGAGCAGACCGTGCGCGCGGACATCGGCGGCGACCGTCAGCGCGTCCACGATGTGCGGTCGAGCTGGAATTCCCTGGCGTACAAGCACATTCTGCTGCCGATCTGGCTGCTGACCGTGGTCTACGCGAACACCCCGTTCCGGGTCTACATCAACGGCCTGACCGGTGAGGTCGTCGGGCAGCGGCCCTGGAGCAAGGTCAAGCTCGCCGCCTTCGTCACGGTCGTCACGCTGCTGATCATCGGCGCGGTCGTCGCCTTCTCGATGTGGCACGGCGGCGGAACCCACCATCACAGCACCGGCCACACCACCGTCGTCCATCACGGGAGCTGACATGTTCGTGCTGCTACTGCTCGTGCTGGCCTTCCTGGTGATCGTGGGCGGGGCGGTCGCGGTCGGCGCGGTGGCCCTGGCGCATCAGCGCCGCCGTATCGCCGCCGAGAACCAGGTGGTGCCGGGCACGGCCACCCGCGCACCGTCCGCGTGGGCGCGATCGCATGATCCCGAGGCCCGCCTGCACCGCCGCCTGCGCGATGCGATGACGGCGTTGCGCGCGGTGACCGCGTACGACACGGCGGCAACGGTGACCCTGCGGGCCGATCTGGAGCAGTCGGCACTGGCTCTCGACGACCACCTGGTCGCGATCTCGATGCTGCATCCCGACGCGCGCACCGCGCAGCGGGCACAGGCCGAACGTGCCGTCGCGGCGGTCGAGGCGGGTGTCGCCGACTATGCCACGGCGGCGACCCGGCCGGATCTCGGTGCGCTCGAGGCGGATCTGGCGGAGGTGCGGGCGCGGTTACGCACGGCCGACGACCTGCGCCGCGGCATCGGCAGCTAGCTCCCGCGGCTCAGCCGGCGGGTGTTCTGGTTCCGCACACCACGGTCGCGCCGTAGTCGGACGATTCCGCGATCGCGGGCCGCAGCCCCGCTGCCGCGACGATGGCGGTAGCGGTGTCGATCTGGGCGGTGCCGATCTCGACCAGCATCCAGCCGCCGACCGCGAGCCACCGGCCGGCGGCATCGGCCACGCGGCGCAGCACGTCGAGCCCGTCCTCGCCGCCGTCGAGGGCGGTGCGCGGTTCGTGGTCGCGGGCTTCCGGCGGCATCCGGGCGATCATCGCGGTCGGCACATACGGGGTGTTGGCCAGGAGCAGATCCACGCGTCCGATGAGTTCGCCGGGCAGTGCGGCGAACAGATCGCCCTGGAACACCTGCGCGCCCAGCGGTTCCAGATTGCGCCGCGCACACGCCACCGCGACGGTGTCGATATCGGCGGCGACCAGCTCGACGTCCACCTCACCGGCGCGCAATGCGGTCGTGGCCGCCAGGCCCAATGCGCCGGAGCCACAACACATGTCGACCACGGTGCGCCGATCACCCGGCCGGGCGGCAGTGCGTTCGAGCGCCTCGTCGATCAGGAACGCGGTGCGCTGCCGCGGCACGAAGACGCCGGGGTCGAGTGCCACCCGGACGCCGCGAAAGTCGGCCCAGCCCACCAGATATTCGAGCGGTATGCCTTCGATGCGGCGGGCGACGAGTGCGGAGAGCTCGCCGGGTGAGGAGGCGGCCTGCCGGAGCAGGGCCGCTTCCTCCTCGGCGAAGACGCATCCGGCGCGGCGCAGATCCGCCACGATCGCGTCGGTGCCGGATTCTTCGGATTCGGGGTCGATCACCCCATCATTGTCGGCACGGCGTCAACCACAATTTTTCGTGCGCGAGCACCGGTCAGCGGGCCGCCGGCAGCAGGAAGGTGCGGGTCGCGTCGAGATAGATGCCGCGCTGAGCGGTCTTGCTCGGCGGCGGCAGCTGCGACACCAGCTGGTCGAGCGAGGTCATCGCCCCGACCACGCGGGTGCCGGCGACGATGAAATCGGCCACTGCACGCCGGATGTGGTTCGGGGAAGTGACCACGACCGCACTGGTCGCGCCGGCGTCTCGCAGCATCTGGGTGCTGAACAGTGCGTTCTGCACGGTCGAGTTGGCGCGGTCCTCGACCAGCACGCGGGAGGCCGGAATGCCGTGGCCGATCAGCCAGCCGGCCATCGCGGCCGCCTCCGGCACGCCGTTCTGCGGGTTGCCGCCGGTTACCACGATCGGCGACGTCGGCGCAGCGATCGCCTGCAACCACGCGGCGGTGAGCCGGTTGACCAGTTCGGGGCGCAGACTGCCGTCGGGCAGCAGCCCGTAGCCGAGCACGACGATGCCGGTCTGCGGGCCGACCAGCGCCGGCAGCGGATTGGGCAGGGTGCCCACGGCCGCGCCGATGGCGCCGATGAGGTTGCGGGCCCCCTGAGCCATGCCGGGGTCGATGGCCGCCAGCCGGTTGAACGCGGCTTCGCGGGTGAGCAGATCGCCGGTGTAGTCCGACCAGATGCCCTGCAGGGCCAGTGCCTGCGCGTCGTCGGGGGTGCTGTCCAGCAGCGAGCGCAGGTCGGCGAGACCTGCCGCGTCGTTGCCGTTGACGAAGTTCTCCTGCGCCGAGTTGTACAGCGGCGCCGGTCCGTCGGCGGCCGTGGCCGTCGTGGTGAGCGGTCCGGCCAGCAGCGCGGCCGCCGAGGCCGCGACGAGAAGATGTTTTATACGTCTGGCGATGTTCACTGCAGTTGTCACCTTTCCGGGCGAGCGGGATCCCGCGTGGGTGGGGTGGGGCGTGGGCACAGCCGTGCCCACCATACGACCCGATTCGGTGCGGGCCCCGGATTTGCCCCCGCTGGAGTCGGCATTCGCGGGGGGTGGCGGCGGCCGTCGGCGCAGGTGCGCGGCCCGATAGGGTGGCCGGGTGGACACCTTACCGCTGACCGGGAAACAACTCGCCTCCGACCTCAACGCCGAGACGAAGAACCGCGCCGCCGCACTGGCCGAAGCCGGGGCCGCCCCCCGTCTGGTGTTGGTGGTGGCCAACGACGATCCGGCCAGCGGGTGGTATGTCAACTCGTTGCAGCGCGCGGCGGGACGCCTCGGAATCGACTGCGAGACAAAAGATCTCGGTGCGCAGGCGAGTGCTGTGGAGATTCGCGACGCGCTGGCGAAACTCAGCGAGGATCCGGCGGTGCACGCGGTGATGTTGCAGACGCCGCTGCCCGCCGGTGTGGAACTCAACGACGTCAGCTCGGCCATCGCCGCGGCCAAGGACGTCGACGGCGTCAGCCCGCTCTCGCTGGGACTGCTCGCCGCCGGACTGCCCGGATTCCCGCCGGCCACCTCACAGGCGGTGGTGGAGCTGGCCAAGCATCACGACATCGCGCTGTCGGGCCGGCATGTCGCGGTCGTCGGCCGTTCGAACGTGGTCGGCAAACCTTTGGCACAGCTGCTGCTGGCGGAGAACGCGACGGTCACGGTGTGCCATTCGCGGACCACCGACCTGCCGGCGGTCACCTCGGCCGCCGATATCGTGGTCGCGGCGGTCGGGCGAGCCGGACTGATCGGCGGGGATCACGTGCGCGAGGGCGCGGTGGTCATCGACGTGGGGACCAACGAGGGACCCGACGGTGGCATCGTCGGCGATGTCGACGCCGGCTCGGTGGAAGGCCGGGCAGCGGCACTGAGTCCGGTGCCCGGCGGTGTCGGACCGGTCACCACCGCGCTGCTGATGCGGCACGTGGTGGAGGCGGCCGAAGCGACGCGCTGATCACCAGTGGGTGGTCACCGGATCGCCCACACTCACGTTGTCGTAGTACCACTCGGCGTCGGCGGGGGCCAGGTTGATGCAGCCGTGGCTGACGTTGGAATTACCCTGCTGGCCGACCGACCACGGCGCCGAATGCACGAAGACGCCGCCCGAGGTGAGCCGTTCGGCGAATTCGCCGGTCAGGTAGTAGCCCTCCGGGTCGTCGAGCGGAATGCCGATGGTGCGCGAGTCGAAGATGATGGTGCGGTCCTTCTCCATCACGGGGAAGGTGCCGACCGGGGTCTCGCGTCCGGGCTTACCCATCGAGGCCGGCATGACCCGCGGCGCCTGGCCGGGAATGAACACGGTGAACGTGTGCGCTGACATGTCGGCATCGGCGCTGGTCCCGCCGTCGGTCCGGAATTCGGACCGGGCGTTGCCCGCGGTCACGGTGAATCGCGCATCGGCCGGCAGGTATCCGGTGGAGTTCCAGACCAGTTCCCTGTCGTCGGTCCACGAGAACGTTCCGGCCTGGGCGCCGACGTGCACGGACCGTTCGGCGCGGGCGCGATCGGTGACGGGTGCGGTGAATCGGACGGTGATCGGATGGGCGATTCCGACGACGGCGCCGTTGCCCGGTGAAATCGAGGCCACGGATGCGGTCTGTGGTGTGGCCAGCACCGCTGTCGCGGTGCCCGTGGTGACTGCGGCCAGTACTGCGATGACTGTCGCCAGGAACAAATGACGCATCATGTTCCTCATGGCTCCACCCCCTCAGGTGGTTTGCGTATCAGGACTTCGATCCTAGTTCCGGATGATCATGGTCGCCGGAATAGTTTTCGCTTCGTAACGACAGTTACGGTGTGGCAAACCAGGTTTAGCCGAGGGGTGTGGTAGTGCGATCAGCCGACGACGGCAGCGAGAACGTCCGTGTGCAGCGCGTCCGCGCGGGCGAAGATCTCCTCGATGCGCTGCAGCGCGGGCGCGAACTCCTCGGCCTCGTGGTCGCCGAGCGAGCCGACGTTGATGGCGATATTCAACTGTGAACTGGCGGCGGCGGAGCGGGCGGCATCGGCGGCGGCGCCGATGTCGGTGACCACGTTCGGATTGCCGATCGGCAGCAGATCCGCGGCCAGCGAGAGCACCTCGTCGGCTTCGGCGACCACCGCGGCCGGCACTCGCGCGGCCTGCAGCAGGGCCGAGGCGATCGCCTCCTTGCGGGCCGCGATCTGCTCGTCGCTGTCCTTGGGCAGTTTGTAGGCCGCCCCGACCGCGGTGAAGGCGGTGGCGTCGGCGTCGGCCAGGGCCAGCGCGCGCTCCCGGGCGGCGTCGGCGGCCGCGATGATCCGATCGATCGCCGGACGGTTGTCGGCATCCTTGGCGCGGGTGGTGTAGCGGGCCACCATCGCCACCAGGGCGGCTCCCTGGGCGGCATGCAGCGCCGCGACCGCACCGCCGCCGGGGGCGGGGATCTTGGCGGCGAGATCGTCCAGGTAGCGGCCGATCGTCGACTCTCCGAACGTCGTGGTGTCCGGCGACGATGCGGTGTCCTGAGACATGCTGCGGGGCCTCCCGTTTCGAGGAATCGGCGTGCGGTACGCCGATAACCGTACCGGGCCGCGCGACCGGTCATCGAGCGGGCCGCGCCGCCCTGTCGCGGACGGCGTGCGGGCGGTGTGCAGGATGGAACCCGAGGCCACCCCGGCCGTGGTCGCGGATCGCGGTTTGTGACGGGTGGTGCAGTGCGATAACCTCACTGCAACTAGTTGCATATGAACGGAGTTGCATAAGATGCGGATCGGGTTGGGCATCAACTATGCGGGGGGCTTCAAAGAAGTCGCGGCCGAGGTCGCCGACCTGGAACAAGCCGGCCTGGACATCGTCTTCGTGCCCGAGGCCTACTCCTACGACGCGGTGAGCGGTCTGGGCTATCTGGCGGCCAAGACCGAGCGGGTGCAGCTGGCCTCGGGCATTCTGCAGCTCTACACCCGCACGCCCACGCTGACCGCGATGACCGCGGCGGGTCTGGACTACGTCTCCGACGGCCGCTACGTCCTCGGCCTGGGCGCCTCGGGTCCGCAGGTCATCGAAGGGTTCCACGGCGTGCCCTACGACGCGCCGATCGGCCGCACACGCGAGGTCGTGGAGATCTGCCGCAAGGTGTGGCGACGCGAACGCCTGGAATATCAGGGCAAGTACTACACGATCCCGCTGCCCGCCGAACGCGGCACCGGGCTGGGCAAGCCGCTCAAGCTGATCAACCACCCGGTGCGTGACCGCATCCCGGTGCTGCTGGCCGCGCTGGGGCCGAAGAACGTGCAGTTGGCCGCGGAACTGGCCGAGGGCTGGCAGCCGATCTTCTTCCTGCCGGAGAAGGCCCGCGACGTGTGGGGTGAGGCGCTGGCCGCCGGCACCGCGAAACGCGATCCGGAACTCGGCGACCTCGACATCTACGCCGGACCGGCGCTGGCGATCGGCGACAACGTGGAGCCGCTGCGGGAGTTCGTCAAACCGCATCTGGCGCTCTATATCGGCGGTATGGGCGCCAAGGGCAAGAACTTCTACCACTCGCTGGCCACGCAGTACGGCTACGGCGCCGAGGCCGACCGTATTCAGGAGCTGTATCTGGCCGGCAAGAAGGACGAGGCCGCCAAGGTCGTGCCCGACGAGCTGGTGCGTGACATCTCGCTGATCGGTTCGGCGAGCTTCGTCAAGGAGCGGGTGGCGGCGTTCCGGGCGGCCGGTGTCACGGTGCTGAACGTGGTACCGCTGGCCGCGACCGCGGGGGAACGGGTGAAGCTGATCGAACAGCTGCGCGAGCTGGTCTGATCGGTCCGGCCGGCAGTCCGTTCCGGTCTGCCGGCCGTCTCGGCTCAGCCTTGGTGCAGCGCCGCGAGCGCGGCGTCGAGGGTGGGGTGCAGGGCGAATACCTGATCGAGATTGGTCAGTTTGAGCTGTCTGCTGGTGGCCGGTCCCTCGGCGACCAGGACGATGCGCGTCGCGGAGCCGGCCCGCTGATGGGCGGCCACCAGCGCGGCCATTCCGGCCGAGGCCAGGAAACTCACCTGCAACAGGTCGATGATCAGTGCCGCGGGTTTACCGCCGAGGGTCGCCTCGATCGCACTCTCCAGTGCGGGAGCGGTCGCCAGGTCGACCTCGCCGGCCACCGTGAGCACGGTCGCATCGTCGTGCACGCTGACCGAGGTGGTCATCGCGTCGGCGAGGGGATACGCGTCTCCGGAAGTATTGGTCACGGTTGTCAATCTACCTGCTGGGTACTCGTGGCTCTCTCCGGCCGGGCAATTGCTTTCCGGCGCAAAGAGTTAACCACCCGCCGCATGCGAAATTCGTCGCCCGCGCGCACCGGAGGAGGTGTCGCCACCGATTTCGCGGGTATCGCGAGCAATAACCGGAGAGGCGGTTCGCTCACGGGCGGAGCGAGTTCGCCCGATTCGATCGTGCCCGGAGGAGTGGTTGGTCAGATGTCGCATATCGAGAACGGCCGAGCGCCGGAGACGGCGTCGGTGGCCGAATTGGTCGGCACGACCACGGAGCAATTGAGCCGGCTGGTGCGCGAAGAGGCGAAACTGGCGGTCGTCGAGGCGCAGGGCAAGGCCAAGCGGCTGGGAGCCGGTGCGGGGATGCTCGCCGCGGCCGCCGTGCTGGGGCTGGCCGTCCTCGGCGCCCTGGTCGCGGCAGCGATCGCGGCCTTGGCGCTGGTGCTGCCCGTATGGGCGTCCGCGCTGATCGTGGCCGCGGCGCTGGCCGTGGTCGCGGGCGTCTTCGGTCTCCTCGGGCGGACGAGCATCCGCAAGGGGAGTCCGCCGATACCCGAGCAGGCCGCCGCGAACGTCCGGGAAGACGTGGCCGTCATCAAGGAGAGGACTCGGCGATGAACATCCCTTCCGATCCGGAAGCGTTGCGTTACGACCGCGATCTGACGCGCGAGGAACTGGGCCGCACCGTGCAGGCGCTCAGCGACAAGCTCGACGTGCCCGGCCGCACCCGCGAGCGGCTGCATCGCGGTGCCCGGTCCGCTCAGGACAATGCGGACCGCGCCGCGCAGGTCGTCAAGCAGATCCCGCTGCCGGCGATCGGCGTCACCGCGGCAGGAGCGCTCGCCGCGGTCTGGCTGCTGCGGCGCAAACGGTCGTGACGGATCAGTTCGCGCTGCCGGCGCCAGGCGGCTCCCCGAGCGGCCAGCGCGCGTAGGTACGTTCCGGCCGCACGGTGATCACATCGGTCACCTCGACGAGTTCGGCGGGGACGATGCCGTCCGGGAAATGGTCGAGACTTGGCACGATCACCGCCTCGGCGTCGTGGGTGATCGCCGCGCCGATCAGGAATTGCACCGGATTGTCGGTGCGATCGCCGAAGGCGACCGTTTCCGAGAGCTTGTAACCCAGACGTCTTGCCAGACAACGGATTTGCGCCGCATCCCATTCCCGGTGCAGGTGTGAGACCTCCGTGCGCAGAAAGCCGAGGGCCAGAAAAGTCATGGCAGTCCTCCTCGCGTCGTCCGCAATCCGGAACCACCGGCGACGTGGTGTGCGCCCGCCGATCGGTTCCGCCGCTGTACTTCTCGCGGACAGACCCGCGAATACCTAGCAAACTCAGAAGGTATTTCCCGATCGTGAAAGCGGGCAAACCCCTGTCCGGGGGTTGACGCCTTCGCTCGTCCGGTGCTGTTTGCTGGAGTCTGCCGGGGCATTCTCGACGTCAAGGCCAGTTTTCTGTTGATCTTGTGAGCGGCGGTATCGCCCCGGGAAGGGCGATGAGGTCATCTGCATCGCCGCATCGTGTCCGCTCCCGGGGTGGAGCGAACACCCATCGGTGACGGCGAGTGCGGGTGCGTTGCCGCGCGACATGTCGCCCCTTCTCGAGTCGGCTACAGCACATTCACAGCTAACTGTTGGAACCGCGCCGGTGAAGGCCGAGAGCCCCCGCAGGTTCAGGACTTGACCGCGTCGAACAGCGTGCGTGAGGAGTGAGCGACGAACGGCCCCTCCCGCCGGATCCGGTCATCCAGTTCACGCAGCCGGTCGTGATAGCGATCGACCGTGAATCCGGGGACGAGCCAGATCACCTTGCGCAGGAGGTACACGACCGCTCCGATATCGAAGAATTCCATCCGCAGTCGTTCGTGGCGCAGATCGACGATCCGCAGTCCCGCGGCGCGCGCGGCGGCGGCTTCGTCGTCGTGGTGGCGCCGGCGCCGGGCCTCGGGTTGCGGTCCGAGGAAGTATTCGATCAGTTCGAAGACGCTCGCGGGTCCGACGTGCTGCGCGAAATAGGTGCCGCCGGGCCGCAACACTCGGGCAATCTCGTGCCACCGCACCACGGCCGGATGCCGGCTGGTCACGAGATCGAAGGCTGCGTCGGCGAACGGGAGCGGGGCGTCGTCGGTGGTGGCGACCACCACGGCCCCGCGTGGATGCAACCGCGCGGTCGCGGCGGCGGCGTTCGGCGGCCACGATTCGGTCGCCGCCATCGTCGGCGGGAACCCGTCGGCCTCGGCGAGCACTTCGCCGCCACCGGTTTCGAGGTCGAGTGCCGCCGTCGCGGTCGCCAGACGCGCGCTCATCGATCGCTGATAGCCCCACGACGGCCGCTGTTCGGTGGCCCGCCCGGCCAACCACGCGAAACCCCAGCCGTCCACCGGTGCCGCCGCGGCGTCGTCGAGCAATTCCTCGAAAGTTCGCTCCATACGTCGAATTCTGCCGCCGGACCGGAATCCGGCGGCAGGGAGGTCGCTATGCGCGGTAGGCGTCGGTTCCCGCGCGGGACAGCACGATGTTCGGAACCACCGCCCGCGACGACAACCGCAGCAGGGCATCGACCATTTCGACGATGTCGCCGACGGCGAGCATCTGCTCCGGCGGGATGCGGTCGTGGATCCAGGCGCTCATATCGGTGTCGACATATCCGGGGGCGATGGTGGTGGCGCTGATGCCGTTACCCGATTCCTCGGCATTGAGGGTGGCGATCAGGGAGATGAGCGCTGCCTTGGCCGCGCCGTAGACGGCAAGTCCGGCTTCGGCGTAGACGCCCGTGATCGACGACAGCGCAATCACTTTCGCGCCGCGATCCGGTGCGGCCGCGGCGGCAGCGCGCAGCATCGGCAGCGCGCCCTGGATGAGTTGCAGCGGCGCACGCAGATTGACCGCGAGGGTTTTGTCGAAGCGCCGCATCGAGGTGTCGGCGAGCGGACCGGCGGTGCCGACGCCCGCGTTGAGGATCAGCGCCGACAGGGTGCCGAACCGGTTCGCGTGCTCGGCCACCACCCGGTCGACGCCGTCGGTATCGGACATGTCGGCGGCCACGGCGACGACGTCCGCCGCGCCGGCCGACCGCAGTTGCGCGGCGACCTCGTCGAGGCGTGCGGCATCGCGGGCGGTGACGGTGAGTGAATAGCCCTGTTCGGCAAGGCGGTGCGCGATCCCGAGCCCGATGCCTCGGGACGCTCCGCTGATCAGGGCGGACTTATGATTTCCGGTCACTTCCGGACTCCTTTCAGTGCGCGCAGCCCGGCGGCCATGAACTCCGGTGTCGCCTCGGCCGCGCGTTCGGCGGCGGAGCCGGCATCCGAGCCCCGCAGCGCGCGGTGGGTGATGCCCTCACCGATGACGCCGAGTTTGAAGTTGGCCAGGGCGAGATAGAAACCCCAATCGCCGAGATCGCGGCCCGAGGCCGTGGCGTAGGCCTGGGCGAGATCGTCAGCGCCGGGCATGCGGTGGCTGGTCCACGCGGCCGGCGAACCGAGCACCAGATCGAAGATCGGTGCCCGGTACACGCACATCAACGCGACATCGGTGAGGGGATCGCCGAGGGTGGACAGCTCCCAGTCGACGACGGCGCGGACCCGGCCGGGATCGCGCGCATCGAGAATGGTGTTGTCGATGCGGAAGTCGCCGTGCACGATCGAGGCAGCCGACCGGTCCGGCACCGACTCGGCCAGCGCGGCGTGCAGCGTCGCGACGTCGGGAAGTTCGCGGGTTTTCACCCGTTCCCATTGCGAGGCCCACAGATTGACCTGCCGGGTCACGAATCCGTCCGGGCGACCGAACTTTTCGAGTCCGACCGCGACCGGATCCACCGCATGCAGCTCGGCCAGTACCCGGACCAGTTCATCGACGGCGGCGTCGATCTGGGTGTCGGTGAGTGCGGCGAGATCGTCCTGATCGCGGATCACGGTGCCGTCGACGAACTCCACGACGGTCATCGGCGCGCCGAGTGCGGCGCCGTCGGCGTCGAAGGCGACCGTCTTCGCCACGGGCACCGCCGATTCGCGCAAGGCGTGGGTCACCGTGAACTCGCGGGCCATATCGTGCGCGGACGGGGTGAGCCCCGCGACCGGCGGGCGGCGCACCACCCATCTCGACACCTCGTCGGAGGCGACGAAGGTCAGATTCGACCGGCCGCCGCTGATCAGGTCCACGCGCAGCTCACCGCGCACGTCGACGCCCTGCTCCCGCAGGAACCGCTCGAGCGCGGCGACATCCATTCCGGGCAGGCTCATTCGGCTGCTCGCAATGCACGCTTCGCGGCGCCGACCGCACGCTTGGCGATCGCCCACCGATGGACCTCGGACGGTCCGTCGTAGATGCGGAAGGGTCGCACCTCACGCGACAGCCGCGCCAGCGGGAGATCGCCGGACACGCCGAGGCCGCCGCACATCTGCATACTGCGGTCCACGATCCGGAAAATGGCTTCGGCGGCAAAGGTCTTCGCGATCGAGGTGGCGTTGGCGGCCGGCTCGCCGCGGTCGAGTTCCCAGCAC
This sequence comes from Nocardia sp. MDA0666, assembly GCF_003023875.1. Taxonomy (NCBI): domain Bacteria; kingdom Bacillati; phylum Actinomycetota; class Actinomycetes; order Mycobacteriales; family Nocardiaceae; genus Nocardia; species Nocardia sp. MDA0666. The sequence goes on from NZ_PYHT01000002.1 coordinate 271,632, forward strand.
GCGCGGGTCAGCAGCGCGCGGGTGGCGGCGATATCGATCTCGTTGTCGGCGATCATCTTCTGCACCATGCCGAGGTCGCCGAGGCGCGAACCGAAACCCTCGCGCCGGGCCACGTGCGCGACCGCGACGTCGTGTCCGCGGCGGGCGGCTCCGAGCCAGCGCATCACATGCGTCATGCGGGCCGGGCCGAGACGGACCTGGGCGTATTCGAAGCCGCGGTCGACTTCGCCGAGAACGGCCGTGTCCGGAACGAGCAGGTCCTCGACGAAGACCTCGCAGTGCCCGCCGACCATCGAGCGGTCCAGCGTGTCGAGGTGGCGTCCGACCCGGATGCCGGGAGTGTCGGCCGGCGCCAGGAACATGGTCGCGCCGCCGCGCTGACCCGGCTCTCCCGACGTGCGGGCCATGATGATGAAGAAGCCCGCGCCCTCGGCGCCGGTGATGAACCACTTGCGTCCGTTGATCCGCCATCCGCCCTCGGCGCGGACCGCGCGGGTGGCCAGCGCCGACGGATCCGATCCCGCGCCGGGCGCCGGTTCGGTCATCGCGAAGGCGGACCGCACGTCGCCGCGCGCGAGCGGCGCGAGAAACTGCTGCTTCTGCTCCGGGTTCGCGATATGGGCGAGCATGTGCACATTGCCCTCGTCGGGGGCGGCGATATTCAGCGCCGTCGGGCCGAACAGCGAATAGCCGGCCTCCTCGAAGACGGGCGCGCGATCAGACATTCCGAGACCGTGGCCGCCGTATTCGACCGGCGCGTGCGGCGCGAAGACACCCGCCTCGCGGGCGGCCTGCTGCAGTTCGACGCGGAACGTATCGCCACCGGCCGCGGTGATGTCGCCGTCGTGCGCATCCTCGAGCGGCAGTACCCGATCGCGGATGAAGTCGCGGGTACGTTCGGTCAGTTCGTGTACCTCGGGCGGCAGGGACAGCTCGATCGCCACGTCCACTCCTCGATCTCAGTCGCCGAACGATCGCTCGGCGATCACCTGTCAGGCAGACTCGCATGTCACGATAAAGCCTGTCAATTCGGTGTTCTTCGCGCAGCTTCGCTGTTCAGGTATTCTGAACACCATGGATGGTGCGGAGCAGGATCGACACGGTGTGGGCGGCCGGGTGCGGCAGGCGAGAACCGATGCCGGGCTGTCGCTGCGCGCGACCGCGGAACGGATCGGCGTCAGTCCGGCCACCCTCAGCGCGGTCGAGAACGACAAGACCGGCGTTTCGATCGCCCGGCTGCGTGCCTTGGCCGCGGTGCTCGACACCACGGTCGCCTGGCTGATCGGTGAATCTCCCGCGCCGCGGCCGGCCCGCCCGCGCCTGCGAACGAGCGGTACGCCCGAGCGCGACACCGCCCGTGCCTGGCGCGAATTCCCGCCGCTGGACATCGATCCGGTCCTGGCCGCTGCCATCGATTCCTTCGTCGAGACCGGATATCACGGTGCGACCATGCGGTCGATCGCCCACCGCGCCCGGATGAGCGTGCCCGGTGTCTATCACCACTACCGCGACAAACAGGAACTTCTCGTCCGCGCGCTCGACCTCACCATGGACGAATTGCATTGGCGCACAAGTGCGGCACGCGGCGAGGCGATCGGTGGCCGCGACCGCCTGATCCGCGTGGTCGAGGCCCTCGCCCTGTTCCACACCCACCGCCGCGAGCTGGCCTTCATCGGCGCGAGTGAGATGCGCAGTCTCACGCTGGACAATCGCCGACGAATCACCGCATCCCGCAACGAGATTCAGTATCTGCTCGACGCGGACATCGACACCGCCCTGGCCGAGGCGAACCTGCCTGCCGCGCACGCGCGTGTCGCCGGCCGGGCGATCGCCACGATGTGCACGTCGTTGCCGCAGTGGTTCCGGCTCGACGGGCCCGCGACTCCCGAGCAGATCGCCACCGAGTACGCCGATTTCGCCCTCGGTCTCCTCGGAATCGAGACGCGCAACACGTTACCGGCGACGGACTGAGCTCAGACCCTGCTCGCCGCCGAGAACGTCACCAGCGGCAGTTTCGTGGTCAACCGCACCCGCGTGCCGGCATCGGTCTGCTCGATCTCCACATCGTCGGCGAGGGCGCGCATCATGGACAGCCCGCGCCCGCGGGTGCCCGGATCCTCGGGCTGCGGCCGCCACGTCCCGGTGTCGACGATCTCGAGACACACCGCGCCGCGCACATGGGCGGCGGTGAGTGTCACGTGGCCGGAAGCGCCGGGGGCGTAAGCGTGCTCGATGCTGTTCGTGCAGGCCTCGTTGGCGGCGGCGACCAGATCGGCGGCGAGGTCGTGGCCGACGGCGGCCGCGGACAGCCACGACGTCAGCGCGCGGCGCACACCCGACAGCCGTGCGGGTTCGGCGGGGATGTCCAGGTGCAGTGGTTGCGGCGGCTGCCGGTAGACCACCATCGCGATATCGTCGTCGTAGCCGACGTCGGGGCGCAGCCGCGACAGCACCGCGTCGGCCACCTCGCGCGGCAGATGCGTTGCAGCGCCGGACAATTCGTCGGCGATCTGATCGAACCGAATATCGATGTCGATTCCGCGCTGCTCGACCAGGCCGTCGGTGAACAACACCAGTGTCGAACCGGGTTCGATCGCGGTGGTCGCCTCGGGCCGATTCGGGGTGTCGAAGGTGGCCAGCGGTACCGCGCGCCCGCCTTCGAGCAGCCGGCCGGTCTGCCCGGGCGACGCCAGCACGGGCGGCATATGCCCGGCACTGGAGTACCGCACCAGCCCGCGCGCGGGATCGAGGATGGCGGCACAGACCGTCGTGCACATGGCGCCGGGGATGCGGGCGGCCACCGCGTCCAGTTCGGCCAGCAGCTGGGCGGGACCGGCGCCGCGCAGCAGCAAAGCCTGTGCCGCGGTGCGCAATTGGCCCATCACCACCGCCGCCGACAGGCCGCGGCCGACACAGTCGCCGACCACGATGCCCAGGGTGCCGTCGCGCAACTGCACCACGTCGTACCAGTCGCCGCCGATCTCGAGCGGGGGGAGTGCGGGTTCATAGTGCACCGCGAATCCGGGCGGCAGTTCCAGCGGCCCCAGCATGGCCCGCTGCAACGTCAGCGAGGTCGAGCGGGCCTGGTCGAAGTTGCGGGCGCGCTGCACGGCCAGGCTGAGGTGGCCGACCAGCAGCGAGAACAGCGCCCAGTCACCCGAGCTGATCGCCCGCGGCGCGGCGAAGCGCACCCACAGTGCGGCGTCGCCGGTTTCGCCCAGCGGCGCCACGATGCCCTCCGAACTCGCCGCGCCTTCGGGGATGGCGAACATGGCGCGATGCGGGCGCATCCGGGTGCGGTCCAGCAGCGCCCGCGCTCGTGCGTCGATCACCTGCCGGGAGACGGCGTCGCCGCCGGCCACCGGGCCCGAGACGTACAACTCGGGTGCGGTCTGGCGATTGGCCCACATCGACACCACCGCGGTTTCCGCGCCGATGGCCCGGCGCAGTTCCTCGAGCCCCACCGACAGCACCTCGGCCACCGTGGTGGCGGCGCCGACGGCGGTGGCCAGCAGCGATACCGCCTGGTCGCGGGCCTGGGCGTCGTGTTCGGCGGTCACGTCGCGGATGGTGCCGACGAAGAGCCGCTCGTCGTCTTCCGGATTGCGCAGCGACGACGTACTCACCGCCAGCCACACCCGCCGCCCGTCGCGGTGGCGGGCCGGCATCACGAATCGGGCGGCCTCGGTGCCCAGCGCCGGATAGTGCGTGGCTGATTCGTCGTCGGTCCACGGATGCGGCAGCGGGTAGGGGACGGAGTCGGGCCCGTATCCGGTCAGCGCGCCGAAGGCCGAGTTGACCTCGGTGATGGTTCCGTCGTCGGCGGCGACGAAGAAGCCGTCCTGCAGCGACTCCACCAGGGCGGTGCGGAAGGCGTCGCGGCCCTCGAGATCCTCGGCGCGCAGCCGCTGCAATTCGTAGCTGCGGGTGCTGTCGAGAAAGCCGCGGGTGGCGACGTCGAGCGCGGCGAGGGTTTGCAGCAGGAATTCCAGCGCCGCCTGCGCGCGCTGCGCGGCATCACCGTCGAGTTGCTGCGCCGCGGGGCCGGCGATCAAACCCTGTTCGTCGAGCAACCGGAAGTGATGCTCGGTGAGATCCAGAATGCTCACACCCTCGACCAGTGCGCGCCGGCCGAGTTCGTACCCTTCGGCGAGCGTGTGCTGGGTGGGTGAATCCATGTGCAGCCGAAGCGCATTCGCATACGCCTCGCGGAACGCGGCCAGTACCGCGCTCATCGCCGCACCCGGGGTGCGCTCGTCGGCCGGCCCGGCCGGCTCACGAGGCACCCGCGATCGGACCGCGGTGGCGCGCGGCCAGCACCAGCGCGTCGTCGGTGTCCTTGACGTAATCGCGCAGGATGTCGTCGGCGATATCGGTGGTCGGCTGCGCCAGATCCAGGGTGTCGACGAAATCGCTGACGATGCCGTCGGTCGACATCACCAGCACATCGCCGGGCCGGATCGCCACGGTCTGGGTCTGCAGATTCGGCGGCAGCAGATAGCCGACGATCCCACCGGTCAGCAGCGCCGTCGCGCGGACCGCGGGCTTGCCGGGGCCGATGGCGACCACCCGGGATTCGACGTTGCCGACCCCGAGCCAGTGCAGTTCGTCGTCGCCGGTGAACAGCACCAGCGAGACCGCCGCACCCCGGGTGTCGGCCATCGCGCGATGACACAGCACCATCAGCACGTCGAGCGGTTCGGCGCGATTGTCGGCGAGTACCTGCGCGGCCCGGTCGGCGGCATCGGCGGCCGCGGCCCCGTGTCCCAGTCCGTCGAGCACCGCGAACAGCACCGAACCGTCGCCGGCGTCGAGTACCACCGACCGGTCGCCGGAGACGCGCTGACCCGGCAGGGCCCGGCCCGCCACCGCCCATTCGACAGTGCCGACCGATCCGTCCTCATGCACCGGTGGGTACCCACTTCCACATCTCCACCAGCGTTCCCTGTCCGGGCGCCGACTCCACGATCAATCCGTCCATCAGCCGTCGCGCGCCGGGTAACCCCAGCCCGAGTCCGCGGCCGGTGGAGTAGCCGTCTTCCAGCGCCCGGGGGATGTCCCGGATACCCGGCCCCTGGTCTTGGGCCTGTACGACCAGGGCGCGGCGGCCGTCGCGCTCCTGCACCGCGACCCGGATCTCACCGGTTCCGGCGTAACTCGTGATATTGCGGGCGATTTCGGAGATGGCCGTGGAAATCATGGTGATGTCGGTCAACGTGAAACCCAGCTCGGTCGCCAGCTCCCGCCCTGCCTGACGCGCGGTCACGATGTCGCCCGACACCTTCACCGCTATCACCATGTTGTCGGAGGCCACGATCACCGACCGCTTCGCCGGCCGTTGGGCAGCTGTCTGTTGAGCCAGGCCAGCCCCTCCTCGAGGTCCAGAGCCGTATGCATGCCCTCGAAGGTCAGGCCTAGCTGGACCATCGCGAATGCCACTTCGGGCTGCAGACCGACGATGACCGTCTCCGCACCCCGCAGTTTGGTCATGTGCGCGATGGTACGCAGGGAGCGGGCGGCGAAGGAGTCCATGACGTCGATCGCCGTGACGTCGACGATGATTCCCTGGGCACGATACTTGCTGACATAGGTCATCAAGTCGTCCTGCAGGCGTTCGGTATCGGCGTCGGTGAGCGCCGATTGCACGGACGCGATCAGGTAGGTGCCCTGCTTCAGAATGGGTACCGGCATGAGGGGGCCTTGACTACCGTCCGTCGCGGTCGGTGAGTCTCGAGATCTCGTAGCCGAGCAGTCGCTCGGCCTCCTCGATACCACCCTGTAGGTCACCGACCGCGTTCATCTTCGTCAGATCGAGGCCGATGGTGACCAGCGCGAGCGCGATCTCCGACGAGAGGCCGGTGATGATGACGTTGGCACCCATCAGATTCGACGCGTCGACGGTCTGCACGAGGTGGTTGGCCACCGTGGAGTCGATCATCGGAACACCGGTGATGTCGATGACGACCACCTTGGCGCGATTGGCGCGGATCGCGCGCAGCAGCTGTTCGGTGAGCTGGCGGGCGCGCTGGCTGTCGAGCACGCCGATGATCGGCAGAATCAGCAGCTGCTCACGCACCTGCAGCACCGGCGTCGACAGCTCGCGGATGGCTTCCTGCTGCTGGCGGATGACGCGCTCGCGCTCCTGCACGAACGAGATGGCCACGGTGTTGGCGATCCGGTTGGCGGCGGGCTCGTAGGCGTCCAGTACTCGCTTGAGCAGTTCGAAGTCGGACTGGTATTTCTCGAACAGGCTGCGCGCGAGCACATCTCGCAGCAGCAACACGATGCCGACGACCTCGTCGGTTTCGACGCCTCGCGGGATGATGCGTTCGGACAGGTCGCGGGCGTAGGCCTGCAGCGCCTCGACGCTACCGGTCTGCAGCGCCTCGACGTAGTTGTCGTAGATGGAGGTGGCCTCGGAGAAGATCTCCTCCGGGGTCATCGCGGTCAGCAGTGCGGCGTCCCCGATACGACGAGCCCATTCCTCACGTAGCTCAGTGCGATTCTGTCGCAGATGTTCGACCAGTTGCGGCAGCAGATTCTCGACCGGACCCGCCGGTATCGAATCCGGAGAGAGGCCGATGGACACGTCGGACATGAAAACTCGTGCCCCTTTCCTAAGGGAGGTCGGTTCGTCGGGGTCGCTCGCGCGTGGCTGCCGTCGAGAAGCCGCAGTCGAGCCTAGTCTCACTCGATACCCGCTGGCGAACAATCGAAACATGTCGCGAAGGTGTGTGCTCGGCCACCCCATCAGCCCGGCTGCGGACTGGGCTCGCGCGGCACGGCGCCGCTGTGGTCGATGCAGGCCTCGCCGCCCGGATCCGGCGCGCGATGATGGGTCAGCAACGTGTCGTAGATGTCGGCGAGTGCGGCCAGCTGGTCGCGGTCGAGGACGTCGATCATGTGCCGTCGGACGCTCTCGACGTGGGCGGGAGCGGCGGTGGCCAGCACTTCCGCGCCCTTCGGAGTGAGGACGGCGGCGGTGCGGCGGGCGTCGTCGGGGATGGCCTCGCGGGCAACCAGCCCGCGCTTCTCCATGCGGGTGATCTGGTGGGAGAGCCGGCTCTGCGACCATTCCAGCACCGAGGCCAGTTCGGCGAAGCTGCGCCGGTGGTCGGTGGCGTCGGCCAGTCGGGCCAGCACCGTGTACTCGACGTAGGTGAGATTCGAGGCGCGCAGGGAGTCGCGGCCCACGGCGGCGGCGATGAGATCACGGGTGAAGACGAAGCCGAGCCACGCTCGCGTTTCGAGATCGTCGAGCCAACGGGGTTCGGTCACAATTCCTCTCCAGGGTTCTGCGTCGGTCATGGTATTGCCTTCCCGCTGTCGGCGATACCCGAAGTCGCGGTATCGGATCGACACCTACACCCACCACGTTGAAGGTGCAACCGTTGTACTCGGCAATGAAGATTAGGCTGGCCTGACCTCGGTGTGACGCGGTGTGCTGATTAGAGTCGGAGCGTTGTTTCGGCCGCGAGCGGTTCTCCCGCCGGCCGAGTGCACCCGCAGACACACAAGGAGTGCGATTCGTGACCGCGCCTGAGTTCCGCTATTCGGATCTGCTTCCCACCGGAGCCGACGAGACCCCCTACCGGTTGCTGACCACCGAGGGTGTCAGCACATTCGAAGCGGGCGGACGCACGTTCCTGCAGGTCGACCCCGACGTACTGCGGATGCTGACCGCCGAGGCGATGCACGACATCAGCCACTATCTGCGCCCGGCGCACCTGGCCCAGCTGCGCAAGATCATCGACGATCCGGAGTCCTCCGGTAACGACCGTTTCGTCGCGCTGGACCTGCTCAAGAACGTCAACATCTCCGCCGGCGGCATCCTGCCGATGTGTCAGGACACCGGTACCGCGATCGTGATGGGCAAGAAGTCCGAGGGTGTGCTCACCGGCAGCGACGACGCGGAATGGATCTCGCGCGGTGTGTTCGACGCCTACACCAAGCTGAACCTGCGGTACTCGCAGCTGGCGCCGATCACCATGTGGGACGAGAAGAACACCGGCTCGAACCTGCCGGCGCAGGTCGAGTTGTATTCCACCGCAGGCGATCCCACGCATCCGGCCTACAAGTTCCTGTTCATGGCCAAGGGTGGCGGCTCGGCGAACAAGTCGTTCCTCTACCAGGAAACCAAGGCCATCCTGAACCCCACCCGGATGCTGGAATTCCTCGACGAGAAGATCCGCTCATTGGGCACCGCCGCCTGCCCGCCGTACCACCTGGCCGTGGTCATCGGCGGCACCAGCGCCGAATTCGCCCTCAAGACAGCGAAATACGCCTCCGCGCACTATCTCGACGCGATGCCGACCGAAGGTTCGATGGCCGCGCACGGCTTCCGGGACCTGGAGCTGGAGGAGGAGGTCTTCAAGCTGACCCAATCCTTCGGTATCGGCGCGCAATTCGGCGGCAAGTACTTCTGCCACGACGTGCGTGTGATCCGCCTGCCGCGCCACGGGGCGAGCTGCCCGGTCGCGATCGCGGTGTCGTGTTCGGCCGACCGGCAGGCGCTGGCCAAGATCACCCCCGAGGGCGTGTTCCTCGAGCAGTTGGAACGCGAACCGGCGCAATACCTTCCGGAGCAGACCGACGAGATCCTCGGCGGTGACGTGGTGAAGGTCGACCTCAACCGGCCGATGTCGGAGATCCGCGCCGAACTGTCGAAGTATCCGGTGAAGACGCGGCTCTCGCTCACCGGTCCGCTGGTGGTGGCCCGCGACATCGCGCACGCCAAGATCAAGGAGCGCCTCGACGCCGGCGAGCCGATGCCGCAGTACCTGCGCGATATGGCCGTCTACTACGCCGGTCCCGCCAAGACCCCCGAGGGTTACGCGTCGGGTTCGTTCGGTCCGACCACCGCGGGGCGCATGGATTCCTATGTCGACCAGTTCCAGGCCGCCGGCGGGTCGTTCGTCATGCTCGCCAAGGGCAACCGCTCGGCGCAGGTGACCAAGGCGTGCAAGGAGCACGGCGGTTTCTACCTCGGCTCCATCGGCGGCCCCGCCGCCCGCCTTGCCCTGGACTGCATCAAGAACGTCGAGGTCCTCGAATATCCGGAACTCGGCATGGAAGCGGTCTGGAAGATCGACGTCGAAGACTTCCCCGCCTTCATCGTGGTCGACGACAAGGGCAACGACTTCTTCGCCGAAACCCAGAAGCCGATCGCGCTGCGCGTGCGGACGCGCTCCAAAGAGCGGGTCTGAGCAACTGCCCGGGCCGCTGTCGACAGCGGCCCGGGCAGTTACCCGCGGCTGAACGGAACTAGAGGGCGCCCTTGTCCGGGTCGCCCGCCGGGACGGCTTCGAGGACCTGCACGTCCAGCGTGCCGGTTACCAGCCCTTGGAGTCCTTCGTTCAAGGCTTTGAGGTTCGGTGAGCCGCCGTGGGCACCCAGCGCTGCCATGTCCCGCCACTTCTCGACGAACACGAAACGGTCCTTGCCCCGGTGCAGGGCGTAGAGCTCACACCCGTCCTCGGCGTGGACCTCCGGGATGAGGCGGGTGAGAACTTCCGCGACCTCGTCGAATTTTTCGGGCTTCGGGGTGATGGTGGCGACGATCACAGGCACGAGGCGAGGGTACCAGTCGGCCTCGGCAGGCGGGCCCGAGTCTCGGACAGGATCGGCTACGGCGAAACATCGGACGTTCTGCTCGCCCGGAAGAACCGGCGGGTCGCGAGATCGGCGGGGAAATAGGCTTCGATGGCGATCTCGTCGAGCGTGATATCGAAGGCCGCGCCGAACGTCGTCACCGTGTTGACCAAGCACAGCTCGGTCCCGTGATGCGCGATCCGGATGGGCAGCGCGATGTCGGTGGGGTCGGGAGGCGGAGGCTCGTGTGCGGGGCCGAACTCCGCCAGTTCCTCGTACAACGCGTGCAGCTGCGGATCTCCCGTGCGCGCGGCCTGGTGGGCGAGCCGGGGGAGCAGGTACCCGCGCACTTGTTCCAGGTTGCGGAGTCTCGGCGCCAGCCCATCCGGATGCAGCCCCACGCGCATCATGTTGATCGGCGGCTTCAGCAGCGCCGGATCGGCTCCTTGCAGGAATACCTCGACTGCGCTGTTGGCCGACAACAGATTCCAACGACGATCCACTGCGAGCGCCGGATAGGGTTCGTGCCCCAGCAGCACCTGCTGGACCATCTCGCGCACTCGGGCCAGATCAGGATCGTGCAGCGGATGCTCCCGGAACACCGGCGCATGCCCGGCGGCGACCAGCAGCCGATTGCGTTCCCGCAAGGGCACCCGAAGCTGCTCGGCCAGATTAAGGACCATCGCGCTGCTGGGAATTGTGCGTCCCGTCTCGACGAAGCTGATGTGGCGAGGCGACACCTCCGCCTGAATCGCCAGGTCCAGCTGACTCAGCCGACTGCGGTGCCGCCATTCGCGCAGCAGTTCTCCGATCGTCCGGTCGCTCGCCATGCCCAGAGTCTGCTCGGTCACCGCGCGCGGCCGCCATTACACGCCATGTAATCGACGCACCCCGCGCATCTCCGCAACAGTCGTCACATGGACAGAACCAACAAGCAACTCGTCGTCGACGGATTCCGAGAGTTCGCGGCAGGAAACATCGACGTACTCCGCACCCTGCTGCACGAGAACTTCGTCGAGCACAGCCCCGGAAACCCGAGCGGGCGTGATGAATTCATCGAGTTCATCACCTCCGCCCCGGTCGCCGGCGCAACTCTCGAACTCGCGCGGGTCATCGCCGAGGACGACTACGTGGTGCTGCATTACCGGATGTCTCCCGGCGGTGATGAGCCCGACGTCGCCGTCGTGGACATCTGGCGGCTCGAGGACGGGCGGATCGTCGAACATTGGGATGTGGTCCAGCCCGTTCCGGAATCCGATCAGATCCCGAACGGGATGTTCTGAATTGCGCGCCGGCGGCGGCCTACCGCACCGCGGCCGATGACGTGCTCGGCGCGGCCGTGTTCCTGGAGTCGGGCACCCCTGCGTAATCGGGCAGGTCCACACCGTTGAGCGCGCGGTCGATCAGCTCCGTGAACCATTCGCCGGTGAAATCGGGGCCCGGCTCGGAGTCGGGTCCGGCGACCTCGCGGCTGCGCGCGTGCAATCGGCCGATCTCCTGGTTGGCCTCCACGTACGGGCGCATCTGTTCCTCATAGCGGGCGAAGCCGACCTCCGGGTCCCAGTCGGCGGCCGCGAGCTCTCCGGCCAGCAGGTAGGCGCCGACCAGGGCCAGCCCGGTGCCCTGCCCCGACAGTGGCGACGAGCTGAACGCGGCGTCGCCGAGCAACCCCACTCGTCCACTCGACCAGCGGTCCATCACCACTTGGGCGACCTGGTCGAGGTAGAAGTCCGGGGTGTCGTCGAGGTGCTCGAGGATGCGTGGGGTCAGCCAGCCCATGCCGGCCATCCGGTCTCGGAGCAGACGCTTCTGGGCCTCGATGTCGCGGTAGTCGACGTCGAGGTCCGCGGCGGGGAAGGAGAACATCGCCATTGCGTGGGTGGTGTCCGGGATGGGCCGCAGGCCGGCGGACCGCCCGGACTCCTGGAAGTCGACCACCCAGCGGTCGATGCCGAATTCGTTGGGCACACTGTAGAAAGCCAGCCCCTGCCCGAGGTGACGGATGAACTGTTCGCGCGGGCCGAAGACCATCGCGCGCAGTGCCGAGTGCAGTCCGTCCGCCCCGATCACCAGGTCGAAGCGCCGCCGCGCGCCGCTCGCGAAGACGACGTCGACCCCGTCCGTGTCCTGGCTGAGCTCGGCGATCCGATCGCCGAACAGGTACTCGACATCGTCGCGGGTGTCGTCATAGAGCACCCGGGATAGGTCGCCGCGCAGGATCTCGATCTCGGTGATGTACCCGTCGCCGCCGTCGTCGTCCGCGCGGAAGGTTTCCAGCACCGCGCCGTCCGCGTCCACGGTGTACGCGCCGGCGGTCTCGGTGCGCGCCGCGCGCACCGCGGCGTCGAGCCCCATCCGCCGGATGACCTCTTTGGTCACACCGCGCGCGTCCACGGCCTGTCCGCCGGGGCGCAGCTCGGGAGCTCGCTCGACCACGGTCACCTCGGCGCCCCGCCGGACGAGCCAGTGGGCCAGCGCGGGCCCCGCGATACTCGCCCCCGCCACCAACACTCTCGTGCCGCTCACTGCGCCCCCTGCTCACTCGTGCCGATCACTGACCGGGTCGTAGGTTCCTGCTCGGGTCTGTCGGTGTCCATCGTTGCCTCCCTGTGCATTTCCCGCGCTGGAACGTGCCCAGTGCTTTCGGTGTATCCAACAGAGGTGTCGACGGCGGGGTCATAGAAAATTCATCGGTGCCGCCGAGATCGTTGTGTATTCGAGCGCGATCGGCTTCCCCTGGTCGGAAATCTAGCAGTACTAGACAATCTATCGACCCAGATGCTACCTTCGCTCTAGTCGCTAGCGATGATAGATTTCGGCTCGAGCGGCCGAAGTATCCGCGCTCGGCGCCACCGCCACTTCCGGCTGATCGCCGGGGGCACAACTGATTTCGACTTCACCGAGGAGTGATCGACATGACCTTCACCATCAACGAACAGAAGTTCCTCGCCGAGGCCGGGATCGGCCGCCTGGCCACGGTGTCGCCCGACGGTGTCGTGCAGAACAACCCGACCAACTACCGGGTGAACGCCGACGGCACCATCGACATCGGCGGTATGCGGATGCGCGCCAGCCGAAAGTACCGCAACGTCGAGGCCGGCAGCCGCGTGTCGTTCGTCGTCGACCAACAGGTTTCGTTGGAGCCGTACGAAATTCGCGGCATCGAGGTTCGCGGCACGGCCGTCGCACTCGACGACGAGGAGCCCCCGTTCCCGCCCCAGGAACGCGCGGTCATCCGCATCCACCCCGAACGGATCATCTCTTGGGGCCTCGACGGCGGATCCTTCGAATTCACCAGTCGCAAGCCGGAGTAGTAGGGGAGACCGAGATCGGCTCCGCGCGACCTCCGAGCAGGTAGTCGCGGAAGGCTCGCAGGTACTCGCCGAGTGCCTCCTGATCGGCGAACCTGATTCCGGTCGGATCGAACCATTCGTCCGGCGTCGGTCGCCACGCGATCATGTAGTCGAGCGCGTCGCGCACCAACAACCCCAGGGTCGGATCCGCGGCGCAGGCGTCACGCAGCACTGAGGCAATTTGCCGCATTCCGTCTCGGTGCTCGGCGCAGTGCATGCCGACCAGCGCCCAGCGCAGTCCATTGATGTGGGGGATCTCGTCCCACCACGTGAATGTCTTGTGAGGGGTTTCGCCGGTCCGCACTCGGCCTCGTGATGCCGTGACCGGCGTCGGGTAGACGGCGGGAGCACCGCGTCGGTCGATGTCGAGAGTCGGCCCGGTTCCGAGATTCGCGGGTGGGTACCACACGCCGCGCCACGCCGGGACTCCGAGAAAGCGGGGGTTCCCCGGCAGTGGTTCTGCCAGCGAGATGTCGACGGTAATCCGGTGCACGGTCGCCAGCACTCCGTCGGGGAACTGGGCCGCAACCATCGACAGGCAATCCCGCGCGTCGACGCCGGTCACGCCGGCACCCCGCCGGAATCGGGCGTCGTAGTTCTCGTCCGGAACGAATTCGATCCAGAACCGCCGCATCGTGGTCATCCGTGTTTCCTCCCACCGGCCCCGATGTCGAACGCCGACCCTCGATGATCGCAGAGCTCGTGTAAGAGCGGGATGGGCGGGAACCACTGCGGTATGACGGAGAACACATCGGAATCAACCACGAAGCCCGCCGAGACGGTCGCACCCGAACCGGATGAGGAAACCCGCGAGCAGGCGAAGAAGGAAGCCGAAAGGTTGGACGAGATCTACGAGCCGGGTGCACGCGCGAGCGTCGTCGTACCCGGGACCGACGGCATGGTCGCCGGTACCGCCTTCGCCGACTCGGTCGACGAGCAGATCACCGAGAACAAACCGCCGGACGAACTTCGCAAGGACGAGGATTCCTGATCTCGGACGACGTGGGTTCTGGGAGTCGTCGCAACACCCCGATCCAACGGAACCCTGGTCGAGCGATCCACGCCGTTACGTGATGCTGTTGCATCTACCGTCGGGCCGTGCTCCAGATCTGGTTCGCGATGCCCTAGTTGGAACAATGGCACCGCCTACCGGCATATCTGAAGCGATCGCTGACCTGGGATCAAGGCAGCGAGACGCACCTGCATCACGAATTCACTATTGTTGCCGACCTGCCGGTCTACTTCTGCGATCCGCACTCACCCTGGCAACGTGGTTCCAACGAGAACACGAACCGCCTTCTGCGCCAATGCTTTCCGAAAAGCACCGATCTATCGGCCCACAATCGGGAGCACCTCGATACTGTCACCGCGCGCTCATGCCGAGTTGAGGGTGTTCGAGTGAGATCCGTTGCGAGACCGGGACACCCCGAGTGGGTTTGGTGCGTCGGATGGCCGTGTGGGCGCGGGGGAAGTAGCGCAGGCGTTCGGGTAGTCGTGGCCAGGTGGTACGGATGGTGGCGGCGAAAAGGTCGAACAGTCGCTGGTCGCGCCGATTCCAAGTCAGGCCCAGTAGCTCGCGGCAGCGGGGCGGCAGCAGGGCGATGCCGAGCCAGACGTTGAGCGCCATCACCGGCCGCCAGATCACTGACCACACGGGTTCCGGGAGGCCGGGTGGGGCGGGAATCCGGTGGCCGCCCAGGGCGAACGCGTAGTCGGTGGTGGCGTTGGATTCGAGCTCGTTCTCGATGGTGTGCTGCCAGTGCCGGTGGAATTCGGCGTAGTCGCTGACCACGACCCGGTCCGACAGGCCGTAGCGACGCCACCAGGTGACGGATTCGGCGACGAGCTGGTTCTTCTCGGCATCGGTGAGGGGGGTGTCGAAGTGTTCGTTCATCGCGATCACGGTTTCGACGAACGTGACGTGGGTCCACCAGTACACCTCGGGGTTGAGTGCGTGGTACCGGCGGCCTCGGGAGTCGGTGCCCTTGAGTGGTTTGTGATAGTCCCGCACCCGGGCCGCGGTCTGTTCGGCGTCGGCGTCGTAGATGGTGCCGAGAATCTGCGGGATCGATCGGAGCAACCGGTCCCACGGGTCGTCGAAGAAATTCGAATGAGCCTGCAGCGCCGCGCCCACGGCGGGATGCATGTTCTGCATCACCCCGGTCCGGCCGAGGAACAACAGCAATCGGCGATCACCCAGGTAGGTCCACAGCAGCGAGCCCGGGCCCAGTGGTGCCTCGGGCAGGTCGGTGCGGGAGGTGGCGTCGGTAGGTACCGGGTGCATGGCGAGGACCTCTCTGTCGACTCGTGAATCAATGCGATGAATTTACTTCTTTGTCGCATAGTGACATAGATTCGGTAGCATCACCAGGGCCCCATCGAAAATTGGAAGGGACGGGCGCGATGACACCGGCAATGCCCAGCTACGCCCAGCTGCTCGACCCCGTCGGCGAAGACTCCACCGATGCGCGGATCCTGGACGCGGCGCTGGAGTTGTTCGCCGAGCTCGGGATCAGCCGGGTCGGGATCGAGGACATCGCGCGCCGCGCGAAGATCAACAGGGCTACCGTGTACCGGCGCATCGGAGCCAAGGACGAGATCGTGCGTGCCGCGGTGCTCCGCGAAGTTTCTCGCTTCCTCGATCGCATGGCGGCACGGCTGCGGGCCATCGATGATGCCCCCCAGCGGATCATCGACGGGTTCGCGCTCACCCTTACTGAACTCCGCGAGCACCCCATCTTGCGTAAAACCCTTGCCGTGGACCGGGAACACACCTTGGCGACGATCACCGTTGACGCGGCGGCATCTCTCGCTCTGGTAACAGAATTCGTCGCCCGCGAGATCCTCGCCGTGCGGCCCGGTCAGCACCGTGACGACACCGTCGACGTCACCGCGGCGATGATCGTGCGCCTGATCCACTCCCTGGTCCTGATCCCGGACGCGCCACCGCAATTGCGCACTCGAGCCGATATGCGCGATTTCGCCGCCCGCCACCTCGTCCCTCTGATCGGTCCGGCAACGCCCTGACCCCAGAGCTACACATACGACCGAAAACCGTGCACACCCGCACGCAACGAAGCAGAAGCCGACAACGCGCTCACATGCCGCCGTGCGGTCGTTCTGTGCGCCGAGATCGATTGCGGCGCAGAGTAGACCGGGCAGCCGACACAGTGCTTCCGATGACCGACGAAGCGCCCGGCTATGCTCCCGTCCATAGTCGATCACCAGCAGTGTTGCGACGACCCCTGGAATTCGCCCGAAGTTGGACCGACCTCGACGGCGAGCCGGTCCGGTTCATTGCGCAATCGAAGCTGCCGGCAGGTCGTAGTCGGGGAGTTGCTCGGGGGCCTTGGGAGCCATGATGCGTTCCATTCCGGCCATCGATTCCAGGAGCGGCAGGCGGGTGATGAGATTGCGCACCGCAATGCCGAGCCGTGATTTCGGTGCCATCAGTCGAAGGTTGGGACCGATCTGTTGCTTGCGGTCGACCAACGGTCGGTGGGCCTGCTCATACCGCCGGAAGGCGAGGCGATGGTCACCGGCGGCGGCCGCGAGCTCACCGGCGAGCCGGTAGGCCCCGATCAACGCCAGTTCGGCCCCGGCGCCGGAGGCCGGAGACGCGCAGTAGGCGGCGTCACCCACCAGCGCGACCCTGTCGATCGACCATGACCGCATGCGGACCTGGCCGAGGGTGTCGATGTAGGCGTCCGGATCGGCGAGTACACCCCTCAGCAATTCCGGTACGTGCCAGGCGTTTTCGCCACGGAACTCGGTGGCGGGCAGCGCCCGCGCCGCCTCCTGGTCGCGCGGATCGATATCGCGCCGTGGACTGCGGAACATGAGATATGCCTTGGCCTGAGTGTGGTTGCCCGAGCGGTAGACCCCGGCGAAGTGGCCGGGAGTGTTGAAGACCGTCATCCATCGATCGGGTCCCAGCGTCGAGTCGGTGTTTCCGAAGGCGAAGTAGTAGTCCATGTGCCGGACGTAGTCGGCCTCCGGGCCGAAGACCAGTCGCCGGACGGTCGAGTGCAGGCCGTCGGCGCCGATCACCAGGTCGAAGCGTCGCATCGGCGCGTGCTCGAAGGAGACGGTGACACCGTCGTCGTCCTGCTCGAGCCCGCGGATGGAGTCAGCGAAGATGTACTCCACGTTTTCGGCGGTGAGGTCGTGCAGGATTCGGACGAGATCGCCGCGCATGATCTCCGCCTCGGTGCTGCCGTACTTGTCTTTGATTCCCTGCATGTCGATCCGAGCGAGGTCGCGTCCGTCGGCGCGGACGAACCTCATGCCCGCGACATCGGCCGCGGAGTCCCGCACCCGCGCCATGATTCCCATCTTTTCGGCCACCTCGATCGCCTGATCGCGGATATCCACCCCTTGGCCGCCGGTCCGTAGCCCGACTGCTCGTTCGACCACCGTGGGCCGGAATCCGTGTCGCGCAAGCCAGTACGCCAACACCTGGCCGGCGATACCGGCACCGGAAATCAGAATCCGCTCGTTCTTCACCGCGTCCTCCTTGTTTCACAATTACTGACCATTGGTCAGTAGTCTCACGATAGGTCGCTGACCGTCGGTCAGTCAAGGGGGTAGAATTCGGAACCGTGACTGACGATTCGCGTACTCGAATCCTGCGCACCGCGCTGGAGATGTTCGCCGAACGTGGCTACCACGCGGTATCCGTGCGGGAAATCTCCGAGCGGGTCGGTCTGACCAAAACCGCTGTGCTCTATCACTTTTCGAGCAAGATCGACATCGTGGTCGCTCTGGTCGAACCACTGCTGGTAGACACCGAGGCCATGCTCGAATCCGTCCGGTCCGTCCGGAATGCGGACGCACGACGGTGGGCGGTGGCCGAAGGGCTCCTCGACACCTGGCTCCGGCATCGGTCGGTGCTGCGGATCCACATGCAGGACCAGGCACTGTCGGCCGACCCCGCGACCTATCGGCGGCTGCGCGACATCGCCCTGACCGCGCAGGACCTACTCGCCGGCCCCGACGCCGATTTCACCGCGCGGGTACGGGCCGCGCAGATCTACGCGGCGCTGAGCGATCCGGTGGTGTTCTTCGCCGACCAGCCCGAAAAACAGTTACGCGCAGCGATTCTCGACGGCGTCCGCCGACTGCTGGGTGGATCACCGCCTCGTGAGACTGCTCGTCCGCCGGAGCGACCCGTCGACGCCCCACGACATCGGACCGCCCGCGGCCGCCCGGGTGCGATGACCCCCGACATGGTCGACTCCGCTCGCCGCATGCGGGATTCCGGCGAATACACCGTCGACGAGATCGCCGCGACCCTGGGCGTATCCCGCGCAACCGTCTACCGGAATCTCACAACTTCCCACGATCGCCCTACCGTCTCATAAATACTCCTATTTTTGATACAGAAATAGGAACCCGGCGCGATGTCGACCCCGACTGTGACCTTCGGCGTTCTGTCGGTATGGGCTTGTACCCCAACCGCACGGCTCGAAGGTGTCGTTCTAGCTGATGGGCCGTCGAACAATCAAAGCCAACTATCTTGAGCCGATGAGCATTCGCGAATACGAGCCGGGTGATGTCGTCTACTTCCCAGCGGGACCGTTCAACGGCATCTGCGCGGTCGTACAGGAGGTAGACGACCGCCGGGCGCGACTTCGCCTCAGCTTCAGTGAAGGCGTCGCGCATCGCGAAGGGAACGTACTACGAGAACGCCGCCACAGCTTGACCGTCGGATTCGATGAGATCGAGTTGCTCTAGGCGGACCACGATTCTGTGGTCAGGACCGACCGCGGGCCCCGCCGGCCGACGCCGACGAGGAAGAGATCGAGCGGAACGGTATGCGAAGTGGCGGCTCAACGCATACCCCAGATCTACGTATGCAGGCTGGCTTCACGGTGAGGAAGCATCTCCGGCTGAGCGAGCCTGGCGAGCGTTTGGGGGATGTCGGCGCCGGGCTGGCTGAAGTTGGCGTCGAAGTAGGCAAGCAGGTATGCCCGTTGCGGTCGATCGAACGGGCTGTGTCGATGGTGCCGACTGCTTCGGCCTTCTTGGCGGGCTCGAGCAAGCCGGCCGCGGTCAGTTGCGGCAGGATGATCTGCTGGTCGCACAGCGACATGTGCTGGGTCCCTGCGATGCGCAGGGGGATCTTCACCCCGGTGTTGGTTGCCCAGCGCGGTTCCCAGCCAGGATTGCCGAACCAGGGCGAGGTGTCGCTGGCCAGCATCAGCAGCGGCCGGTCGAGTCCATCCGCGGCGACAGAGCCCAGGATCGGGCCGTCCAGATCGGCACCGGCCCGGACACGGTGGTCGTCGTGCATGGTCTGCACGGTTGTCGACCCGCCCAGCGAGTGACCGAACATTCCGACCTTCGACAGGTCGAAATCCTCGGCGAGTTGCGGTGGGAGTCCAGCGCGTCCCGGCTGTTCGGTGGCAGCGGTCAGTTGGTCGAGGACGAAGCGTGTGTCGGCGACCCTGGTCGGCAGGAGTAGACCGGGAAGGATGTGTTGCGGTGAATCCAGTGGCACCTGAGTGTGTTCGGTGTGTCCATCGGGGAACTGCACCGCGAACGCTTCGTGGGTGTGGTTGATCGCGACCACGATGTAGCCGTGGCTGGCGAGGTCTTCGGCCTGAGCGGTGCTCCATCCGGTCGTGTCGTCCATACCGGGTGAGTTCAGCAGCACGGGGAACGTTCGTCCGTCGGCGCGGGCGGGTGCGTCGCGGCGGCTGTGGCTGGGCGCCAGAGTCCAGCTGCCGGCGGGGACACCGAGTCTGGTGAGGTATTCGGCCTGTTCTTCCCGGCCGCCGGGCGGCATCCATGCCGCAGTCGGTGCCGTCGGCCGGTCGGCGGCGGGGTACCAGATCTGCACCATCAGTTCGCGGTGTCCCGTTGTCCACGGATCCGCGCGGTCGGCATCGTCGAGGTACCAATCAGTGACACCGACCGGGTAATAGCCCGTCGGCGCAGGCAGATTCACCACCACTGGGTTCTGCGAGGGGGCTGCTTCCGCTGCGCCGACAGCCACCGTGCAAGCCACCGCCGCGGCGGCGACTGCGGCGATCTGTCGTCGTAACCCTCTGCGTTTCATGACAATTCCCCATCCCTTCTCTGCACCGAACTGGTCGTCATCGACGAGGCCGACCGGCTCACAACCCCCAGCCTCGACGCACTTCGAGACCACCACGACCGCACCGGATCCGCATCACCGGCGGCAACTTCCGGCTCACCACCCGCCTCTTGGCACAGATCCACCGAATCATGGACATCAACCAACTCCACACCATCACCAACGAAGTCGTCGACACCACCCGCGAATCCCTCTTCATCGGCACCATCTGAACGACCAACTTGCCGACAGGCCGCAGTGTCGGAGGCTGCCCTTATCGTTGGGCACATGACCGACATTGCCCCGCTGGCCGCCTCCGCGCGGGCAGTATTCGGTGACCCCGGCGTCCACGCTGTCGTCCGAGCCGGACGCACCGTGCACGCAGTCAGCCTCGGCCACTGGATCGGCGACGAACAAGCCCCAGAACTGCTGTGCCACACCGGCGTCGCCGGATGGTCACCTACCGCACTGGAACCAACACGCGCAGAAATCACCTGCGCCCGCTGCCTACGCAAACTCGGCGGCCCTGACCCCGCACCGCAGCAACTGCACCTGTTCAGCGACGAACAACCCGCCAGATAACGCCGAAGATCCCGCGCCATCGCCGAAGGTCACAACCGGAATCTCACAACCTCCCACGATCGCCCGACCGCTCATAAATACTCTGTTTTTGATACGTGATCATTCGGCTCGAGGGCGCCGTAATCCGAGAGGGTTTCGAGCCAGGGATGGCCGGGGTGCACTCGAGACAGCCATCCGGACAATCGGGATCGCCGTGAGGTGTCCATCGCGGGGAGTGCGTGCAGGAAGTCGGCCTCGTCCTTGGCTCGCCGGGCTTTCGCCTTGAACAGGAGTACGACCTCGGGGATCACGTAGGGGATGCCGTCGGCGGTGCGGAGAATCAGCTCGTCGTGGGACAGGGTGATCGAGGCGTCGCGGCGGCACACCCATCGACCGCCGCAGTGCGGCTCGCGGAATACGTCGAGGCGATAGAGCCCGGTCGCCGGTTCGCGCAGCCACGTCTGATGGTGGTTGCCGGCTTCCTCCGGGTATGGCCAGGCGTGCCCGTCGCCGACGACGTCCCATTCGTAGCCGGGGAACGCTTCCGCGATTTCGTTGAATTGCTCACGGGGAATACCGATTTCGAGATCGGAGTGCGCACGTCCGAGGCCGCCGACGAACAGGTCCAGCGCCCACCCGGCCGCGACGTACCAGGCCGTCGGGGTGCCCGACAGTCGTTCGGCGACTTCGGTGGGCGTCCAGGCTTTCCAGAGTCGGTCGCATTCCTCGACGGACAATGGGCGTCCGGTCATCTCAGGTCGCCTCCTTCACATCGGACGGGCCGGCTGGTCGTTGCACCATCCTGCCCTTCGCGGCTCACGACTGACTGCGAGCGTCAGTCGGCGTGCAGGACGAAGAACAGGAAGCACAGGAATCTGTTGTCGGTGCTGTCGCCGAGCACCTCGGGGACCAGATCGCGAGCGGCGGGCAGGGCCGGCGGTTCGCTGATGACGCCGATGCGGAAGCCGGCCGCGGTGAAGGCGTCGGTCATCGCGTGTAATGGCCGATCCCAGAAACTCAGTCGTGCGGTCTGGCCACCCATGGTCCATTCGTCGATTCGGTTTCGGGTCTGGAAATAGTCGGTCGAGTGTCCGGCCAACCGCTGGCCGAGGAAGTTGGCGAAAGGATGCTCGAACGAGACGATGAGCCTGCCGCCGGGGACCAGCACGCGTCGCAGCTCGGCGAGAGCCGGTCCCCAGTCCCGCAGGTAATGCAACACCAGAGACGCGACGACGTCGTCGAACCCGCCGTCGGGAAAGGGCAACGGGTCGGCCAGGTCGGCGACTCGCAGCTCCGCGTCGGCGCCGAGGTGTTGCCGGGCCTGCTCCAGCATCCGGGTACTCGCGTCGATTCCGGTCACGACGGCGCCGCGGTCACGCAGCGCGGCGAACAGTAGACCCGGGCCGCAGCCGACGTCGAGGATTCGCCGCCCGGACACCTCTCCGGCGAGTTCCACGATCGCGGGCCGGTTGTAGTACGCGTGCAGGAGGCCGGTCTCGTTTTCGGTCGCGTAGCCCTCGGCAATGCTGTCGTAGCCGCTCACCGGTGTCGGATCGGCGGGAACTGCATGGCCTTCGGGAACCGGAGTCATACGCTTCATCCTGGCACGACGGAGACGCGTATGCGATGTAAAGGCTTGTCAGCCAACCATTCCGGAGGAATTTCGCCGCGCGATGCGGGTCGGGATGCGCGGCTGCGGCCTGAGAGGAGGTTTCGGCTGTGGTCCGCTGCGGTACGGACGCGGGGCAACGGGTACGACCCGTCGGAATCTCCCGGCGGCCGCCTAAATAAGCTCGCGGGCATGACCGATCAGCACCAGGCCCGCACCGTCGAAGCGCGTTTCCAGATCATCGATTTCACCGAGACGGTCTATGACCAGCCGGACGTGGGCCCCAAGCTGACACGGGTGCAGATCCGCAAGAGCTACAGCGGTGTGATCGAAGGCTCGGGTGTGGTGGAAGTGCTTACCGCCCAGGGAGATTCCGGCGCCGGATTCGTTGCCTCGGAGCGCGTCGAGGGCATCCTCGACGGGCGTCGGGGGTCCTTCGTCATTCAGCATGGCGGTGTGATGCAGGGAGATACCCAGAGCACCTACGGGACCATTGTTCCAGGGTCGGGTACGGGGGAACTCGTCGAAATCTCCGGCCAGGCGACGGAGGCCCAGCAGGAGGTCCTGACCCTCACCTACACGCTGTGAGCGGGCGTGTCGCCCGGACACCAGGGCAATCCACGTTCTGGCAGAGTGCCCTTCATGACGCCGAGCGATCTCTTCTTCCAGCTGGGAGCTGAGCACAGACGACAGGTTCATCTGTCGCTGTGCGAGGATGCGCTGTCGACGTGGGTCGATTACGTCCGGGGCGAGCCCCGCGAGCTGCGCTATCGCGACTCGGTTGTCGGGATGCGGCATAAGGTGGAGGTCGAGCTTCCGGCCGATGCCCTTCGCTCCGCCCGGGCCGGTATGGATCTCGCGGGTGTGCGCGATCGATATCTCGAACCCATTTGCGCGATGCAAGACGATGATCTCGTCTTCCCCGATCCGGTCGAGTTCGCCTACTACGCGATCTACAACTGTTTTCGCAAGTACGTGAGCGGTGACGACATCGAGGATTGGCTGATCGTCAACCAGGCGTTGTCGGCTCACGACATCGACGAGGCGGCGCCGCGTTTGACGCGCACGATCGACGATGTCGCCCGAACCCTGCCCGAAAACTGATCGACAGCCCGGCCGGCAGCTCCTCGCTGCTGTCGGCCGGACCGCCCGTTCTCACTTCAAATGCCGTGCGAAGAAACGACTTCCGTCATCTCCCTCGAACTGCGGGACGCCGGTGTGCCCGCCCATATTGGCGTGCAGCGTCTTCTCTTTCGAGCCGAAGGCGTCGAACAGGTCCAGGGCCTGCTGCCGGTCGTTTCCTTCGTCGTCCCACTGCAGCAGGACCAGCAGCGGAATGGTGACCTGATGTGCCTCGTCGAACATGCTGCGGGGCACGAAACTTCCGGCGAACAGGACGGCGGCCGCGATGCGCGGCTCGACGACCGCCAGCCGGACCCCGATGGCGATCACCCCGCCCGAGAACCCGACCGGGCCGCCGATTCCGGGCAGTGACAGGAGGGCGTCCAGGGTGGCCCGCCATTCCGGTACGGCCTTGTCTACCAAGGGAAGGACGAGCCGATCCACAATTTCGGCGTCGACGGGCTCGCCGGCCTGGACTGCCCGGCGCAGATCGGCTCGGGCCTGCTCGGCGTCGGGGGAACGAGGCCGGTCACCGCTGCCGGGGAGTTCGATGGTGGCCGCGGCACAGCCTTCCGCCACCGCGTGCCGAGCCCGGCCCGCCAGACGCGGATACATCTTGTCCAGCCCGCCGGGATGGCCGAGCAGGATCAGCGGTGTCGGTGCGGAGGCGGATACGGGCGTCCACAGGATGCCGGGGATCTCGCCGAGAGTGAACTTGCGTTCGAGGACGTCGTCGCCGAGACGCTGTTCGGAGGTGAAGTGCATGGTCGTGCCTTTCGGGAGTGCTGTCGCGCGGCGCTCCCGGACGACCTATCGCCCGACCGTGACCCCGGAGGGGAGCACCCATGTCGATATTGCGTTCACGGGTACCACCTCCTCGTTCTCTTGCACGGCTGCGGGAAAGGTAGCAGTGGTCCCAATGGCTCGGCAACGGATTTTTGCACCGATGTGCGGCTACTTACACGCGGGATCAAGGGTGCTGGTGGTCGCAGCAGTCGTAGCTGTGATCGTCGGTCTGCTGTGCGACTGGGGCGGGGCAGCAGGTGTCGCCGTGCCAGGCGTTCACCCCCTCTTTCACCGCGATCAGGGCGATGGCCAGTGCGGCGATCGGATCGGCCCACGACCACCCGAACAGGGCGTTGAGCAGTAGGCCGACGAGCAGCACCGCGGACAGGTAGGTGCAGAGCAGGGTTTGTTTGGAATCGGCGACCGCGCTGGCGGAGCCCAGTTCGCGACCGGCGCGGCGCTGCGCGGCCGACAGGATCGGCATGATCACCAAACTGATTGCGGCCAAGCCTATTCCGATGGGGGAGTGGCGCGCTTCACCGAGTCCGAGCAGGCCGCGGATCGAGTCGACGGTGACGTAGAGCGCGAGAGCGAAGAACGAGAACGCGATGATGCGCAGGGCGATCTTCTCCCGGGCCTCTGGGTTCGGTCCCGCGAACTGCCACGCCACCGCGGCGGCGGAGGACACCTCGATCACCGAGTCGAGTCCGAATCCGATCAGCGCGGTCGACGACGCCCGGCTGCCCTCGGTGAGGGCGATGATCGCCTCGATGACGTTGTAGGAGATGGTCGCGGCCACGAACCAGCGGATCCGCCGCGCCAGCACCGCTCGCCGCTGCGACGACGGACCGACCGCCACGGCCGACGGTGTGCCCGGCATACCCAGCGACTGCGACATCAGCAGCAGCCTTCGGTCTCGGCGGCGGGGCAGCAGGCCGGATCGACCGCGAGCACCAGCCCGAGCAGGTCCTCGAGGGCGGCGGCGATGCGTCGGTCGGCGAGTTCGTAACGGCTACGCCTGCCTTCGGGGACCGCCACGACCAGTCCGCATCCGCGCAGGCACGCGAGATGATTGGACAGAATCTGCCGGGAGACTCCGATTTGCTCGGCCATCTCCGACGGATAGGCCGGGCCGGTACGCAGGCTCAGCAGGATCCGGGTGCGGGTCGCATCCGACAGAGCGTGCCCGAAACGAGCCAGCGCATCGGTATGGGCCACGGGCAAGGTCTGCATACCCCATACGGTACATCGAAATCTGTATACAGAAAATTGTGAATTCATTCGTGGTCGTGCTCGGGTGAATCTCGCGGTTGCATCCGCTACCGGGGTACAGGTTTACCGTCGATCTATGACGATTTCGCCGGCTCGGAACGACTGGGTGCCCTCGGCCTGCACCCTGCCCACGGTCGAGCAGCCGATCCGCGTGACCGAGTTCGATCGGTTCTTCGCTGATGCGGTCCGTGCTGTCGGTCGACCGCACCCGCATCGGCTGGAACTGATTCTCGCCTCCGACGCCGAGCCGCGCGCCCGAGACCTCGCGGCGCGGGAGACCGGCTGCTGTTCGTTCTTCGTGTTCGACTTCAGCGCCACTGAAGAAGGGCCGGTGCTGAGTGTCGGTGTGCCACCGGCCTATACGGCGGTGCTCGACGCATTCGCCGCCCGCGCCACCGGCGGTGCACGGTGACCGCGCTGCGCACCAGCGAGCTCGCGGCCGCCGCAGGGGTGAACACCCAGACCCTGCGCTACTACGAACGCCGCGGCCTGCTGGCCGAACCGCAGCGCACCCTCGGCGGGCACCGCCTGTATCCGGAGGAGGCGGTGACGGTGCTGCGGGTGATCAAGGCCGCCCAGCGGCTCGGATTCAGCCTCGACGAGGTCGCCGACCTGCTTTCCGGCACCGGCCACCATCGGCGCGCCGATGCCGGATTGGGCACCCGTGCGCGGGCCAAGCTCGCGGAGGTCGATGCCAAGCTGGCCGAACTCGGCGCGGTCCGCGATACCCTGCGCGCGGCGCTGGCCGCCGGATGTGAGGATTTGATCGCCTGTAGTGAAACGGGCTCTTGCCCAGTACCTTTCGGCGTTTCAGCTGACTGGCGGTGATTAGCGGACCGTTGACATCGGCAGTCGCGAATGCCGACACGAAGATGCCGCGCTGCACCCACCTCCATCGGCGCTGGGGCAGCGTTACGTGCCGACTGGCCGAGCGCACACGCGGTGGAACTGGGCGCCGGATCGGGCCTGGAGCGCGCTGAGATCCGGTGCCGATAGCAGGCCGTCCCGCTGCGTCGGCAGGGCTGTGGCGCAACGCTTTTCGGTCTCGCCTATTCCTGGAACAGGAATCGTGCGGAATCACCGACTGCGGGCCGCCCGGCCGACTCGCTGCGCCGGCCGACTACGCCTGTGGTTGGGAGAACCCTCCGTTCATCATGATGCCGGTGAAGGCGTCCCACTCATCGGCGGTGAAGTGAGGGCCGGGCCGTCCGGATTCGTCAAATCGCGGACACCGACCCGGCCACCCATCAGGAACGCGACCTCGACGCAATCCCTCTTCGCATCGCTCCTGGTGCTTTTGAACCACCGTGTTCGGCATGGGTCGACGTTCACTTCACGTCGCCATCCCACCTACGCGAACGGCCGGTCGAGCCCACCGTTACTCAGGGTGTCGGTGAAGGCGTCCCACTCGCCGGGGGTGAAGGCGAGCGCGGGACCGCCTGGGTCTTTCGAATCGCGGATGCCGACCATGCTGCCGTCGAGGAATGCGACTTCGACGCATTCTCTCGTGGCGGTGCTTCGGCTGCTCTTGAACCATTTCGCGCCGGATAGATCAACCGTCATCGCAAATACTCCTTCGCTACCTGTCGCAACAAGGCCCTGCTGGCCGTCGCATTCAGGGAGGCGAGCTGCATCTCCTCGTATACTCCAGCGTACCGGCGGACGGAAGCAGATTTTTCCAAATACAAATTGCCGGTGAAGGTTTCAACATAGACGACAGTGCGCGCGCGATCGTTGAACCGCAGAACAACGAAGGCGCCGACCGGATCACCCAGGGGGACTCCGGAGCTGAACGGAAGGACTCGGACCTCGACGTTCGCGCGGGTGCTCATGTCCGCGACGTGGCGAATCTGAGAGCCCATAACTTTGGCGCTTCCGACGATTCGCCGGAGCGCCCCCTCATGGATCACCACCTGGAGTTCGGCGGGACGCACCTTACGGGTGATGAGAAGCTGTCGCCGGAGCTTCAGCCGAAGGCGACGGTCGATTTCTTCCTCGCCAGCTTCGGGCAGCGCAGTGCGAATCAGTGCTCGGGCGTAGTCCGGGATCTGGAGTAGACCGGGAATCAGGTCTGGTTGGTATGTGGCGACCTCCCGCGCTCCCGTTTCCAGCCCCACATAGATATCGAAGTCGGCGGGAATCAGGTCGTCCCATTCGTGCCACCAGTTCTCCGTATCAGATTGCTGAGCAAGGCCTTTCATCGCCTCGATCTTCTCCTGATCGAACTCGTACAACCGGCAGTACGCCTCGATCTCGGAAACAGACAGCTTCTGGGTGAGTCCCTTCTCGATACGCATCAACGTGGGTGCCGAGCGTCCGATGTGTGCCGCGGCCTCGGCCAGGCTCATGCCGGTTTCCTCCCGGGCCTGCCTGAGGTAGTAGCCGAGCTGGCGTTTCGGCAGGGACAGCGGTTCCCCGGGTTCGGCCATCGAATGCCCCTTTTCTGTTTCATTGCGAAGTGAAATGGTGCTTCTGGATTCCTGTAATCCGTCCTGGCGCTTTGCGGCACTTCCGGTGGGATTTCATGTCGCGCACGCGGACCAGGCCGGTCGATGGTGTTCTGGTGCTGCTACCACGACCGACGCGAAACCATGACCGCTCCTGCGGTCGACATCAACAGAGGAACCTGACGAATCGCTAGTGCGGCTACAGGTGGAGTGCGCCCCCTGTGCCACGGCTACCGCACATGATAGCCGAGCCGCACCGGCCCGGCGAGCGCCGGTCGTGAATTGCCTTCCAGCCCAACGTTATCGAAGGAGATACAACCAGTGCCGTACCCACCGATCGACGAGGATGCTCTCCTCGCGCTACCGGGTATCTGCGATCTGACTCAGATCGAACTGGCTCACGATCTGATGCAGCAGCACCGGTGCTGCCGTATCGAACAGTGCGCGTGGAAACAGGTGGCCTATCGGACCCTGGTGCATCTCCGGCGGGTCGAGCCGCCGCGGTTGAGCCCGCGCGAGCGTGCGCATCGGCGCGGCATCGAATTCCCGGTTGGCAGTGGTGTTTCCGCTTCGCCACGTCATAACGCCGTGCCGATCGAGACGTTCCAGCAGGTGCTCGCAGGGTTGACGGAACTGGCAAATAGCGTGCACCCGAACGTCATTCGTGACCGGTGAGCGATGGGAACGTGGAACGCTCTGTCGAGCGTCGTCACGGTGCTGTCGGGGTGTGGCGTCGTGCTGCTCGCCGTCGGATGCTTCTGGCCGAGCGATGATCCTCCACGTACGGGGCACGGCGAGCGACGGAACGGTGCGAACCCCGGGACACCCATCGCGCGGCTCACGGACTGGAGCTGTGCCCCGCCCGCCCGGTCCTTCACCACTGCCGAGGCCCACCACTGGATGCAGATCCATCGCGACCACGACTGCCCGCGCAAGCGTGAGGCTTTCGCCGCGCTGGTCGCGGCCGGCCGCATTCGGCCCGATTCCACCCGCCGGAACACCCTCAGGAGCGAAGACGATGAGTGACCGCGAGACGAATACCGCAGCAGCGCAGGCAGATCCGATGCCGGAACGAATTGGCGAGCTCACCGCGCGCGCCGAAACCACCGGCTACGTTCTCCTCCGCAGCGTCCGTCCGCAACCGGAATGGAAACTGCTGGACAAGGAGAGCGGGGAGGAGGTCTTCTGTGCCGGCGAACTCGACGCGATCGAACGATGGCTCGATTCGTGATCCGTACTGCTACGACGTCGATGTGACCGCACCCCACCGCGACCGTTTCGCGCGGTGCCGGCCGCTGGGCGCGACCCCGCCTTGGCGCACCATGCGCAGCCGGGTCACCTCGTCGGCCTGCGCGGGGATCCTTCGCGTCCGTCCCGGCGCCAGGGAAGCGACTGCGACCAGCGCGCTCGCCCCCAGCGCGGCGGCCAGCGGCACCAGAGCGTTCGCGGTCAGCGGAAGAGCCATGACTGCCTCCTCGTCCTCGGGTCGACAGAGCCCACGACCGCTTCGCACGCTATCGGGTGATTCGAACGCACGGCAGGGCGACACGCCGCCGCGCATTTCGCCCGGCGCGCCGAGGTTCGGCGGCGAACACCGGCCACGATCTCTGTAACGTGTTCTAATTTCGGCATGACCGGCGTGCAGGGATGGGTGGATCCGGCCTTCGAGGCGGTCCGGGAGGTGTTCGCGGCCAACCTGGCCGAGGGGCATGATCTGGGCGCCTCGGTGGCGGTGTGCGTGGACGGGCGTCCCGTGGTGGATCTATGGGGCGGCGTCGCGGACGAACGCACCGGTCGACCGTGGGAGCAGGACACAGCCTGTGTCGTCTTCTCGTGCACGAAAGCGCTCACCGCGACGGCGGCCCTCGCCGTCGCGCAGGACGTCGGCATCGACCCGGACGAGCCGGTCGCGCGGTGGTGGCCCGAATACGCCGTCGCCGGTAAGGAATCCACGACACTCGCCGACATGCTGACCCACCGGGCCGGGCTGCCCGTCTTCGAGCGGCCGATCACGGTGGCCGAGGCCGCCGATCCGGAACTGATGGCGCGCACTCTCGCCGCGCAGCGCCCGATCTGGCGGCCGGGTAGCGAACATGGTTATCACGCGCTGACTTTCGGCTGGCTCGTGGGCGAATTCGTTCGCCGTCACACTGATTCGACGGTCGGCGAGTATGTGCGCGGCCACTTCGGTGCGGATCTGCGTATCGGTGTCTCCGCCGAGGAGGCCGCGCAGGCGGCGCGCCTGGCCCGCCCGCCCGCTGCCGAGACGGTGTGGACGGAAGACGGCGGGCCGGTCGATGCGGCCACGGCGGCCCGCCTGGAGGAGGCCTATCGCGATCCGGATTCGCTGCTGATGCGATCCTCGTCCAATCCAGTTGCCGCATACAACAATTCGGACGTGCTGGCGGGCGGGTGGCCGGCGTCCGGACTGGTCGTCACCGCCCGCGCTCTCGCCGGCTTCTATCGCGACCTCGTCGCGGGAACGCTGCTGCCGCGGGCGGTCCTCGCGGAGGCCACGCGGGAGCGGGTGCGCGGGGTGGACGCGGTGCTGCGACTCGAGACGGCGCTCGGGTGGGGATACATGCTGCCGTCGCAGAATTTCGTGCTGCCGGATACCGCGGCCCCCACCGCGTTCGGGCATCCCGGCGCGGGCGGCTCGATCGGCATGGGCGATGTCGACAACCGGGTCGCGATCGCCTTCGTTCCGAATCTGCGCCGCGATTGGCTCGCCGGTGACCGGCGTGCCTACGACCTGGTCACCGCCGTCTACGACTGCCTATGACATTAGCCGCGGTCTCGCGGACAGCGGATTCAGGCGAATGCGGCTGCTCTGCGGAGGGCGTCGAGAGTGGTTTCGGGTGAGGTGTTGAAGCAGAAGCGAATTCCCGGCGCTGCCTCCGCGACGAGATTGATGACGCGTTCGAACAGCAGGGTGTGCTCGGGGACGGCCCGCACCGCCCCGCCCACCATGACGAGGTCGAACGATCGGTTCGCCAGCGCCGCGCGGATCTCGTTCTCGGCTTCGTCGGGTGAGGCGGAGACCAGGCACGGTGTGATGTCGAATTCGGTGCCCCGAAGGGCGGCGTTGGCGGCGTCGACCCGGGCTGTGAGTTGCTCCTCGTCCAGATCGGGAAAACGACTGTAGTCCAACGCTCGTGGATGCAATCCGATCGTCAGTGCGCGGAGGCGGGCGGCGGGATCGGTCATCGTTTCTCCTCCGGGAAAGGGGTGACAGCTCGTCCACGTGGGACGATGGGCCTGTTCGGCAATTTAGCTTTGAAATCAAAGGTATTTGAGGGAGAAAGGTATGTCAACGGAGAACGACGGGCTGTCCTTGGACGACAGTGTCCGGGCGATGGTGCTGCTCATGCCGCGACTGGTCGGTCGCGCGAAACGTCTGCCGGTGCCCGAGGCGCTGCGATCGTTCGATCTGGCGCCGCGCCATCTGTCGTTGTTGACGTACGTGCTGTTCGACGGGCCGCTCACGGTCAACGAACTGGCCAGGCGACTGGAGGTGGCGCCGACCACCGTGAGCCTGATGATCGGCGACCTCAGCCGCCAAGGCGTCCTGGAACGCCGCCCCGACGACAACGACCGGCGGCGCACCCTCGTTGCGATCGCCGACGCGCACCGAACGGCCGTGGCGGACTGGCTCGGCGGTGCGGATCGCGGGTGGCGCGCCGCGCTGGGCCCGCTGACCGCGGAGCAGCGGGCCCTGGTCATCACGACACTGCGCGCCTACGAGGAAGCCGTCTCATCCGGCTGACACCGCGCAAGCGCTGTCAGGGCTCGAGATCGACGACGCCGGTGCCGCTTGCGATGTCGAACGGTACCGACACCTGGTCGTGCGCGATCAGCCAGATGCCGTCGATCTTTCGCATTCCGTAGGTGACGCGGACCCACATACCGCTGTTGGCCATCCCGTTCTTCATCGTGCCGTGCAGTCGCGCGAACGCGTGCCCGAATGCCACGTCCTCGCCCACGGTGAACGTCAGGTCGCGAATCTCGTAGTTCACGTCCTCGAAGAACAGGAACACCTTGGCCCAGTTGTCGAGTTTGGCCGCGATACCGACGTGCTGGAGTGGCGGCTCGACATCGAAGGACACCACGTCGGGCGCGTACGCCTGCCGCACCGCCTCGAGATCCTTGGCGCGCAGTCCGTCGATCACCCGGTCGATCTGCCGGCGGATCTCGAATTCGTCGGCCGCGATGCGGTCGGCGCGGGACTGAAAGTCGTTGGATACGGTCATGTTCGGCTCCTCAGGAATTGGCGAGAGTGGTTTCGGCGCCGGCCCGCAGCGGGGCGAGCGCGGTGCTCCACGCGATGACTTGGTCCAGTGTCTTGTCCAACGCGGCGGCATGATGGTCACGCGGGATGAACGTGGTGTGGTTCTCGAAATCGGTGAGCACCGAGATCGAGACCTGGTAGCCCACATCGGCCATGCCCAGCGAGCTGCAGACCGCCCGCAGCTGCACGACCGCGCGGGCGCCGCCGTTCGCGCCGTAGGAGACGAATCCGGCCGACTTGTCGACCCACTCCGCGAACACATGATCGAGGGCGTTCTTCAGCACCCCTGGCATACCGCCGTTGTATTCGGGCGTCACCAGTACGAAACCGTCGAACTGGGCGATCCGCTCGGCCCATGCCCGGGTGTGCGCATGCACCGAGGGGCCGAACATCGGCGGCACCGGCTCGTCCAGATGTGGCAGCGGGTGGTCGCGCAGATCGATCAGTTCGAACTCGGCATCGCTGCGACGCGCTGCCGAGTCCAGAACCCACTGCGCGATCTGCGCACCGTTGCGGTTGGGGCGGGTACTGCCGAGAATGATGCCGATTCTGGTCATTTCCGGAACTCCTGGATGGCTGGAAACTGGTACGTCCTCTACGACGACGCAGCCGCCCGGAATGTCAGGCGGTGCTGGTCCCGGCGGCTCGCGGGCGCGACGGCGGGCCGGCACCCGGTTGCGCGGTGTGCGGATCGGCGCTGGTTACGATCGGTTTCATGCTGCGAGGACTTGCTGGTACAGCCGTGGTGGTCGGTGTGGCGCTGGCCGGGGCCGCGGGACCGGGTCTGGCCCAACCCACCCCTACCGCATTCGCCGCCGGCACCGAGGGGTTGGATCCGCTGCTGGCCGCCGCCTACACGATGGCCGAACGCCAAGCCCACCAGCAGGGCGTGCCGCTCGGGATCGTGTCCGGGCACCGCACCCGCGACGAACAGGAACAGCTGTGGGAGCAGGGCATCGCCACCTACGGCGGTCCCGACGCCGCGCGGCGGTGGGTGCTGCCGCCGGACGAGTCGACGCACGTGAGCGGTAAGGCGATCGACGTCGGCCCGCAGCAGGGCGCACAGTGGTTGCAGGACAACGGGAATCGGTGGGGGCTGTGCCGGACGTTCGACAACGAGTGGTGGCACTTCGAGTTGCAGACCTTCCCCGGCGGCGCCTGCCCGCCCCGGTGGCCCGACGCCAGTGTCCGTCCGCACCGATAGTGCGAAACTCGCGAATCGGATAGCCACCACGCGGTATTCAGCAAACTTTCGGAGACACGCCGATTCTCCTGTCCATAACCGGTGTGGCGCACTCGCGGATGGGGCACTGTAAATGTCTGGCGGTTTCCCGGCAGACGGGCCGGGACGCTCGAAGCGATGGAGGTTCGGGTGCGAGGGCGGGTTCCGGCGCGGCGGAGCGGTGCGATACGTGGCAATGCGGTGCACAGCGAGACCGGACCGGAGATACCCACGGTCCAGCTGATCCCCGAGACCGGTCTGGCCTCGATACCGTGCGGATGGCTGCTGCCGGAACTGCCCACCGCACTGCTCATCGCGGTCTTCGTCGGCACCGGCTGGGTCGGCTACGCCGCCTCCGACCGGCCGATTCCCGATCCGCCGCTGACCGTCGTGGTCGCACCCGGCGACCGGGATTCGTTGTCGGTCACCTTCGGCGACCGCTGAGGGCGTCCGCGCCGAATATGCCCGGTGCGCAACGGGTTACGCTCAGCTGGTCGGTTCCAGCGCCTCGTCGAAGGTGATGCCGCCCTCGACGGTGTGCGGGGTACGGCGCCGGTTGGGGGAGCCCAGGGCGGTGGTCAGGTCGGAGCCGTCGTGTTCGGCCAGCAGCGCCGAGGAATCCCACACCAGCAGCGTCGCGCTGACGGTGTTCTCGGCCGCCGAATGCGCGAGATCGTAATGCGCGCACGCGGGTACGTGATCGTAGGTGATCCACAGGTCGTAGCCGGTCATGAACAGGTCCAGATCGAAATCGACCGACAGGCCGAGCAATTCGCTGCGACCGTTGTCGTCGACGCCGGCGAACGCCTCGTCCAGCGCGAGCAGTCGCGGCGCCTGCGGATCGGCCGAATCCAGCATCACGTGCGCGGCGGCGAACAGCGGAAGATGCAGCGACACCGACTGTTCGCCACCCGAGAGCGCGCTGTGCCGCGCCACGGTGAGCCGATCCTCGGAGCCATCGGCGGTCACCAGGGTGAACGAGAAAACCCGCCACGCGCGGTAGTCCAGCGTGGTGGCCAGGATCTCCGGATAGGAGCGTTCCGGGTGCGCCGCCCGCGCCGCGCGAATCTCGGCGGCGAAATGTGCACGCACCGTGGCCAATTCGCCGGGACCCAGGTCGGCAGCGGCCCGGTCGAGCAGCTTGCACACCGCGCGCGCCGACTCCGACAGATTGTCGGCCAGCACCCAGTGCACACCGATGGTGTTACCCGAGGACATGCGCCGCTGCTTCATCTCCGCGCCCATCCGGGCGATGAGATCGCGGGCGTCGCAGGTGCGTTCATGGATCTGCTGCGCGAGTCCGGTCAGCAGCGCGTCCTCGAGAATGCGCCGTTCGGCATCGGTCAGCAGCAGTTCCTGATCGGCGCGGGCGGCGGCGATGCGGTCGGCGAAATCGGCCAGCGCCGCCATCCCGTTGTCGTCGTGCACCTGCACCACGGTCAGGCCGTCGGCGGCATCCCATTGCAGGCGGTAGTCCTGGCGGGCGGAGGCCAGTGCGGCGTCGAATTCCTGCAGCGCCGCGGTGACCGCGCTGCGGGTCGACTTGCGGGCGGACTCCCCGGCGCGCACGGAAGCGGTGGCGGCGCAGAGGTTGTCGAACAACTCGTGCACCTCGACGGGCAGGACGGCGGTCGCACCCTCCGGCCCGCCAGATTCGATGCGATACAGCAGCTGATCGGCGGTCGACCAGGCCGCTGGTGAACTCGGCCACCGGCTCTCGGTGGGCGCGCCCAGCAGCGAGAGCAGATCGGGCCGCGCGTAGGGGGCGAGGTTGCGGACGTCGGTGAGCAATTCGGTCAACGCCGTGCCGAGCGACTCGTGGGCGGCGCGATAGGCGCCCTCGGCCGACCCGACCGCTTCGATCGCCTCGGCGGCGGCCTTGCGGGCGGCGCGCTGTTCGGCGCGGGCGGCGTCGATGCGCTCGCGGGCCTGCTCGAGTTCGCGGTCGATATCGGCGGCGTCGGCGCCCAGCGCCTCGCGCAGCGTCTCGAGTTTGCGCAGCTGCTCCTCGTAACCGGCGCGGGCGGCCTCCGCCTCCTCGGCGAAAGCCTCGGCCAGATCGCGGGATTCGGCGAGCCGGTCGTTCGCCTCACGGGCGCGTTCGGCCTCGCGCTGCTGGTCGCCGCGCAGTCGCAGCAGCGCGGTGCCGGTGTTCTCGAAATGGCGGACCGCCGCGGCGAGCGCGTCCAGTTCCGCGGGGTCGCGAGGCGCGTTGCGGGCGGCGGCGACCGCGCGGACCTTCTTGTCGGCCGCGGTGAACGCCGAGACTGCTTGGTCCAGATCGTGTTCGGCCTGCGCCACCGCCTCGGTATGCGAGCGCAGCACACCCGCCGCCTCCGAGACCGAACGCAGCGCCGCGATCACCGCACTGCTGCGTGGCAATTCCTTCGCGGCGGCCGCCAGCTGGGCCAACTCGCCGGAGGCCTCGTCGGCGTGCGCGCGGGCGCTCTGCTCGGCGTGTTCTGCGGCGGCGATCTCCTCGGCCAGATCGGCCAACCGCCGTTCCCGGCGCCGCGCCCGGGCGGTGGCGCCGATGAATTCCGCCTGCGGCTTGTGGTGGCGGCCGAGCTGCACGCCCTGCCGGAAACCGCCGTCGCCGCCGACGGCGACCAGATTCTCCGATGCAGGGGAGTCGTTGTCGCTCAGTGCGATCGAGGCCAGGATGTCGGCGAGATGGGTGCGCGAGACCGCGGCGATCGGCGCATCGGAATCGTCGCCGACACCGTCCTCGACGACCAGCACCTGCGCGAGGGTGGGACCGTCGGGCCGTGCGGTGGGCGGCAGCGGGGTCAGGACGATGTCCGAATCAGTCTGCTGCGCTTCGTCGTTCGCTCCGACCCAGGCGTCGAGCAAGCCCGCGGCTTGCAGAGCGGCCTCGATCCCGGCGGCGCGTTCGGCGTCGACGTCGTCGGCGAAGCGCACCAGCCGCCACAGCGGCGCACCGGCACGCATCGCCCGGGAATCGGTGCGGCTCTGCGGTGCCGGGGGCGCGTCGTCCTGTTCGGCCCCGACCCGCTGCTGTTCGGCACGCAGCGCCGCGGCGCGGTCACGCGCCTGATCGGCGGCCGCGCGGGCCTGACGGCGGCGGTCGCGCAGCGTTTCGGTGAGCGATTCACTGTGCTCGGCCAGTACCTGTGGCAGCGGCGGCGCATCGTCACCGCCGGCCTCGGCGAGCGCGGCGTCGAGCGCCTCGAATAATCCGGCGGCTACCGGGGAGTGCAGGTCGCGGTAGGTGTCCCACCAATTACGCAGGGAGGCAGCGGTATTCGCGCGCGCCAGCGCCACCGCGGCCTCCGCCTCGGCCAGTTCGGCGGTGGCGGTATCGCGGTGGCGGCTCGCGCGTTCCACGGCTCGTTCCGCGCGGGTGCGGTCGGCCGCGGCGGCATCGGCCACCGTCATCGCCTGGCGCACCGCGCGCACGTCGGCGTCGCGTTCCTCGGCGTGACTGCGCACGGTGGTGGTGAGCTGTTCGGTGCGGGCCTGTTCGGGCAGCGCGGCCCAGGCGATTCCGGCTTCCTCGGCCGCCGCGCGCAGTTCGTCCTCACCGCGGGCCAGAGCCGCGGCGGCGGTGGTGACCGCGGCGGTGGCGCGTTCGTATTCGTCGCCGCGCTGGTCGGCCGCCTGCTGGGCCTTGGTCGCCTTGTCGCGGTGGACCGCCGCCGAGGTCTCCAGCCGCCGCACCGCATCGGCCAGATCGTCGAGCTGCTGCTTGCCTTCGTAGGCGCTGGAACGCTGCAGCGTCTCCCGATCGGTGAGGGCCTGCTCATAGGCGCGATCGGCCTCCTCGGCACGATGCTCGGCCGCGGTGCGCTCGGACTCGCGTCGCTGCCGCAGCGCCGCGGCCGCGAACAGCGCGGTGCTGCCGTGGGTCACCGCGTCCAACCGGGAGCGCACCTGATCCACATCCGACTTCGCCTGCACGGCAAGGTATTTGCGATAGACGTCGACGAAGGTGCGGGTGGCGGAGTCGGCGGCGACCAACCCCTCGAGCGTGCGGCCGACCTCCTCCATATCGCTGAACGAGCGGGCGGCGTCGAGGATCAGCTGATCGTCGAGCGGGCGCAGGCCGTCGGTCAGCGCCTGCGACAGTCCGCGCGGATCGAGGTTCTTGGCCAGCTGCGGGCGGCGCAGGGTCAGAATCAGATTGATCAACTGGTCGTAGCGCTGCACGCCGAGGCCGAACATGCGCGCGTCGATAGCGGCGCGATAGTCGACGGGGCGGTCCACGATCGCGTCGGTGCCGATCTGCTCGGCCAGCTGTTTGCGGGTGAAGGGCCGATCGTCGGGACCGATCAGCGAGAAGTCCACGCCCACCCGGCCGTCGGCGACGAAATACCACCGTGTCACCTTGTCCGAGGACCGGGTGGCGCGCATACCGATGCCGACGGTCACCACCTCGGGCTCCGACCAGCGCCCGCGCGCGAATTCCATCCAGACGTAGGAGTAGGCCGAATCCTGTTTGCGGTAGAGCAGATTCGACTTCATCGTGCGCTCTTCACCGGCGAACGGATTCAACCGGCGCGGCTCGATGCGGCCGTCGAAGACGAAGGGGAACAACACCTCCAGCGCCTTGGTCTTACCGGAGCCGTTCGGCCCGCGCAGCACCAGCCGTCCGTCCGCGAAGCAGAATTCCTGATCCCGGTAGTCCCACAGATTGACGATCCCGGCGCGGGTGGGAATGAAGCGGACACCACCGTGAATGAGGTCCATGGATTACTCCGTCCCCTTTCCTGAAGTACTGGATCCCGCGGCGCCGGCCGGTGCGGTCGCCGGTTCCGCGGTGGCGTGCGCGCCGAGCGATCGTGCCGAGGCGAACAATTCGGATTCGGCCCGCGTGCGCACGGTGACCACCGCGCCCCGGTAGCGGGCGAGCGCGGGCAGGGCCAGGACGCCGCCGTCGACCGTCTCCACGAGGGACAACCGCGCCAGCAGACCGACCACTTCGGTGGTGAGCCCGCCCACGTCGGCCTGCCATTGGGCGGCGAAGGTCGAACCGTACCGTTCGGTGAGGGCGCGCACCGTCGCGCGAATCCACTCGTCGTCGACGAACGGATGGGTGACCGGCGCAGGGCCTTCCTCGTCGTCGGCCGGATCTTCCGCGTCGACGGGCTCCTGCGGCGCCGTGACCAGCGGCGCGAAGACGGTCGCCGCCGGAATGGCGGCATCGAGTCCGTCGGCCGTGCCGGTGGCGGCGGGCGGGCGCGGTTGCCGGGGAAGTGGATCGTCGATGTCGAGGACCCGGTCGGCGATCTCGCCGATCAGCAGCAGCGCCACCTGCGCGAGCGTTCCGGTGCTGGGGAAGCGCACATCGGAGAACCGGCCGGAGGTGTCGATCAAAGCCACACCCTCACCGCGGCGTTCGGCGCGCAGCCCGGTCAGCAACTCCACCTCCGCCACGATCTTCTCGCTGCCCAGCGCGGATTGCTCGGCAGCACCGAGGGTTTCGGTGTAGACGACCGGCAGTTCGATCAGCGCCCGCCGCACCCGGCGCGCGGCTGCGGCCCGCGACGGCACGGAAGTTGTTGCGGCCGAATCGGTGTCGTCGGACAGCAGGGTGCGCACGCTGTGCAGGTGCTGCAATGCGCGCGGCGGCCGGAAAATCGCGAACACCACCGAGCGGTCGATGTCGTAGAGCGCCTCACCCGCTTCCGGGTCGGCCGCCCAGCCACCGGCGTCGCCGTCGGCGAGAGTCAGTGCGCCGCGGGCGGCCAGCCAGGCCACCGCGTCCACGAACGCATCCCGGTCGGCCGCGCGTTCGGTCGACAGTTCCAGCCCCTCCACCCGCATCGCATAGGCGGCGACCTGATCGGCCAACTCCGACAGCGTGATCTGATCACCGGCGCGACCGAGAGCGGCCAGCGCGAGCGACAGATACGCGTAGCGGCGACGGTCGAAGAGACGATCGCCAGGGGTGCGGGCCGGACGGCCGGTGTCGAGCCGGTCCGGGATCGGGAACAGCCGCGCCGTGGTCTCGGTGACCTCGAGCCGGTAACCGAGCAACTCCGCCATATCCTCGCGCAGTTCGGTGGCCCATCGCCGAATCAGCGGCAGCGCAATGCGATCGGGGAAGGTCCGGGTCACCAGATGATTGGCCAGCAGGACCCGCGCGGCGCGCTGGTAGCTGTCCAATGCCAGCGGGTCGATGGTTTTCGCGTGCATCACGACCGCCCGGAGGCGGTACGGGCGCGGGAGTTCTCGCGCACCTCGAGCCGGCGGTGATCCAGATACAGCAGTCCCTGGGCGGTGCGTACCACCGTGGAGCCGGGATGTTCGCAGACCGTCAGTGTGACGCCGCTGTCGGAGCCGGTCGTGCTCACCCGGCCGCTGACCGGCACCCACGCCGTGGAGGCGGCGTCGAGCAGTCGCAGCAGGACCTCGGTTTCGCGTTCGTCCAGCACCCGGTCGTGCACATCGGCGGCGGCCAGCGACATCGCGGCCGCCGCGCGGGCCCGCTGCGTCTCCAGCTGGGCCTGGCGCAGCCGCCGCACCCCCGCATCGTTGCGCACCAGGCGCGCGGGCGCGCCCGGAGTGGGCTGGCGGCCGGTTTCGGCGAGCGTGCGCGCGATCTCCAGCGGCGCTGCCTCCCACCAGGATCGGTGCGCGGGGATGATGTCGGAGTCGGGATGTTCCATCGACAGATGACGCGGTTTGCCCAATCCGAACACGACGTCGAACAGGGCGTGCGCGCTGTCGGTGGTGGGCGCGGCGGCGAACCAGCCGGCCAGATGCCGCAGCGCCGATTCCCGGCTCACCCCGCCCTTGCGCGTTTCGGTCACGCGGCGCAGCAGCGACAGCACAGCGGCGATCGCGCTCATGGTCGCCTCCCGCAACCGTTCGGCCTCTGTCGCCGGCGCGGATTCGGCGCCGGGGTCGGGCGCGCTGCGGTCGCGGACCGCGACGAACCATCCGCGCAGCCCTTGCCAACGGGCCCGCCAATCGGCCTCGCGCGCCGCGACGTCCAGCAACACCCGCTCGTCACAGGACGCGGCCCGGCTGATCAGCGACTCGGCGCCGGTGTCGTCGACCTCGGCGATCGCGGCCGCCAGCCGGGGCGCGTAGCGGGCCAGATCCATACTGAATTCGCGCATATGCGCCAGCAGCGCATCCTTGTGTGCCAGAAAGGCTTCCGGCGTGGCCTCGGTCGTGCGGACCAGATCGCCGAGGGTCAGGTAGAAATGCGCCGCGCGGTCGGCCAATTCGGACAGCGCGGTGTCGAGCCGCTTCAGGATCCGATACACCCGCTCGGCATCACCGTCGCGATTGGCCTGCGCCAGCGCCTGCAGATCGGCCAGCAGTTCCGGAAGCACCAGCCGCGAGAGCGAGGCCTCGTCCAGGCGCGCGCCCAGTACCTCGTTCACCGCCCGATACGCCTGAAATCCGGCCTGCGAGAACTGATAGACGTAGTGCCGGTTGCGATATTCGGCGAGCGTCGCCGCGCGGGTGCCGTCGTAACTGCGTTCCAGCACACCCCAGGTGTGCAACTGCTCGAGCAGCGGACCGATCTCGGTGGCGGTGGGATGCGGGGCATCCGGCATCCGAGCCAGGGTGTCGGCCACATCGGAGGCGTGCAGCAGCACCACATAGGCGGCGCGGGCATGGTCGAACGCGCGCAGCACCCACAGATAGTCGTTGCGTTTGTCGGCGGTGGCGAAGGAGAACAACCGCAGCCGGTCCGCGCCCTCGATCACGGTCTCACCCCGGGTGGGGGAGACGCCGTCGAACAGTGCGGGTTCGGCGGGCAGCAATCGGTCAGCGGACTCGGTCACCGGCACGAGCGTAATACCTGCCCGCGCGCCGCGGCGGCGCACCCGGGCCTCGGCGTGCCGTCACCCCGCTTCGGTGGCGACCGCGGAGCGTTCCACGGTCAGCAGGCTCTCCTCACTGTGCTCGCGGTGGTAGGCGGCGCCACCGCCGTTGAGGCCGAACAACCGCTTCGACCACAACAACCACAGCACTGCGGCGATGTTGATCACCAGCGCGCCGGCGCGGAGGACGGTGATGCGCTCGGTGAGCTCGTAGATTTCGAGCGGCAGGAAGATCGAGGTGGCGATCACCGCGAAATACTCACCCCAGCGCTGCACGTACCACAGGCCCACGGCCTCCACGAATTCGATGACGGCATAGGCCAGCAACCCCACCGCGATCCAGGTGAGCACGGCCGGCGAGAGCGTCCAGCCCTTCTCGATGAATGCGACGATCTTGGAATTGTCGGGATTCCAGCCGATCTGGTCGGCGAGCGGGCGGATCAGCGGCAGCTCCCGGTCGAAGGCGGCATGCAACTGCTCCTGCGAATTGCGCACCTTGAACACCCCGGCGGCGAGCACCACGAACACCAGTCCGCGCACCACGCGCTCGGTGGCCAGCAGCCGCATGATCAGCCGGTCGCGCAGCAGCCGCCCACGCGGCACCTCGGGCGCCGCATCGGCGGGGCCGCGCCCGCGCGGCTCGCCGATCACGAAATTCCCGCAGCGCAGACACCGCCAGGCCTCGCCTGCGGCCGTCGAAACATGCAGGCGCGCAGCGAGTTCCGCTTCATCGGGGGCGTAGGTGGCGTGCCCGTGCCACGAGCAGCTGCGCAGACTGAAGTCCATTCGTCGCAGCGTACAACCCCGGCGGCCCCGTGCAATTCAGGAACGCAATTCAGCGGCGCAACGCAATCCGCTCAGCTCATCGACAGGACCCGCAACTGCTCGAGGTAGGTGCGGGTGCGGGGATCGGACGGATAGCGTTCGATCATCTCCCGCGCCGCCTCACCCGCGATCCACAGCAGCGACGGCAGCGAGCGGCGTTTGCCCTCGAACGCGCGCATCGCCTCGTCGACCGCGAGCTCCAGATCGCGATCGCGGACCGCCACCACGGCCAAAGTCAGCTGTGCCTCGGAGACGCGCATCGGCTGGCGGACCGATCCGTCGAGGCCCGTGGCGCTGCGGATCACCTGGCGGGCATAGGCTTCCGCCGGGCGGTTGTCACCGGCGACCCGGCAGCAATCCATGGCGTAGAAATCGAATTTCTGCGCGTCGACCACGAAGTGGTTGTCCAGATTTGCCGGATTGTCCAATTGCCGCAAGATATCTCGGCCGCGCTCGAGCGCGCGTTCCATCGCCTCGCGATCACCGATGCGCGCCCACGCCTTGGCCTGCTGCGCGGCCAGCTGCACGCCGACACCCATGCCACGGCAATTGTCGAGGGCGGACTCGGCCACCTCGATCGCGCCGCGATAATTGCCCTGGGTGATGGCGAACCACGCCGCCATTTCCGCACCCCAGCCGACGATTTCGGGATGTTCGGCCTCCTGGCCCAGCGACAGCGCCGCGCGGCGGGTCGCCTCCGCGGCGGTGCGCCGGCCCAGGTCGTAGTCGACACATCCGACCAGCAACGCCACCCAGCCGGCGAGGACCAGCACCTCGCGATGCTGAGCCAGGGTCAGCCGTCCGTCCAGCAGCGAGGTGATGCGCCGCAGCCACGCGGTGCCCTCGGTATGCAGTTCGTGCGGGTCGGCGAAGGGATATTCGCAGCACAGTCGCTCGGCGGTGATGCGAATGGCATCCAGTGTGGCCGAAGAGATGTCGGACATCCGCAGCCGGCCGATGAACTCGAGCGTGTCCATTCCCGTTGACGACAAAAGTTCGTCGTCGCGATTCGGGCGCGCCTTGGGGAAAAACGCCGCGGTGACGGTGTCGAACGCCGCGGCGATGATCGGCGCGTAGAAATCGTCCGGGCGCGACTCGCCCGATTCCCAACGGCGCCAATTGCGTAGGAGGGTACTGTCTGTCGGCAGGTTGTGGGATGACTTCGCGCGCATCGCGCGGACGGCATCCGCTTGGGACCACCCCCGCGCGTCTCGTTCGGAGCGCATCCTGACAGCCCAGACGGGTCGATCGTCACTCACGGCCACGTCTGTAGTATCCCACCAGTTAACGCCGGTGGACCCGATAGGGCACGCGGTTGTCCGTCATTGACATCTGCAATTGCATTTGCAGATGACGGATGCTCGATTCGGGCGGTTTTCCCGTCCACAGCGGGTGATCCACAAGCAGGTGATCCACAACAGAACAGCGAGTCCCTTACACATCCAAACGGAGGTTCGGGTGGAAGCGTTGATCTATGGATACGTGCGTGACGACTTAGCCGACGGTCACGCTGCCGAGCTGGAGGATGCGATGTGCACCCTGGCCAGCGAAGTCGGCCTCTGCTTCGCCGCGACGTTCCATGAATCGACCCAGGGTGACGGCACCGCGTTCGCCGAGCTCACGGCGGAGCTCAAGCGGGCCGAGGCACACCATGTGGTGGTTCCGTCGCTCGATCATCTTGCGGGCCAGACCATTCCGCGCGACGTGCTGATCGCGAAGCTGGCCCACGACGCGGAAGCCCAGGTGCTGACCATCGAGACCTGACCGTGTGCGGCCGGTCGCCGGACACGCGTCCGCGGGACCCGCCCGCCGGCCGAGTGTCCGGCGCCGCCACCGGTTACAGGCCGAATCCGCCCTTGCCGCCGCCTCGCCGGCGCAGATACTTCTCGAATTCCGCGGCGATCGCGTCGCCGTCGATCTTGGCCATCGCGTCGTCGAGGTCGACCGCGGCATCTCCGCGCTCCTCCAGTGACCGCACGTATTCGGTGACCTCCTCGTCACCTTCGGTCATCTCGTCGACCGCGGACTCCCAGTCCTCGGCCTGCGCGGGCAGCTCGCCCAGCGGCACCTCGA
This sequence comes from Nocardia sp. MDA0666, assembly GCF_003023875.1. NCBI lineage: Bacteria > Bacillati > Actinomycetota > Actinomycetes > Mycobacteriales > Nocardiaceae > Nocardia > Nocardia sp. MDA0666. The sequence goes on from NZ_PYHT01000002.1 coordinate 315,667, forward strand.
GATCGAGCACGTCCTCGACCCGGCGCAGCAGCGCGATGGTCGCCTTCGGATTCGGCGGCTGGGAGACGTAGTGGGGAACCGCCGCCCAGAAGGAGATGGCCGGCACGCCCGCTCGCACGCACGCGTCCTGCAGCACGCCGGTGATGCCGGTCGGTCCCTCGTAGCGCGTTTGTTCCAGGTTGAACTGTTCGGCCGCTTCCTTGCTGTAGGCGGTGCCGGTGACCGGGACCGGCCGGGTGTGCGGGGTGTCCGCGAGCAGTGCTCCCAGGATCACCACCGTCGTCACCTGCAGTTGCTCGATCAGCTCGATGATGTCGGAGCAGAACGCTCGCCAGCGCATATTCGGCTCGATGCCGTGCAGCAACACGATGTCGCGCTCGCTACCGGGAGGCGAGCACACCGACAGGGTGGTCGAGGGCCACTGGATCTCGCGGGTCACGCCGTCGACCTGGCGTACGGTCGGCCGGTTGACCTGGTAATCGTAGTAGTCTTCGGAATCCAGTTCGGCCAGCGGTTCGGCGTCCCAGATCAGTTCCAGATGTTCGACGGCGCCGCTGGCGGCGTCGGCCGCGTCGTTCCAGCCTTCGAAGGCGGCGACGAGAACCGGATCACGCAACGTCGGCATTGCCGGATCGGATGAGGCACTGGGGTTCACCCGGTCAGCCTACGGCGTGGCGGCGGTGTCGTTCACCGCATATTGCGGGATATCGCGTGTCGAGGGCGATGTGGTGCGGGCCGCCCGGTCCGGTGGTCAGGATTGTCGGGGCCGCCCACTACTCTGGGGTACATGTCTGTGTCCTCCCGCGCCGAGTTCGATACCACGTTGCTCGACACGCTTGCCCGGCGTGTCGTGATCGGCGACGGTGCGATGGGCACCATGTTGCAGGCCGCGGATCTGACGCTCGACGACTTCCGCGGCCTCGAGGGTTGCAACGAGATCCTGAACGAGACCCGCCCGGACGTGCTGCGCGGTATCCACCGCGCCTATTACGAGGCCGGCGCCGACGCGGTCGAGACCAATACCTTCGGCTGCAATCTGCCCAACCTTGCCGACTACGACATCGCCGACCGGATCCGCGATCTGTCCGAACGCGGCACCCGGCTCGCCCGCGAGGTGGCCGACGAGATGGGCCCCTCCGGCGACGGCACGCCACGCTACGTGCTGGGATCGATGGGCCCAGGCACCAAACTGCCCACCCTGGGCCACGCTCCCTACGTCGCGCTGCGCGATGCCTACACCGAGGCCGCGCTGGGCATGCTCGACGGCGGCGCGGATGCCATCCTGATCGAGACCTGCCAGGACCTGCTGCAGGTGAAGGCCGCGGTCACCGGCAGCCGCCGGGCCATGGAGCGGGCCGGACGGCGCATTCCGATCATCACCCACGTCACGGTCGAGACCACCGGAACCATGCTGGTCGGCAGTGAGATCGGCGCGGCGCTGACCGCGATCGAACCGCTCGGTGTCGACATGATCGGTCTCAATTGCGCCACCGGCCCGGACGAGATGAGCGAACATCTGCGCCATCTGTCCAAGCACGCCCAGCTGCCGGTGTCGGTGATGCCGAATGCGGGGCTGCCGGTGCTGGGGGCCAACGGCGCCGAATATCCGCTCACCCCGGGCGAATTGGCGAGCGCGCTGCACGGCTTCGTCACCGAATTCGGCCTCGCGCTGGTCGGCGGCTGCTGTGGCACCACCCCGCAGCACATCCGCGAGGTCGCCGACGCGGTCGCGAATGTCGCTCCGGCTCAGCGCAATCCGGAGCATGAGCCGAGTGTGTCGTCGATGTACACCTCGGTGCCGTTCGAACAGGACGCCTCGATCATGATGATCGGCGAGCGCACCAACGCCAACGGCTCCAAGGCTTTCCGTGAGGCGATGCTGGCCGGCGACTGGCAGAAATGCCTCGACATCGCCAAGGATCAGACCCGCGACGGCGCGCACATGCTGGATCTGTGTGTCGACTACGTCGGCCGCGACGGCAGCATCGACATGGCGGAGCTGGCGGGCCGGCTCGCCACCGCCTCGACGCTGCCGATCATGCTCGACTCCACCGAGCCGCCGGTGCTGCAGGCCGGTCTGGAACATCTGGGCGGGCGGTGCGCGGTCAACTCGGTGAACTACGAGGACGGCGCCGGGCCCGATTCGCGCTTCCAGCAGATCATGCGACTGGTCGCCGAGCACGGCGCCGCCGTGGTAGCGCTGACCATCGACGAGAACGGCCAGGCCCGCACGGCGCAGCACAAGGTGGAGATCGCCGAGCGGCTGATCGCCGACATCACCGGCAACTGGGGGCTGGCCGAGAGCGACATCATCGTCGACTGCCTGACCTTCACCCTGGGTACCGGGCAGGAGGAATCGCGTCGCGACGGCATCGAGACCATCGAGGGCATCCGCGAGCTCAAACGCCGGCACCCGCAGGTGCAGACCACCCTCGGCCTGTCGAACATCTCCTTCGGCCTCAACCCGGCCGCCCGGCAGGTGCTGAACTCGGTCTTCATGCACGAATGCGTGGAGGCCGGGCTGGATTCGGCGATCGTGCACGCCTCCAAGATCCTGCCGATGAGCCGGATCCCGGAGGATCAGCGCACCGCGGCGCTGGATCTGATCTACGACCGCCGCCGCGAGGGTTACGACCCGCTGCAGACGCTGATGGCCATGTTCGAGGGCGTCTCGGCGGCCTCGGCGAAGGCCTCGCGCGCCGACGAACTGGCCGCGCTGCCGCTGTTCGAACGCCTGGAGCGGCGCATCGTCGACGGCGACCGCAACGGCCTCGAGGACGATCTGGACGCGGCGATGCGGGAAGTGCCGCCGCTGCAGATCATCAACGAAACCCTGCTCGCCGGTATGAAGACCGTCGGTGAGCTGTTCGGTTCGGGGCAGATGCAGTTGCCGTTCGTGCTGCAGTCCGCAGAGGTGATGAAGACCGCGGTGGCGCACCTGGAACCGCATATGGAGGCCACCGACGACTCGGGCAAGGGTCGCATCGTGCTGGCGACGGTCAAGGGCGATGTGCACGACATCGGCAAGAACCTGGTCGACATCATCCTGTCCAACAACGGCTACGAGGTCGTCAATCTCGGTATCAAACAACCGATTTCGGCGATTCTGGACGCGGCGACCGACAAGAAGGCCGATGTGATCGGCATGTCCGGCCTGCTGGTCAAGTCGACGGTGGTGATGAAGGAGAACCTCGAGGAGATGAACACCCGCGGGGTCGCCGACCAGTTCCCGGTGCTGTTGGGCGGCGCCGCGCTGACCCGCTCCTACGTCGAGAACGATCTCACCGACGTCTACGCCGGCGATGTGCACTACGCCCGCGACGCGTTCGAGGGCCTGCGCCTGATGGACGACATCATGACCCGCAAGCGCGGCGGCGCGGTCGATCCGGACAGCCCCGAGGCCGAGGCCGAACGCGCCAAGGCCGCCGAGCGCAAGGCCCGCCACGAGCGGTCCAAGCGCATCGCGGCCGAGCGGCGCGCCAAGGAGACGCCCGTCGAGGTGCCCGAGCGCTCGGACGTGGCCGCCGACCTGCCGGTGCCGGTGCCGCCGTTCTGGGGCACCCGGGTGATCAAAGGCCTTGCGGTGGGCGAATACTCGGGCCTGCTCGACGAGCGCGCGCTGTTCCTGGGCCAATGGGGCCTGCGTGGACAGCGCGGCGATGAGGGGCCGAGCTACGAGGATCTGGTCGAATCCGACGGCCGCCCGCGGCTGCGGTACTGGCTGGACCGGTTGTCCACCGAGGGAGTGCTGCAGCACGCGGCGGTGGTCTACGGCTACTTCCCGGCCGTGTCCGAGGGCGACGACGTGATCGTTCTCACCGAACCGGATCCCGCTGCGCCGCAACGGTATCGGTTCACCTTCCCGCGTCAGCAGCGCGACCGGTTCCTGTGCATCGCCGACTTCGTGCGCTCGCGGAAGCTGGCCACCGAGCGCGGCCAGGTCGACGTCCTGCCTTTCCAGCTGGTCACGATGGGGCAGCCGATCGCCGACTTCGCCAACGAGCTGTTCGCGGCGAACAACTACCGCGACTACCTCGAGGTGCACGGCATCGGGGTGCAGCTCACCGAGGCGCTGGCCGAATACTGGCATCGCCGGATCCGGGAAGAGCTTGTGCTGGAAGGGCATTCGGTCGCCGACGAGGATCCCGCCGAGGTGACGGATTACTTCAAACTCGGCTACCGTGGCGCACGCTACTCCTTCGGTTACGGCGCCTGCCCCGAACTCGGGGACCGCGCGAAACTGGTGTCGCTGCTCGAGGCGGACCGGATCGGTGTATCGCTGTCGGAGGAGTTGCAGCTGCATCCGGAACAGTCGACCGACGCCTTCGTTCTGCTGCATCCGGAAGCCAAGTACTTCAACGCGTAAACTTTTAGCGTTTCCGTGCGTCACACATAGTGGTGGGGTGCTCGGCGTGTGAGCGCAGGAGGGGTTCGACACCATGACTTCAGATCGGCTGATCGCCGGGCGGTACCGACTGGCCGATCCCATCGGCAGCGGAGCCATGGGCGTGGTGTGGCGCGCCAGTGACGTTCGGCTACGGCGCACCGTCGCGGTCAAGCAGCTCCTGCTGGCGCCCGGACTGACCAAGGCGCAGGCGCTCGAAGCGAAGATGCGCGCCATGCGGGAGGGACGCATCGCGGCACGGCTGCACCACCAGAACGCGGTCACCGTCTTCGACGTCGCGGAGGAGGACGGCCAGCCCTGGCTGGTGATGGAGTACGTCGACGCGCAGAGCCTCGCGGCGCTGATGCGCGACAAAGGCCCGCTCGAACCGCGTGAAGTGGCCCGGATCGGGGCGAAGGTCGCCGCGGCGCTCGCGGCCGCGCACGACGCCGGCATCGTGCATCGGGACGTGAAGCCCGCGAACATCCTCGTCGCCGACAACGGGACGGTGAAGATCACCGACTTCGGCATCTCGCGCGCCGTCGGCGACGTCACGGTCACCTCGACCGGATTCCTCGCCGGCACCCCGGCGTATCTGTCGCCGGAGATCGCGCGCGGTGAGGATCCGGAACCGTCGTCCGACGTGTTCGCGCTGGGGTCGACGCTGTATGCCGCGGTCGAGGGCGCGCCGCCGTTCGGTGAGGGGGACAACCCGCTGGCGGTGCTGCATTCGGTGGTCAGCGCCAAGGTGCCCGAGCCGAAGCGCGCCGAATCGCTGGGCCCGGTGCTGATGAGCCTGCTGGCCGCCGACGGCGCCGACCGGCCCACCATGCGGGAAGCGCAACAGGCGCTCGAGGCCGTCGCCGACGGTCGATCGGCCGCGTTGGTCCCCGCGGCCACCAAGGTGCTCCCGCAACCGGGCGCCGACGCCGCCGCGACCACGGTGCTGTCGGCTCCCGAGAAGACCACGGCCGGTGCCACCCCCGCCGCAGGCGGATCCACCGCGAAAACGCCCGCGCCGCAACCGAAATCGGGCCCGCTGCGCGACCGGCGGATCTGGGCGGCCGCCGCTGCGGCCGTTCTCGTGGTCGCGGTGATCATCGGATTGGTGGCGACGTCCGGGTCCGATGACAACCACACCGCGGCGGCGGGGAACGGCACCACCTCGGCGCCGGAGCAGCCCTCGGCGACCGCGTTCGCACCGCCCGGCGCCGCGACCCCCGATGCGCCCGGCGGATCCTCGTCCAACGGTGCGGGTGGCAGCGCATCGCTCGGCAGCCCCGTGCCCAGCGGACAGACCCCGCCCCCGGCGCCGAACGGCGCCCCGGCGCCCGGTGCGAGCGCGTCCCGGACGGCCCCGCCCGGAACCAGCGCTCCCTACGGCCCGGCCCAGTCGGCCGATGTCGCGGGCTTCATCTCCGGCTATTACGGCATGCTGCCCGGTAACACCAGCGGTGCCTGGGCCGAGTTGGCACCGTCGTACCAGTCTCAGACGGGGGGCTACGCGCAGTACTCGAATTTCTGGTCGACGGTGTCGTCGGTGCGGGTCGGCGGGGTGACGCAGAGCGGTCCCGGGCGGGCGGTCGCGACGCTCACCTATACCCTGAAGAACGGGACCGTCACCTCCGAGAGCCGCTGGTTCACGGTGGATACGGCCACCGGCCGGATGCTCATCACCGCGTCGGGAACCTGATGCGGAATCGGAAGGAGAGCTCCGGGTGACTGTGGCCGCCGTGCTGTGGGATATGGACGGCACCCTGCTGGATTCGGAGAAGCTCTGGGATATCGGCGTACGCGAACTCGCCGAGGAACTCGGCGGCCGGATGACCGACGCCATCCGGCACGCGCTGATCGGCGCCGACGCCCGCAACGCGCTGCGGATCCTGTTCGACGGACTGGGCCTGGAACTCGACCCGGCGGCGATGCTCGCGGCGGGACAGTGGCTCGAGCGCCGGGTCACCGAACTGATGGCCGGGCCCATCCCGTGGCGGCCCGGTGCGCAGGACGCGCTGGCCTCGCTGCGGACGGCGGGCCTGCCGGCCGCGCTGGTGACCAACACCAAGCGATCGATCACCGAGCTGTGCCTGGAGACGCTGGGTCGTCACATGTTCGACGTCTCCGTGTGCGGCGACGAGGTCGACAGCGGCAAACCCGCGCCCGATCCCTATCTTCGCGCCGCGCGGTTGCTCGGTGTCGCCCCGGAAGATTGTGTGGCCGTGGAAGATTCGCCGACCGGCTCGGCCGCCGCGCTGGCCGCCGGTTGCCGGGTGCTGGTGGTGCCGTGCGAAATCGCGGTCCCGTCGCGGCCCGGACTCGAATTCCGCGAATCGCTGGTGGGCCTCACCGTCGACGAGCTGGCCCTGGTTCACGCGGGCGCTCGCTGACACGAGTCACCGAGCTCGTCGGCGCCGCGGACTCGGTGCGGTACCGCCTCGGACGCGGTGTGTGTTCGGCGCGGGCGCGGCGCTCGGGCGGCACCCGCGGTGCGATGTCGGCGCGCGAAGTCACCGCGAGCTTCCGCAGGACGGCTGCGACCTGAGCGTCCACCGTGCGCGCCGAACTGCCGCGTCGCGCCGCGATGTCGCCGTTGGTCCAGCCCGCCGCTGCCAGAGCGGCGACCTCCTGTTCGGCCCGGGTCAGTAGATCCCATTCCGGTGCGTGCGGGCGGGCCGGGCGGTCGTCCGGCACAGCGATATCGCAGGCGAGTCTGCTGATCTCGGTCAATGTCGGGCGCACCTCGGTGCCCTCGCGATAGGCGGCGTCGAAGGCGCGCGAACCCGATAACCGCCGCATCCCGTCGGCCGCGCGGTCGGTTTCGGCCACGAAGGGCCGCAGCTGGGCGATCTCGACGCCGAGCCGGCGCCGCAGCGCCGCCGCGGCGCCGAGCAGTCGCGCGATCTCCACGGCCGTCGCGCGCACGGCCGTAGGGGACGCGTCGAGGGTCAGCCGCGCCAGTGCCCACGCCCGCGCGTGGACCGACCACACCACGCCCCACGTGTCGCGGGTCGCGACCTGCCGGGCCAAGGTGGCGGGCGCGGCCGCGGCGGCCCACCGCGCGTCGCCGTGCAAGGTTTCGGCGATGATGCGCGCGATCTCGGCCCACGACTTCGCCCAGTCCGCACCCGAATCCGCCGCTTCGAGGTGGCGGGCGGTCACGGCGAGGGCCTGCTCGGGCGTACCGAGGAAGGCGGCGGCGAGTGCCTCGAACAGCGCGCTGATCGCCGCGTGCCCGTAATCCGCTGCGGTGGTGAACATTTCGCGAGCACGGGAGAGGAGCGCCAGCGCGCGCACATCCTGATCGACGAGCATCAACCGGCAGCCCAGGGTGAATACCACCGGGGCCGGCAGCGGAACGTCGGCGGTGGGGTCGGCGGCCAACCGTGCCCGTGCCGCCGGCTCGGGCACCGCGGCCGCCACACAGCGGTCGAGCAGCTCCTCCGCCTCGCCGGGCTGCCCCTGGCACAGGCAGATCCAGGCGATCGTGGCCATCGCGCGGATCCGCAGCGGCACGGGCGCGGATTCGGCCACGGCCAGGGTCTTCTCGGCGCGGCGCCGTGATTCGCGCAACGACCCCCGGAAGAAGGGCACGTGCAACGCGATCATCCCCAGCGCGATCTCCAGCCCGGCCACCGCGTCGTCGGGCGAGTCCAGGCTGCGGTCGATGGCGATCAGCAGGTTGTCCCACGACGCGCGCGCCCACTGCGGCAACCGGCCGTCGCCGTCGTCGGAACTGGTGATCCGGTCGCGGTAATAGCGGCGGTGCCGGTCCGCCAGCCGCCGCGGCTCACGCGGATCGCGTTCGGCCAGGCGCTCCCGGGCGAACAGCCGCAGACTCTCCAGCAGCGAATAGCGCACCTCGCGGGCGCTCAGATGCACGGTGACCAGCGATTGGTCGGCCAGTCGTTCGAGCAGTTCCTCGACCTCCCCCGCGGCCGGCTCCGCTGCGGAACCGTCGGAGGTGTCGAGGCCGGAACAGACGGCCACGATCGCGTCGAGGTCGGCGCCCACCTCGAGGCCCGAATCGTCGTCGGCGTCGGCGGGATTGACGTCGTATCCGGGTGCGAAGACCGACATCCGCTCGAACAGCAGCCGTTCGCGCGCGTCGCACAGTTCGAACGACCACGCGATCACGTCGGTGATACCGCGATGCCGGGTGTCCGCGCCGACCAGAGTGGCGGGCGGCCAGTGCAGGCGGGTGTCGCCGGCCCGGCCGTCGAGATCGCGCAGGATCACGGCCGGCGGCCGCCGCCGCAGCCGGGCCGCCGCGAGCCGGATGTGCAGCGGGTAGTGGTGCAGATGCCGGCAGATGGAGGCCACCGTGCCGGCGCTGTCGGGGCTCAGCACGGTACCGGTCAGCGCCGCGCGTTTGTGGAACAACTCCACGGCCTGGCGCTGCGTCAACGGCGGGAGCGGCAGGAGCTGCTCGTCGATCCAGCCGAGGGGGCGACGGCTGGTGGCCAGCACCGTCAGGCCCGGCACCGTCTCGATCAGCTCGGCGATCACCTGCCCCGCGCCGTCGGTGACGTGTTCGCAGTTGTCCATGACCAGCACCGGTGGCGCGGCGACGGCAGTGAGGGTATCGCTCAGCGCGGGCCAGGGATCCCGCCCGGAGAAGTCGTGATCGACGACCGCGCGCACCACTTCCTCGGCCACGCCGGCCGCGTCCGTCCCCGCCCCCAGGCGCGCCAGGCGCACCCAGTGCACGCGTCGCCCGCCGGTCCGGGGCAACCGGTGCACGGCCTCGGTGACCAGGCGAGTCTTGCCCAGCCCACCCGCGCCGATCACCGTGATCAGCCGCGCGGGCCCGGACAGCAGGGTGGCCAGCCGCCCCAGTTCCGGTTCGCGGCCGATGAATTCGTCGGAGGTGGTCGGGACGGTGCCCACCCGCAGTGGCGCCATCTCGCGACCCTACCGCCCGAGCGCGTCGGCCGGGCGGGCAGCGGTGCGTGGCGGCGTTGTGGTCGCGAATATCGCTGGCGCACATGGTTACTCGAGGGTTTGTGAGGTTTCCCAATGATATCCGGGAATCTGCTGTGCGATGGCGTCCGGCAGGTCACAATGATCTTCATGGCGGCGACAGGGGGTTGTGGCGACGTGGGTGGAATGGGCCGGGTGAACGGCGAAACGGCTGGGGGAGAGAGCACTTCGGAACGGGTGGGTGGTGCGGCGGCCGGACCGGCTCTGACCGCCGTCGTCGACACCGAGCGCTATCCGCTGGACGCACCCGGCAGCGCGCGGTGGGACGAGGTGGTGCGCCGGGCGCGCGACGACCTCGCCGCCGACGGCTGCACCGTCCTGCCCGGCTTCGTGCGCCCGGACCTGCTGGCCACGCTGCGCGACGAGGGCGCCGAACTCGCCCCCCATGCCTACTACACGGTCGAGAAGGTCAACGCGTACAACATTCCGCTCGACAGCGACCTGCCTCCCGACCATCCGGCCACGATCGTGCTCGAGCGCGGAAACGCCTTCGTCGCGCGGGATCTCATTCCCCGCACCGCGGTGATCCAGGTGCTCTACACGAGTGCGGCGTTCCAGCGATTGGTCGCCGAATGCTTCGGTCTGCCGCAATTGCACGAATACACCGATCCGCTGGCGGGGTTGTGCCTCAACGTGGTTGCGCCCGGCATGTCGCATCCGTGGCATTTCGACACCAACGAATTCACGGTCTCGATGCTGACCCAGGAACCGGACGCGGGCGGGGTCTTCGAATACTGCCCGCGCATCCGGACGCCGGAATCGGAGAATCTGGCCGATGTACGGGCGGTGCTCACCGGATCCGGCGAGCCGCTCACCCGGCGGCTCACGCTGCGCCCCGGCGATCTGCAATTGTTCCAGGGTCGTTTCTCCCTGCACCGCGTCTCACCGGTGGAGGGCGCCACCCAGCGTCACAGCGCGATCTTCGCCTACAGCGACCGCCCGGGCATCGTGGGCGCGGTCGAACGCACCCGGCAACTGTTCGGGCGGGTTCTGCCGGACCATCTGGCCGCGGCGGGCAATGCCGTACGCGGCGACCGACTTCTCGACTGATCACCCGTTCGACTCAGGAGGATCGCCCGTGACGGTTTCGATGCACAGCACCGGAAAAGCCTCGTTCGACGACATCTACGACCGCCCCGATCCGAGCGCCTACTGCCGCCGGATGGCCGAATTGGACTACTGCATACCGGAATTGGCGAAGCCCGCTTTCCTCGAACTGTTCGCCGACTACGAGGCGCACAGCGGTACCGCGCCCACCGTCCTGGACCTGGGCTGCTCCTACGGGGTGAACGCGGCACTGCTGCGCTTCGGCACCACCGTCGCCGATCTGGCCGAGCACTACGGTGACGCCGACACCGCCACCTGCATCGCCCGCGACCGCGCCCGCCTGGCCGCCGACGACCGGCTGCCCGAGATCCGCTTCATCGGCATGGACGCCTCCGCACCGGCACTGGACTACGCGGCCGCCACCGGACTGCTGCACGAAACCGTCCACGCCGATCTCGAGGCGGGCGATCCCACAGAGGCACAGCGGAAGATCATCGGTTCGGCGGATCTGGTGATCTCCACGGGCTGCGTCGGTTACGTCACCGGCCGCACCCTCACACGGGTGGCCCGCGCGCACGGTACCCGGCTACCGTGGATGGCACACTTCGTCCTGCGGATGTACGCCTTCGAACCGATCGCAAGCGAGCTCGCCGCGCTGGGGTACCGGACCGAGCGCCGTCCCGGCACCTTCCGGCAGCGTCGCTTCGCCTCCGCGGCCGAACAGCAACAGGTACTGAATACGTTGACCGCCAACGGAATCGATCCGACCGGCTACGAATCCGACGGCTGGCTGCACGCCGAACTGTACATATCCACACCGACCCCCGAGGACCGCCCGTGACCGACCGTACCTTCGCCTTCGACGATCAGCTGCCGCGCGTGCCGCTGCCCACGCTCGACGACAGCTGTGCGCGTTTCCTGCAGTGGTCGCGGCCGCTGCTGTCGGAGGACGAATACGCCGATACCGAGCGCGCCGTGGCCGATCTGCTGCGCGCCGACGGTCCGGCCCGGATCCTGCACGCCGATCTGGAGCGGTTCGACAGCAGCCCCGGCGTGGGCAGCTGGCTCGACGAGTTCTGGCCCTCGCGTTATCTGGGCCGTCGCGACCGGATCGCGGTCAACGCCAACTTCTTCTTCCTGTTCCGCGACGACACGCCACTGGCGCAGTCCACCTCGGATCAGCAGGCCGACCGCGCCGCCGCGCTGATCACCGCCGCGGTGAACTACAAACTGCTGCTCGATCGGGAGGAGATCCCGCCGGTCGTGCAACGCGGAGCGCACTTTTCGATGGCGCAGAACAAATTCCTGTTCTCCGAGACCAGGATTCCGGGCGATCCGCAGGACAGCGTGCGCGTGCCCTACAGCGACGAATGGCCCGGCCCGTCGCAGGCGCGTCACATCGTGGTCTTCCACCACGGCGCCATGTTCCGGATGGAGGTCATCGGCGCCGGCGGTGCGCCGCACGCCCCGGAGGACCTCGCCGACGGACTGCGGGCCGTGCTCAAGGCGGCGCCCGAGCAGCTGCCGGTCGACTCCTCGGCCGGGCATCTGACCACCATGGCGCGGGCCGAATGGGCGGGTGTGCGTGCCCGCCTGCTCGGCGATCCGGCGAACGCGGCGGCACTGGAGTCGATCGAGACCGCGCTGTTCTGCGTCTGCCTCGACGATGTGACCCCGGCCGATCAGCTCGCGGCCAGCGATCAGCTGCTGCACGGCGACAGCGGTAACCGGTGGTTCGACAAGGCGGTCTCGCTGATCGTCTTCGCCGACGGCAGCGCCGGTATCAACGTCGAACACTGCGGACTCGACGGCACCACCATCCTGTCGTTCGTCGACCGGCTGCTCGAGGCCCCGGCCGCCGAGCACGCCGCGCAGTCGGGGGCGCAACCGCAGGGACTGCCCTCGGTGGAGCCGATCGAATTCCGGCTCGACGATCGGTTGCGCGGTGAGATCTCCTCGGCCGCAGCCGCGTTCGCGCAGTTCGTCGCCGACAACGCCACCACCACGGTGTCGTTCGACCGCTTCGGCACCGGCCGCGCCAAGGAACTCGGCATCTCGCCGGACGCCTTCGCGCAGTTGAGCTATCAGCTCGCCCATCAGCGCAGCAAGGGGATGATCGGGGCCACCTACGAATCGATCGCGACCCGGCAGTATCGCAACGGCCGCACCGAGGCGATGCGCGTGGTGACCCCGCAGATTCTGGAATTCGTTGCCGCCATGGACGATTCGTCGGCCGATACGGCGACGAAACTGGCCGCCGCCCGGGCGGCCGCGACCGCGCACGTGGAGCGCGCCAAACAGTGCCAGCGCGGTGAGGCGCCGGAGCAGCATCTGTGGGAGCTGCAGTGGGTGCAGCGCCGGCGCGGTTCCGAACTGGGCGCGACCGAGCCGATGCCCTTCTTCGACAGCCCGGGCTGGATCATCACCCGCGACGACTACCTGAGTACGAGTTCGGCGCCCTCGGCGAATATCGAATACTTCGGTTTCGGCTGCACCAGCCAGAAGTGCATCGGCATCGCCTACGTCCTGCTGCCGGACCGCTGGAACATCTACCTCGCCACGCCGAAATCCGTTGCGGAGCAGATGTATCGGTTCGCCGACGAACTGCGGACCGCAGTGTCCGAACTGGAGGAACTGCTCGCTTCGGCCTGATCTGAGGGCATTGCTAGCCTCGTTCCCGTGGTCGACTCGGTGATGCCGCAGTTCGCCTGGCGTCAGGTGACACCGGCGGATTTCGCGCTGCTGGGACATTGGCTGGCGCAACCGCATGTGCGGCGGTGGTGGCATCACGACTTCGACGCCGCCTCGGTCGAACGCGATTTCGGCCCGACCGCGCGCGGGGAGGTGGCCGCCGAGGATCTGCTCGTCAGTGCCGACGGTGAACCCGTCGGGCTGGTGCAGCGGATCCGCTGGGCGGACTGGCCCGAGTACGTGGAGCAGATGCGGCCGATCCTCGAGGTGCCCGGCGAGGCCGTGTCGCTGGACTATTTGATCGGCGAGCCGGGGCGGGTGGGCCGCGGCCTGGGGTCGGCGATGCTGCGCGCGGTCGTCGCGGCGAGTTGGGGCGACCATCCGCGCGCCGACTGCATCGTCGTACCCGTCGCGGCGGCCAACCGCGCGTCCTGGCGGGCGCTGGAGAAGGCCGGTCTGCGCCGCGTCGCGGCAGGGGAGCTGCCGCCGGACAACCCGATCGATGACGGATGGCATTACATCTATCGCATCGATCGTCCCCGCGAGGCTTCGGCGGCATCGGCGCCCTCCGGACGGTGACCGCGCGCACACCCGCGGCAACCGCTGGGCCCGCGCCGATAACCGATTGCGGGACATATGCGGTCGTCTGAAAGAATGGCCTCCCGTGAAGACTTTCGAAACCCTGTTCGCCGAGCTGCAGGATCGTGCGGCCAACCGTCCGGAAGGTTCCGCAACCGTGGCGGCATTGGACGCCGGGGTCCATGCGCAGGGCAAGAAGGTGATCGAAGAGGCCGGTGAGGTGTGGATCGCCGCCGAACACGAGACCGACGAACAGCTGGCCGAAGAGATCTCGCAGCTCCTGTACTGGGTGCAGGTGCTGATGGTGGGCCGCGGTCTGCGGCTCGAGGACGTGTACCGACATCTGTGACGGGTGAGGTCCGGGCCATCACGGCTCCCGGGCGACACGGTTCGACCGCTCCCTGACACATCTGTCCGCCACCCGTCCCGAAAGGACACACCATGCTTCGCGTCGCAGTCCCCAACAAAGGCGCTCTGTCCGAATCGGCCGTCGAAATTCTCACCGAGGCCGGCTACCGCAAGCGCAGCGATTCGCGCGACCTGTCGGTGATCGACAACGCCAACCAGGTCGAATTCTTCTTCCTCCGCCCGAAGGACATCGCGATCTACGTCGGGTCGGGACGCCTCGACCTCGGCATCACCGGCCGCGATCTGGCCCTGGATTCCGGCGCCCCGGTGCAGGAGCGCCTCGGCCTCGGTTTCGGCCGCTCCACCTTCCGCTACGCCGCTCCCGCCGGGCGTGAATGGAAGGTCGAGGATCTCTACGACAAGCGGATCGCCACCAGCTACCCGAATCTGGTGTTGCAGGATCTGCAGCGCCGGGGCATCGAGGCCGAGGTGATCCGGCTCGACGGCGCGGTGGAGATCTCCATCCAGCTCGGTGTCGCCGATGCCATCGCCGACGTGGTCGGCTCCGGCCGCACCCTGCGCCAGCACGATCTGGTCGCCTTCGGTGATTCGCTGTGTGATTCGGAGGCCGTGCTGATCGAGGCCACCGGTTCCGATCACAGCGACAAGGTGCGCAACCAGCTCATCGCCCGGGTGCAGGGCGTGGTCTTCGCCCAGCAGTACCTGATGCTGGATTACGACTGCCCGAAGGATCTGCTGGACCGCGCCGCCGCGATCACGCCCGGGCTGGAGTCGCCGACCGTGTCCCCGCTGACCGATCCCGACTGGGTCGCCGTGCGCGCGCTGGTGCCGCGCAATCAGGGCAACGGCGTGATGGATCAGCTCGCCGAACTCGGCGCCAAGGCGATCCTGGCTACCGATATCCGTTCCTGCCGCGCCTTCTGACGTCGACGGCCGGCGCACCGGTCACGGGTGCGGCACCGTCGCGGCGGCATCGTCCGGCCAGCCCGGATACGGCGGCGGGGTACCGCCGTAGGCCGGGCACAGGGCGCGGTACTCGCAGAATTTGCAGCTCCATCCGGGCCGCGGCGGGAAATCTCCGTCGCGGCCGGCGGTAGTGATCGCCGCCCACAGGGCCGAGACGATGCGCTCGAACCGGACGAGTTCGTCCGCGTCCGGCGCGTAGGTCAGGATCTGCCCGTCGCGCAGGTACAGCAGCCGCAGCTGGGCCGGGACCACTGCGCGGGTGCGGTACATGATCAGCGCGTAGAACTTCAGCTGGAACAGCGCCTTCTGCTCGGCATCGGGCGCGGGAGTGCGGCCGGTCTTGTAGTCGACGACCCGCAACCGGCCGTCCGGCGCGATATCTATGCGGTCGACATAACCGCGCAGCGGCGATCCGTCCGCCAGCCGGACCTCCACCAGCGATTCGCAGGACTCCGGGTCGAATCCGGTGGGGTTCTCGAGGTGATAGTAGTCGCGGACCAGGCGGCTCACCTCGTCGAGAAACGGTGGGAGACCGCCTTGTTCGAGCACCACCTCGATCTCGGGGCGATCTGCCAGCAAACGCTGCCAGGCCGGTTCCACCAGCGCCGCTGCCCGCTCCGGAACGCGTTCACCACTGGGTAGCCCGTAGAGCGATTCCAGCACCGCGTGCACCACCGTTCCGCGGACGGCGTCGCGGCCGGGAGTTTCCGGAATGCGGTCGATCGCGCGTAATCGGTATTTGAGCGGACATTGTTTGAAATCGATTGCCCGCGAGGGCGACAACGCCGGTCCGCGGGAAACGGCCGGTAATTCGGGCGGGGTCGCCGTCGGTGGTGCGGACATACCTGGCAGGCTATCGGCGGGTACCGACACATTCCGCGGCGCGTTACCGCCGCCGGAAATGACGCACAGGAGAACGGAGATTCATGACGGCCAGACGGACCGGTCCATTCGCCACGGGGGACCGGGTGCAGCTGACCGATGCCAAGGGCAGGCAACACACCGTCGTCCTGGAGCCGGGCAAGGAGTTCCACACCCACAAGGGACCGATCCGCCACGACGAGCTGATCGGCGCCGACGAGGGCAGTGTGGTCCAATCCGCCAACGGCACACCGTATCTCGCGCTGCGGCCGCTGCTGGTCGACTACGTGCTGTCGATGCCGCGCGGTGCGGCCGTCATCTATCCCAAGGACGCCGCGCAGATCGTGCACGAGGGTGACGTGTTCCCCGGAGCGCGGGTGCTCGAGGCCGGCGCCGGGTCGGGTGCGCTGACCTGCTCGCTGCTGCGCGCCGTCGGGCCGAACGGCAGTGTGCGCTCCTACGAGATCCGCGAGGACCACGCCGAGCACGCCGTCCGCAACGTCGAGCGATTCTTCGGCGAACGGCCGGACAACTGGACGCTGACCCTCGGCGACGTCGCCGACTACGACGGCGAGCAGGTCGACCGGGTGGTTCTGGACATGCTCAAACCGTGGGACGCGCTGCCTGCCGTGTCGCGCGCGCTGATCCCCGGCGGGGTCCTGATCGTCTACGTCGCCACCGTCACGCAGCTGTCGGAGGTCGTGGAGGCGCTGCGCCAGCAACAGTGCTGGACCGAACCCCGGTCCTGGGAGTCGCTGGTGCGGCCGTGGCATGTGGTCGGCCTGGCGGTGCGCCCCGAGCACCGCATGCAGGGGCATACGGCCTTCCTGGTGAGCGCCCGGCGCCTCGCCGACGGCGTGGTGGCACCCAAACCGCAGCGCCGGCCCTCCAAGGGCTGAGCGGGCGACTCAGGCCTCGTTCCTCCGTTTCGCTGTGCTCGGCTCGATCGGCAGCCCCCTGCCGACGATGCGGCCCCGGTTCGCGCCTGGAACCGGGGCCGGTGTCATGCCTCGATCAGGGCTGGCAGGGTGCCATACCCATGGCCAGGATCTGGCAGGCGGAGGCGTCCGACAGCTGCCAGCCGGCGGCCGAGTGCTGCCAGGTCATCGGCATCGGGCCGGCCGGGCCGTGCGGCGAGGTGATGGTGACCTGGCCGGTGGCCTGGTCGCCCTCGGCCTTGATGTCGGCGACGGTGAAGGTGATGGTGCCGTAGTTGGCCAGCCCCTTGGTCATGGTGTCGATGTTGGCGGCGCGCTTATCCCCTCCGACCACCAGTTTTTCCTTCTCGGCGGTCGGCTTGGCCGGATCCACGAAACCGTTGAGGGTGGCCTGCAGTTCCTCGGCGGTGGGGGCGGGCGCGGCGGTGGCGCTCGTCGCGGCGGCCGATGCCGAGGTGGCCGTGGTGGCGCTCGTCGGCGTGGAGTCCTGGGAATTGTCGGACCCGCATGCTGTCATAGCGGTAACGGCGAGCGCGGCGAACGCGGTAGCCGTGGCAAGACGCAACCGGCGCGAACCGGAAACACCGGCGGTCCGCGTGGCGTTGCTCCCGGTGTGGATACTGCCACCGAAGGGAGTAACGCTGTGGCGGGTAGGAAGGAGCATCGACTAGACCTTTCGGTTCGGTCCGGCGAATTCACTCGCCGAATGCAGGTTAGGGCAGGCTAACATGGTGGCCCGGGCCGGTAGACCGCAGCTGAGATGTGATCACGACGAAACCATGTCGGAAAGCGAGAACGGTTCGCGCCCGGTAGCGTTGATAGACCGGGACTGGGAGGAGCAGCATCATGAGCCCCATCGAGAATTCGGATTCGGCGGCCTGGAGAGAACTCGAGGTGGTACGCGCCGAGGCGGCTGCACTCCGTAGGCAACTCGCCGACTCGCCGGATCGTTCAAGGGAATTGGAAGCTCGTATCGATTCGCTGACGATTCGCAACACCAAACTGATGGACACCCTCAAGGAGGCTCGTCAGCAGTTGGTGGCGCTGCGTGAGGAGGTCGATCGGCTGGGCCAGCCGCCCAGCGGCTACGGCGTGCTGATCGGTGTGTACGAGGATCAGACTGTCGACGTGTTCACTTCCGGACGCAAGATGCGCCTGACGTGCTCGCCGAACATCGACACCTCGGAACTGCACTACGGACAGACCGTGCGCCTGAACGAGGCGCTCACGGTCGTCGAGGCCGGCACCTTCGACCGGACCGGTGAGATCGGCACCCTGCGCGAGGTCCTCGACGACGGCCGTCGCGCCCTGGTCGTGGGCCACGCCGACGAAGAACGCGTGGTCTGGCTGTCGGGCCCGCTGTCGGCGCTGGTCGACGCGGACGACGTCGAAGATCCCAACGCGCCCGTGCGGCGGTTGCGCCCGGGTGATTCGCTGCTCGTCGACACCAAGGCCGGATTCGCCTTCGAGCGCATCCCCAAGGCCGAGGTCGAGGATCTGGTGCTCGAAGAGGTGCCCGATGTCGGATACGAGGACATCGGTGGCCTGGGCCGCCAGATCGAGCAGATCCGCGACGCGGTGGAGCTGCCGTTCCTGCACAAGGATCTGTTCCGCGAGTACGCGCTGCGCCCGCCCAAGGGCGTGCTGCTCTACGGTCCGCCCGGCTGCGGTAAGACGCTGATCGCCAAGGCGGTCGCCAACTCGCTGGCGAAGAAGATCGCCGAGGCGCGCGGTGAGGACGCCAAGGAGGCCAAGTCCTTCTTCCTCAACATCAAGGGTCCCGAGCTGCTGAACAAGTTCGTGGGCGAGACCGAGCGCCACATCCGGATCATCTTCCAGCGGGCTCGTGAGAAGGCCTCCGAAGGCACCCCGGTGATCGTGTTCTTCGACGAGATGGACTCGATCTTCCGCACCCGTGGTTCGGGTGTGTCCTCGGATGTGGAGACCACGGTCGTGCCACAGCTGCTCTCGGAGATCGACGGTGTGGAGGGCCTGGAGAACGTCATCGTGATCGGTGCGTCCAACCGCGAGGACATGATCGACCCCGCGATCCTGCGGCCCGGCCGCCTGGACGTGAAGATCAAGATCGAGCGTCCGGATGCCGAAGCGGCACAGGACATCTTCTCCAAGTACCTCACCGAGCAGCTGCCGCTGCACGCCGACGATATCGCCGAGTTCGCCGGCGATCGCGCCAAGTGCGTCCAGGCGATGATCGAGCGGGTCGTGGACCGGATGTACGCCGAGAGCGAGGACAACCGCTTCCTCGAGGTCACCTACGCCAACGGTGACAAGGAGGTCCTGTACTTCAAGGACTTCAACTCCGGCGCCATGATCCAGAACATCGTGGACCGTTCCAAGAAGTACGCGATCAAGTCCGTGCTGGAAACCGGTAATCCCGGTCTGCGCATCCAGCACCTGTTCGATTCGATCGTCGACGAGTTCTCCGAGAACGAGGACCTGCCCAACACCACCAATCCTGATGACTGGGCACGTATTTCGGGTAAGAAGGGCGAACGGATCGTCTACATCCGGACGCTGGTTACCGGTAAGAACGCTTCGGCGAGCCGCGCGATCGATACCGAATCCAATACGGGTCAGTACCTCTAGGAGTACCGCACACACACGAAGGCCGCGCCCGCATCGCGAGCGCGGCCTTCGCCGTATCCGGTGTCAGCGCCGGGCAGTGGCCACCGAGTCGAGCACAATATCGGTGGCCGGTGCGCCGTCGCCGGATCCGTCCTTCACGCCGCCCGCGGCGATGTTCTGCAACACGTCCATACCGCCGGTGATCCGGCCGAACGGGGTGTAGTTGGGCGGCAGTTTGCTGTCGGAGTAGACCAGGAAGAACTGGCTTCCGTTGGTGTTGGGGCCGGAGTTGGCCATGGCGACCGTTCCCGCCGGGTAGGTCGCACCGGCCAGGTTCTCGTCGCCGAACCGGTAGCCGGGACCGCCGGTGCCGGTGCCGGTCGGGTCACCGCACTGCAGCACGAAGATGCCGTCGGTGGTCAGGCGGTGGCAGCGGGTGTGGTCGAAGTACTGCTCGCCGGCGAGGAAGGCGAACGAGTTGACCGTATGCGTCGCACGCGCGGAGTCGAGGGCCACGGTGATGGTTCCGCAGTTGGTTTCCAGCGTCGCGGTGTAACCGGCGTTGGGGTCGATGGTCACCGCGGGTTCGGCCGGCCACTGCTTGCCGTTGGGCTGAGCGTCGCCGGGGGTCATGCAGCCGGGAGCCTGGGTGTGCAGTGGCAGCGGGGCGGCCACCGCAGTCGTGCCGCCGGCCAGTAGCGCGATCGCCGCACCCGCCGCCGCCAGGCCGCTGCGCACCGGCAATCTGCGCGATCTGCGGTTGCGTCGGGCGGAGTGGTCGAGATCGGACTGCGAGTGTGGGAAATCGATATGCACCGGGGCGGGCCTCCGACTTTCGTCTCGTGATTCGGTTCGGTCGCCCGGCATCATCGCATGCCCGCCCGCCGGGTGCGGGTGAATGGGACATCCCGCCCTCGGCGCTGCTAACGTCGCGGCCATGCAGGTGGTGTTGCGGCATAATCCGTCGTCCACGGTGGCGCGGTGTTTTCTCGCCGGTGGGGAGCCGTTGCGTGCGGAAACCGGTGCGATGGTGGCCCATTCGGCCGGTGTGAGCCTGGCAGCGAAGGCCGAGGGCGGATTCCTGGCGGGGCTGAAGCGTTCCGTGCTGGCCGGTGAGTCGTTCTTCGTGTCCACGTTCACCGCGCCACCGCAGGGCGGCTGGGTCGATGTCGCACCGGCGTTACCCGGTGACATGCTGGCGCTCCCGATCGCGCCGGACCGCCCGTACTTCATCAGCCGCGGCGGCTGGATCGCCAATTCCCATGGCGTGCAGGTGGAAGCGAAGTGGGGCGGGTTCGCCAACATGTTCGGCGGCGAGGGCGGATTCGGCCTGCGCGCACAGGGGCAGGGCGAGGTCGTGGTCGGCGTCTTCGGCGCCATCGACGTGATCGATCTGCAGCCGGGTGAGTCGGTGACCATCGACTGCGGCCACGTGGTGGCCTACGATCTCGCACTGAAATTCGGTATCCGCCGGGCGGTTTCGGGTCGTTCGCTGCAATCGATCACGTCGGGCGAGGGGCTGGTGTTCGACTTCACCGGCCCAGGCCGGGTGCTGCTGCAGACCCGCAACCCGGGCGCGTTCGCGGCCTGGGCCGGCGCGGTCACCTCGTCCGGTTAGGGTCGATTCCGCGGGTGCAGCAGGTCGCCGATCAGGACTCGGGTGTCGGGAACGAACGGCCAGCCGGGATCGCTCAGGTGCTCCCATAGCTGGGTGTCGGTCCACCACCAGCCCGCGGCGATCTCCTCGGCCTGAACAGTGATCGGCCCGTCGGAGCGGATCTCGTAGGCGAACAGGTGACACCGCATCGGGCGGCCCGCCCAGCTGCCGTCCCAGGACACCCGGGCCAGTGGCCGCGGGTCCGCCGGGGTCGCAACGATTCCCAGCTCCTCACCCAGCTCGCGCGCCGCCGCGGCGGCGGGATCCTCCCCGGGTGCCAGCACGCCGCCGGCCAGGCAGTCGTGCATTCCGGCGAACACCATCTTCGTATCGGTACGCCGATGGACGTAGATGCGCCGCCCGTCGAGCGATCGCACCAGCACGCCGGCACTGGCATGCCACAATCCTTCGGCATACACCTCGGCGCGTTCGGCACTGCCGGTCTCGTTGCCGTGGCCGTCGTAGACGGCGATGACCTCACCCATTCCCGCCACCCTAGGCGGTGGGCGGGGAAGAATGCGCCCACGGTGGCGTATCGGCGGCGAGCGCGGACGATGGTGGTAGGACAACGGCGAGGCGAGGTGATGCTCCGTGGTGATCGATCTGAACAGCGATCTCGGGGAGGGGTACGGTCCATACACGATGGGTGACGACGAGGCGCTTCTCGACGTCGTGACCAGTGCCAATATCGCCTGCGGCTTCCATGGCGGGGATCCGGTGATCATGCGGCGCACGTGTGATCTGGCGGTCGCGCACGGGGTGCGGATCGGCGCGCACATCTCCTATCGTGACCTCGCCGGATTCGGCCGCCGTGAGATGGCGGTGTCCCCGGCCGAGTTGACCGCCGAGTCGATCTATCAGATCGGCGCGCTCGACGGCTTCGCCCGGGCGGCCGGCGATCGGGTGCGCTATGTGAAACCCCATGGTGCGCTGTATCACTCGGCGGCGTCCGATCCCGCCGCGGCCGAGGCGGTGGTGGCGGCGCTGCTCACCTTCGGCGAGTTGAGCCTGCTCGGGCCCGCCGACTCGGAGCTTGCTCGCGCCGCGGAGGCTGCCGGAATCTCGTTCCACGCGGAGGGTTTCGCCGACCGCGCCTACACTCCCGAGGGCAGGCTGGTGCCGCGCGGGCGAGCCGGTGCGGTGCTGGCCGCGGAGGCGGCGCTGGGGCAGGCGGTGTCGATCGCCGTGGACGGACACGCCCGCACGGTGGCCGGCGACCCCGTGCGCGTCGAGGTGCGCAGCCTCTGCGTCCACGGCGATTCGCCCGATGCCGTCCGGATGGCGCGTTCGATCCGGCAGTCGCTGCTGGACAAGGGCGTCGAACTGCGGAGCTTCACATGAGCCCGGTGACCGTGCGGCCCGCGGGCGACCGCGCGCTGCTCCTCGAACCGGCCGACGCCGCCCAGCTGCCATTGCTGCTCGACCACCTGCGGCGCGCGCCGATCGACGGGGTGGCCGACCTGCTGCCCGCCGCTCGGACCGTCCTGCTCACGCTGTGTCCCGGCATCGATCCGGCGGCGATCGAATCACGCGTGCGCGCACTGGATCTCGCACCGGGCGCCGATTCCGACAACGTGGCCGAGGCGGAGACGGTGACCGTTCCGGTGTGCTACGACGGACCCGACCTCGCCGATGCCGCCGAACAGCTGGGTGTCACGCCCGGGGAACTGGTCGAGCGGCATACCGGTGCGCGGTGGCGGTGCGCCTTCGTCGGTTTCGCCCCCGGATTCGGCTATCTGCACGCACCCGACGCCGGACTGTCGGTGCCGCGGCGCCCGCAGGCCCGAACGGCGGTCCCGGCGGGTTCGGTCGCCCTGGCGGGGGGATACAGCGCCGTCTATCCACGCAGCTCGCCGGGCGGCTGGCAGATCATCGGCCGCACCGACCTGGTGCTGTGGGATGTGGCGCGGCCGGAACCGGCGCTGTTGCGCGCGGGTACCCGGGTCCGATTCGTGGCGGTGGATCGGTGAGAGCCCCGGCAACGCGGATGCGGGTGCTCGAGCCCGGGGCGCTGAGCACCGTGCAGGATCTCGGGCGGCCGGGCTGGTTCCACGCCGGGGTCGGGGTCTCGGGGGCCGTGGACCGCCGGGCGCTGCGGCTGGCCAACCGCCTGGTGGGCAATGCCGAATCGGCGGCGGCGATCGAATGCGTGCTGGGCGGGCTGAGCGTGGAATTCGACGCCCCGGCAATCGTGAGCGTCACGGGCGCGCCGGTACCGATCAGCGTCGGCGTCCGGGCGGAACCCCCGGCTTCGGTGCTGTTCGTCGCGGCCGGACAGCGGGTGCGGATCGGCACGGCCGAGGCGGGGCTGCGCTGCTATCTGGCGGTGCGCGGCGGGATCGCGGTGGAGCCGGTCCTCGGCTCGCGCAGCCGCGACACCATGGCCGGCTTGGGCCCGGAGCCGTTGCGCCAGGGAGACACCCTGCCGGTCGGTGCCCCGCCACGCGGCTGGCCGACCGTCGAGATGGCGCCTGTCGCGCCGCTCACTCAGGGGACGCTGCGGGTGCGGGCCGGGCTCGGACCGCGCGCGGACTGGTTCCACAATCCCGCCGATCTGTTCACCGGCGCCTGGGCGGTCTCCACCGACACCGACCGGATCGGTGTGCGCCTGGACCGCCACGGGGACGCCCCACCGCTGCGCCGGGTCGACGATGTCGAATTACCCACTGAGGGAATGGCTTTGGGGGCGATTCAGGTGCCTCCCGCGGGGCGCCCGGTGGTTCTGCTGGCCGACCGGCCGATCACCGGGGGCTATCCCGTGGTGGGCACGGTGATCGACGACGATGTGGATCTGCTCGGTCAGGCCCGGCCCGGCCAGTTGATCGAATTCCGTTCCTGGCAGCCCTGATCCGCCGCGAGGAGGGGTCGGTATACCTCTCGAGGCGGACAGCGGATCGGTCTGCGGGGCGACTCCCCCGCGGCCGGAAACCGATACGTTCGCAGACGTTCCCCCGAAATCCGCTCCAGGAGTGTGCCGGTGACCGATCTGTACGAGTCCGACACAGGAGCGCGAAGCGCGGCCGAATCGACCGGAGCGCGCGGTGCGACCGAATCTGCTGAAGGGCGGGGTGCGACCGAATCGGCCGCGCTTGCACCGGTCGCGTGGCCGGTGGTCGCGCCGATCGCCGCCCTCGGCGGCGCGGCGCTGCTGTTCGCGGCCTCGAAGTACGGGTATTTCGGTGACGAACTCTACTTCCTCGCCGCCGGCCGCCGGTTGAGCTGGGGTTACGCCGATCAGGGCCCGATGCTGCCGCTGCTGGCCCGGATCATGGACACGCTCGTCCCAGGCTCCTATCCGGCGTTGCGCATTCCCGCGGTGCTGATCACGGTCGCGGCGATCGTGCTGTGCGCCATGATCACTCGCGAATTCGGCGGCGGCCGCGCCGCGCAGGCACTGGCCGCGCTGGCCTACGCGTGCTCGCCGTTCCTGCTGTTGCAGGGCTCGATGCTGACCACCAATGCCGTCGATACCGCGCTGTGGGTGCTGATCACCTGGCTGGTGGTGCGGTGGGTGCGGACCCGCCGCGACGCCCTGCTGCTGGTCGCCGGCCTCGTGACGGCGGTGGATCTGCAGGTCAAATGGCTGATTCCCTTCTTCTGGATCGCGCTGGCCGTGAGCTGTGCGGTCTTCGGTCCGCGCGAGTTGCTGCGCCGTCCGCTGCTGTGGGCCGGTGCGGGACTCACCGTGTTGTCGGCGGTGCCGCAGGTGATCTGGCAACTGCGCCACGGCTGGCCGCAACTGGCGATGGGCGGCGAGATCGCGTCCGAACAGGCGATCATCGGCGGTCGCCTGCTGTTCGTACCGATCTCGCTGATCCTGGTGGGCATTCTCGGCGTGCCGGTCCTGCTGGGCGGGCTGTGGGCGTTGCTGCGCTGGAAACCGTTGCGGCCGTATCGATTTCTGGGCGCCACCCTGATCGTGGTCGACATCGTCTTCCTGATCACCGGCGGGCGGGTGTATTACCCGGCCGGGATGTATGGGGTGGTGCTGGCGGCCGGCGCCGTCGCGCTGGTGCACTGGATGCGGAAGCGGGCGGCGGTCGGTCGCTGGATCGCGGGTGTCGCGACTCTGGTGGTGGCGGTTGCGGCGGTGGCCACCATCGTGACGTCGCTGCCGTGGCGTCCGGCCGCGGCGATCGAGCCACCCCGAGACGATGTCTCGGCGGCGATAGCGATCGGCACCTACGGGCAATTCGGCTGGCCGGAACTCACCGCGGCGGTGACGACGGCCTATCGCGGGCTGCCCGCCGCGCGCCGCGACCGCGCCGTCATCGTCACCGACACCTACTGGCAGGCCGCCGCCCTCGACCACCTCGGCCGCGCGGACCTGCCGGCCATCTACAGCCCCAGTCGTGGCTTCGGGTACTTCGGCGCCCCGCCCGACAGCACCGAGACCGCCCTGATCGTCGGCGGTGACGAGGCGGACCTGAGCGGCCGGTGCACCTCGCTCACCCCGGTCGGCAGGGTCGACACGCGGCTCGGCTACGTCGGCAACACCCGCGATGTCACCATCTACGACTGCACCGGCCCGAAGCAGCCGTGGTCGCGGATGTGGCCGGAATGGATGCACCTGTAGCGCGCTAGTGTTTTCGCTATGACATCCGGACAGACCCAGATCTGGCACAATCCCCGCTGCTCCAAGAGCCGCGCGGCCAAAACCGCGCTGGACGAGGCCGGGGTGGACTACATCGAGCGGCAGTATCTCGACGACCCGCCGACCGCCGATGATCTTCGCGAGGTCCTGGCCCAGCTCGGGCTGGAGCCCTGGGACATCACCCGTACCGGTGAACCGGAGGCGAAGGAGCTCGGTATGGCGGGGTGGTCGCGTACGGAGGCCGACCGCGAGCAGTGGATCGAGACACTGGCGAGCAATCCGAAGCTGATCCAGCGTCCGATCGTGGTCACCCCCGACGGCCGGGCCGTCGTCGCGCGCGACGAGCAATCGCTGAAGTCGGTGCTGTAGACCCCCAGCCGGTGCGCGGCCGGAGTACGAGTCCGGCTGCGCGGCAACCACTTCGGTGTGCCGCGGCATTACCCGACGGGTAATCGACCCGGCGCCCGCTCTGCGACATGCTCGTCCTATGAGCGAAAACGAAACCACCAGCACCTACGACGCCGTCGCCCAGCGCTACATCGACGCCTGGAACGAAGCCGACGCCCCGGCGCGGCGCAAACTTCTCGACGAGCTGTACCGGCCCGACGCCACCTACACCGATCCGCTCGCGGCCGTCGCCGGAGTCGCCGCGATCGACGAGATGATCGCCGGCGTCCGGGAACAGTTCGCCGGTATGCGATTCGGCCTCGGGCCGGTCGACGGACACCACGACCAGCTGCGGTTCACCTGGACGCTGGGGACTCCCGGCGCCGAGCCGCTGATCGTCGGCTTCGACGTGGTCGTTCTCGACGGTGATCGCATCGCCCGCGTGCACGGATTCCTGGACAAGATTCCGGGCTGACCGTCCGGTGTCTCAGTGAATACCGTTGTCCGCCAGGGGAAATGGCGGCCGCCCGATTCCGGCGATCCGCAGATTTCCCCACGGGTCGCGTTCCTGCAGCCGGCCCGCGGCGGGCTCGCCGCCCGTTATCCGCAGCGACACCACACCGCGCCCGGGGTCGGGCAGCAGCTCCGCCTCCGCCGCGGTGAGACGGCCGTACCAGTGGTAGTGACCGTCGATCGGGTCCGGATGTCCGTTCAGAGCGACCGTCACCGCGAGTTCGGCGCCCGGGGCGTCGAGTACCGCGGGACCGGCGTACTCGTAGGCGGCCGCCCGATCGGCGGCGACGGTCGTGTCGAAGTGACGGTGATCCGGTCGCGGCAGCCGCCGGCCGAGACGGGGGTTCGCAGCCCAGCGGCGTGCCGATTCGTGCTGCACGGCACGTCGCAGCTGGATCCGGGTACCGCCGGTTCGGCACATCGCCGCGACGCAGCGCGCGGCGTATTCGGCGCGGGCTTGCACCGGATAGTGCGGCCAGTGCGCGCCGGCGGGGGAGTGCGTCCAGAACAGGTTGGGCATCTCGTGCATCGCCGTGCCGAGATGGGCCACCCGGCCGTCGCTCAGCAGCGTGTGCAGGTCGGCGCCGACTCCGGTGATGCGGTGAGTGTCGAGGTCGGCATCTGCCAGGATCACCACCGGCGCCGTGGTCGTGCCGTCGTCCGAGCGCAGCCGCCAGCGGTCGTGTGCGCCGTCGAATTCCATGGTGTGCACCGCGGTCGGTGGCCGATCGACCGCGAGCGCGGTCGAGCCCAGGACGGTGATGTCGCGAATTCCGTTGCGCCGCAGCGTCGCCGCGACGACCGGCGCCGACGGCCGGGCCGCGACGACGGCCACGCCGCCCGGGCTGTGCCGGTCCGGCCTCATGCGAGCAACCCCCGCCGCCGCCAGAGTCGCTTGCCGATCCGGCCGAGCAGCCCATTCTCGTCCAGGAACGCGCCCAGGTCGGCGCCGCCGGCCGCGAGCATGTGGTGCGCGTGCGGGTTGGCCAGTGCCGCGCGCATGGCCGCGCGCCCGTCCAATCCGGCCCGAATGTACATGTGCCGGTTGGTGATCAGCCGCACGAACAGCGGAGCGGCCACCGCGACACACATCCGCACATAGGCGCGTTCGGCGCGCGACATCGCCGGAACCCGACGGGTGAGGGCGTCACGGGCGAAGCCGATGTGGCGCGCCTCCTCGGTGACGTGGACGCGGAACGTGCGCGCCACCACCGGCTGCAACTGCGGATCGTCGATCGTGCGGCGTTGCAACGCGTCGAAGATCTCCTCACCCACCAGCGCTCCCACCCACACCATCGGGCCGTGCAGGAGCAGTTGCAACGACGAGATCGCCAGCCGGGCAGGAGCTTTGGGCCAGTAGGGCCGCGCGTCGATGCGGTCGATCAGCTTGCCGAACATGGTCATGTGGCGGCATTCGTCGCCCATTTCGGTCAGTGTGTAGTGCGAGCGGTGCGAGGTGGGATCGCCGTTCATCAACTCCCGCAACAACAATCGGTTGAGGATGTTCTCGAACCAGATCCCCACCGACAGGATGTTCGCGAGTTCCTGCCGCGACAGCTCGCGCCGCTGCTCGGGTGACATCGCGTCCCACAGGTCGGTGCCGTAGAGGGAGACCACCTCCGGCGGCAGGAAGAACTTGTCCGGATCCAGCGGGGCGTCCCAGTCCAGATCGACCACCGGGTCGTAGGACTTGCGGACCGAACCGAGCAGCAGGCGCTGCGCGAAGGGATCCCGCGGGAGCAGGGTGGCGTCGTTGCCCATTGCTGCGCTCCAAATGAATCGAATTACCGAGACAGGCTGTAACACCAAGGTTAGTGAGACGGGGTGTATCGGTCAATACCGCATGAGTATCGTTGACATGTGAGTGAAACCGGTGGACAACGGCCCCCGCGGCATGCGGAACGGTCCGCGGCGGCCGGTGTGGACGGTCGCAGTACCCGCTGGAACGGGCACAAACAGCGGCGGCGTGCCGAGGTGATCGAGGCCGCGGTCGCGGTGATCGAGGAGAACGGCGCCGAGGTGTCGGTCCAGCAGATCGCCGACCGGCTGGGCCTGCCGCGTCCGGTGGTGTACCGCCATTTCGACGGGCGGACCGATCTGGACGAGCAGATTCGCGGCCGCATCCTGGAATCGTTGCTGACCCAACTACTTCCGACGCTGCGGGCGGACGGAACGGTCAAGGACGCGGTGCGCGGGGCGGTCGGCACCTACGTCGGCTGGGTGGACTCGCATCCTCAGCTGCACCGGTTCCTGGCGGCGAGTGCCCCGCAAGGGGATTCGTCGCTTGCGCTGGCCGGGGCACGCGACCGCATCGGCGCCCGGCTCGCGGATCTGTTCGCCACCGCCGCCGCGCGCGTCGGGATCGATCCCGTGCGGGCCCGGCCGATGGCCTTCGGGATCGTCGGCTTCGTCGACGGGGTGGTCAACAGCTGGCGCGCCGACACCGCCTCGGCGCTGGGGTCGGAGCAGATCGAGGCGATCGTGACCGAATCGGTGCTCGGGCTGCTGGAGAGCAATGCACGCAGTCTGGGGGTTCCGCTGGACCGGGACGCCACCGTCGCCGACCTGGTGGCACGGTCCGAGGCGGCGGCCCCGGATCCGCTGGCGGTCAACTGAATTCGCGATACCGCGCGGCGCGGTGACGACCCACCGCACCCGGGCGGCCCCGGGGATCGCGCGCGTCGCCTAGGCTCGACCCATGCAGCGCATCATCGGAATCGAGGTCGAGTACGGCATCTCGACACCGACGGAACCCTCGGCGAACCCGATTCTCACGTCCACCCAGGCGGTGCTGGCCTACGCGGCGGCCGAGGGCGTACCCCGGGCCAAGCGCACCCGCTGGGACTACGAGGTGGAGTCGCCGCTGCGCGATGCCCGCGGCTTCGACCTGGGCCGGCTCAACGGGCCGGCGCCGGTGATCGACGCCGACGAGGTCGGCGCGGCGAACATGATCCTCACCAACGGCGCTCGCCTCTACGTCGACCACGCCCACCCCGAATATTCGGCGCCCGAGGTCGTGGACCCCCTGGACGCGGTGATCTGGGACAAGGCCGGTGAGCGGGTCATGGAGGCCGCCGCCCGCTATGCCTCGAGCGTGCCGGGTGCGCCGCGCATGCAGCTCTACAAGAACAACGTCGACGGCAAGGGCGCCTCCTACGGCACCCACGAGAACTATCTGATGAACCGCGATACGCCGTTCAACCAGATCATCGTCGGCCTGACGCCGTTCTTCGTCTCCCGCCAGGTGGTCACCGGATCGGGCCGGGTCGGCATCGGGCAGTCCGGCGATCACGCCGGATTCCAGCTGTCGCAGCGCTCGGACTACATCGAGGTCGAGGTGGGCCTCGAGACCACCCTCAAACGCGGCATCATCAACACCCGCGACGAACCGCACGCCGACGCCGACAAGTACCGGCGGCTGCACGTGATCATCGGTGACGCGAACCTGGCGGAATGGTCGACCTACCTCAAGGTCGGCACCACCGCGCTGGTGCTGGATCTGATCGAGGCCGGCGAGGACCTGTCGGATCTGCAGCTGGCGCGTCCGGTCACCGCCGTGCACACCATCAGCCACGATCCCAGCCTGCGCGCCACCGTCGCGCTGGTCGACGGCCGCGAACTGACCGGCCTTGCGCTGCAACGGATCTACCTCGACCGGGTGGAGAAGTTCCACGACCGCGAGGGTACCGACGACGCCCGCGTCACCGACGTGCTGGAGAAGTGGGCGCATGTGCTCGACCTGCTCGAACGCGACCCGATGGACTGCGCGCACCTGCTCGACTGGCCGGCCAAACTGCGCCTGCTCGAGGGTATGCGCAGCCGCGAGGGCCTGGGCTGGGCGGCGCCGAAACTGCATCTGATGGATCTGCAGTACTCCGACGTGCGCCTGGACAAGGGCCTCTACAACCGCTTGGTGGCCCGCGGTTCGATGGAGCGGCTGGTCTCCGAACAGCAGGTCACCGACGCGATGACCAACCCGCCGACCGACACCCGTGCCTACTTCCGGGGCGAGTGCCTGCGCCGCTTCGGCGCCGATATCGCGGCGGCGAGCTGGGATTCGGTGATCTTCGACCTGGGCGGCGACTCGCTGGTCCGCATTCCCACCCTGGAGCCGCGCCGCGGGACGAAATCCCACGTCGGCAAGTTGCTCGAGGGCGCGGGTACGGCCGCCGAACTGGTCAAGCAGCTCACCTCCTGATCGGGCGGCCGGGCCGCCGGCGGCGTGCTCGTGCCCGGGTGGCACGGCGTGCTGTGACGTTGCGGCGGGGGCACATTGCGATGTAATCCGGCATGTTGTCACCGTCGCTGGGTAGTGTTGAGGGACGAGCATCGGAGGTTTCCGATGCTCGCCGATGATCAGTACAGAGGAGGTCGGCTGCTATGGCACAAGAGCAGACCAAGCGCGCCGGTGGTGGCGACGAGGACGACGACGCGGCCGGTGTCGAGGCCGCGGGACAGGAGCGCCGCGAAAAGCTGGCCGAGGAGACCGACGACCTGCTCGACGAGATCGATGACGTGCTCGAGGAGAACGCGGAGGACTTCGTGCGTGCCTACGTCCAGAAAGGCGGCCAGTGACATCAGGTGACCCCTTGCGGCTCCACATGGGGTACGCCCTCTCGTCATTCTCCGAATATCTGCGGGAAAACGCACCGGAACTGTTGCCGGGCAATGGTTTCGGGCGCGCTGCCGGCGGTAACGGCTCGGCCGGGGACCTGGCGCCGCACGGCACCACGATCGTCGCGGTGACCTACCGCGGCGGTGTGCTGATCGCCGGCGACCGCCGGGCCACCCAGGGCAACCTGCTGGCCAGCCGCGATATGGAGAAGGTGTACATCACCGATACCTTCTCCGCGGCCGGTATCGCCGGCACCGCGGGCGTGGCGGTCGAGATGATCCGCTTGTTCGCGGTGGAGCTGGAGTACTACGAGAAGATCGAGGGCGTGCCGCTGACCTTCGACGGTAAGGCCAACAAGCTGTCGAAGATGGTCCGCGATAATTTGCCCGCGGCACTGCAGGGCCTGGCGGTGGTGCCGATCCTGGTCGGTTACGACCTCGAGGCCACCGATCCGCAGCGGGCCGGTCGCATCGTGTCCTACGACGTGGTCGGCGGCCGCAGCGAAGAGCGCTTCGGCTACACCGCCACCGGCTCGGGCTCGATGTTCGCCAAGTCGTCGTTGAAGAAGACCTACAGCCGCGATATGAACGAGGACCGCGCCCTGCGCATCGCCGTCGAATCGCTGCTGGACGCCTCCGACGACGACACCGCCACCGGCGGCCCGGATCTGCAGCGCGGCATCTTCCCGACGGCGATCGTCATCAATGCCGAAGGGGCGCTGGAGGTTTCGGACGATCGGCTCGAGCAGATCGCGCGCTCGATCGTCGACGAGCGGGTGGCCGAAGAAGGGAGTGCGCGTCCATGACACTGCCGTACTACGCGTCGGCCGAACAGATCATGCGCGACAAGACCGAACTTGCGCGCAAAGGCATCGCCCGGGGACGCAGTGTCGTGGTGCTGGTGTACGACAAGGGTGTGCTGTTCGTCGCCGAGAATCCCTCGGCGACGCTGCACAAGGTGAGTGAACTCTACGACCGCATCGGATTCGCCGCGGTCGGCAAGTACAACGAGTTCGAAAGTCTGCGTCGGGGTGGGATCCTGCAGGCCGACCTGCGTGGATACCAGTACGACCGGCGTGATGTGACCGGGCGGGCGCTGGCGAACATGTACGCCTCCACCCTCGGCACGATCTTCACCGACCAGCTCAAGCCCTACGAGGTCGAGATCTGCATCGGTGAGGTCGGCTATCCGGAGCAGGAGTCGAATTCGGTCCTGTACCGGATCAACTTCGACGGCTCCATCGTCGACGAGCGCGACTTCGTGGTGATGGGCGGCAATACCGACCCGATCAGTACCGCGCTCAAGGACACCTTCCAGCCGGGCCTGGAATTGCGGGCCGCGATCCGCACCGCCGTGGACGCCCTGCAGAAGGGGTCGCCGGACAACAGCGACAAGGACAAGCGCGGCATCGCGGTGTCCTCGCTGGAGGTGGCGACGCTGGAGCAGGCCCGTCCGCGCCGGGCTTTCCGCCGCATTCCGCACGCCTCGCTGGAGACGCTGCTCTCCGCCGACGGCGTGGCGAGTGCGGAGGAGAACGCCGAGCCGGAGACTCCTTCCGCCGGAGATCCCTCCAACCCGTAACCGCTGGTAGCGGGCTCGAGTCAGCCGCCCGGCCCCATCCTGAGATCGTGAGGATGGGGCCGGGCGGCTGTCGTCTGCGGGGAGCGCCCGCACCACGAACCCGGTGCTGCCGGCGGCGTTGCGGCCGGTAGAGCCCATATTGTTGTGAACCCGTATGCAACCGCTTGCTCGCACAGCCACTTTCGCCGTTCGCTTTGCCGTAATGTCGATGGTGTGCAGCGACGAATTATGGGGATCGAGACCGAGTTCGGGGTGACGTGCACGTTCCACGGTCACCGTCGGTTGAGTCCTGACGAGGTGGCCCGGTATCTGTTCCGCCGGGTGGTGTCCTGGGGCCGTAGTTCGAACGTATTTCTCCGCAACGGAGCGCGGCTCTATCTCGATGTCGGTTCCCATCCGGAGTATGCGACGGCCGAATGTGACTCGCTGGTGCAGCTGGTCACCCACGATCGCGCGGGTGAGCGGGTGCTCGAGGAGTTGCTGATCGATGCCGAGCAGCGCTTGGCCGAGGAGGGGATCGGCGGTGACATCTATCTGTTCAAGAACAACACCGATTCGGCGGGTAACTCCTACGGCTGCCACGAGAACTTCCTCGTGGTGCGGGCCGGCGAGTTCTCCCGGATCTCGGACGTGCTGTTGCCGTTCCTGGTGACCAGGCAGCTGATCTGCGGTGCCGGAAAGATCCTGCAGACGCCGAAGGCGGCCACGTTCTGCCTGTCGCAGCGGGCCGAGCACATCTGGGAAGGGGTGTCGTCGGCGACCACGCGGTCGCGGCCGATCATCAATACGCGCGACGAGCCGCATGCCGACGCGGAGAAGTACCGCCGCCTGCATGTGATCGTCGGCGACTCGAATATGGCCGAACCCACCACCATGCTGAAGGTGGGCACCGCGGCGCTGGTGCTGGAGATGATCGAGGCCGGGGTGTCGTTCCGCGATTTCGCGCTCGACAACCCGATCCGCGCGATTCGCGAGGTCAGCCACGACCTGACCGGCCGGCGACCGGTGCGGCTGGCGGGCGGCCGGCAGGCCAGCGCACTCGACATCCAGCGCGAGTACTACGCCCGCGCGGTCGAGCATCTGCGCAACCGCGAGCGCGATCCGCAGGTGGACGCCGTGGTGGATCTGTGGGGTCGCACGCTGGATGCGGTCGAGGCGCAGGACTTCGCCAAGGTCGACACCGAAATCGACTGGGTGATCAAGCGCAAGCTGTTCCAGCGCTATCAGGACCGGTACTCGATGGAGTTGTCGGATCCGAAGATCGCCCAGCTGGATCTGGCCTATCACGACATCAAGCGTGGTCGCGGAGTGTTCGATCTGCTGCAGCGCAAGGGTCTGGTCAAGCGGATCACCGAGGACGAGGCGGTCGATGCCGCGGTGACGACGCCGCCGCAGACCACGCGGGCCAAACTGCGCGGTGATTTCATCACCGCCGCGCAGGAGGCGGGCCGCGATTTCACCGTCGACTGGGTGCACTTGAAGCTGAACGATCAGGCGCAGCGCACGGTTCTGTGCAAGGACCCGTTCCGGTCCGTGGACGAGCGCGTGGATCGGTTGATCGCCTCGATGTGAGGGCCGACGGCCCCGCGGCGGTTCGCGGGGCCGGCCGATCCGGCTGCCGGCAGCGATATCCCGGCGCGGATCGGTGCGGTGGTGCACCGTCGTTCCGGGAGTCCGATTACTCTGTGTCGGGTGGCGATTTCCAAGGTCGAGCGGCTGATGAATCTGGTGATCGCGCTGCTGTCGACCCGGCAGTTCCTGACCGCGGAGCGCATTCGCGACAGCGTTGCCGGCTACGAGGAGTCGGCCAGCGACGAGGCGTTCAGCCGGATGTTCGAGCGCGACAAGAACGAACTCCGGGATCTGGGGATCCCGCTCGAGGTCGGCCCGGTGGGCCGGTTCTCCGGGCAGGAGGGCTATCGCATCAATCGCGATGCCTACGAACTGCCCGATATCGATCTGACCAGCGCGGAAGCGGCGGCGGTCGCGGTGGCGGTGCAGTTGTGGGAGTCACCGGAGCTGGCCAGCGCCGCGGAGAGCGCGGTGCTCAAGTTGCGGGCCGCCGGAGTGCACGTCGACGCGGATGCCGCCTCGGCGTCGGTACCCGCGGTTCCGGCGCGCACCCGGGGCTCGGAGGCCGCGCTGGGCAAACTGCTGGCGGCCATCGACGCGGGGCGGGCGGTGCGATTCGAACATCGCGTCACCCACAACGCGCCCTACAGCACGCGCGATGTGGAGCCCTGGGGTGTGGTGACCCGGCACGGACGGTGGTACCTGGTGGGCCACGACCGCGACCGGGACGCCGTGCGGACCTTCCGGCTGTCGCGGATCGGGGCCGAGGTCGAGGTGTACGGACCCGAGAACGTGGTGCACAAACCGGCGGATGTGGATCTGCGTCAGATCGTGGCGCGGGTGACGGGTGCGGCACCGGTGACCGGATCGGCGACGGTGTGGGTGGCGCAGGAGCGCGGGCAGGAGATCCGCCGGCTGGGCGTGGTGATCGGCGAGGAGACGATCGCCGGTCGTCCGGGTTCGGTGGTGGAGGTGCCGGTGCGGTCGCGGGACTGGCTGGCACGGCTGATCACCGGACTCGGCCCGGATGCGCTGGTGCTGGCCCCGGAGGATCTGCGGGCCGATGTGATCGCGCGGCTGCGGTCGGTACTGGAACGGACGGAGGTGTCGGCATGAGACGCGCGAGCGCCGCAACGGCCCGGGCGGGGGTGCGGCGATGAGCAGCAGATTGTCGACGCGGCTGTCCCGGTTGCTGAATATGGTTCCGTACTTCCTCGCGAATCCGGGGATCAGTGCGCCCGAGGCGGCCGCGGAACTCGGCGTCAGCACCAAACAGCTGATGAGCGACCTCAATCAGCTCTGGATGTGCGGGCTGCCCGGTTACGGTCCGGGCGATCTGATCGACCTGTCGTTCTCCGAGGAGAGCATCGAGGTCACCTTCTCCGCCGGTATCGACCGTCCGCTGCGGCTGACCTCGATCGAGGCGACGGCACTGCTGGTGGCCCTGCGCTCGATAGCCGATCTGCCGGGCATGGTCGATCCGACCGCCGCCCGGTCGGCGACCGCCAAGATCGAATCCGCCATCTCCGGCGAGGCCGCGCATCGCAGCGAACCCGACACCGCGGAGCCGGTCGAGGCGCCGGCGGTGACCACGGTGCGTTCCGCACTGGCCGACGGACGAGCGCTGCGGCTGGTGTACTACTCGGCGAGCCGGGATGTGGTGTCCGAGCGCGTCGTCGATCCGATCCGAATCGTGCTGGTGGACAACAACTCCTATCTGCAGGCGTGGTGCCGGCAGGCCGAGGGGGTGCGGCTGTTCCGGTTCGACCGGATCGAGGAGGCCACCGAACTCGAGGAGCCGGCGAACCCGCCCAGCCACGCCACCGAGGAGTCCGCGGGGCTGGACCTGTTCTCCGACGATCCCGCGGTCGCCTTGGCGCGCTTGCGCATTCGTGGTGACTACGGATGGGTGCTGGATCAGTATCCGATGCATCCGGTAGTGGTCCACCCGGACGGCAGCGTCGAGGCGACGATGCGGTTCGCCACGCTGGGCTGGATCGCGCGACTGCTGCTCGGCTTCGGTTCCGGTGTCACCGTGCTGGGCCCGCCTGAACTGGTGAGCGCGGTGCGGGAACGGTCGGCCGCGGCGCTGGCCGCCTACGACGAGGTCGGCGACCTCGGTTACGACCGGAACATGGTCGAGGAGGTCGGGCCCGCGTGACGTTCCGGGTGACGGTGCTGGGCGCCGGAAGTATCGGTCTGTTCGTCGGTGGCAAACTGGCCGCCGCCGGTGCCGAGGTCAGTTTCGTCGGACGCCCGCGGCTGCTGGACGAGATCGGCACGCACGGGCTGCGGCTGACCGATCTGGACGGCGGCGACGATCGCGTCGCGGCGAGCGGTTTCCGCACCGAGATCGAACCGGACAGCGCCGCCACCGCCGATCTGGTGCTGGTCACCGTGAAGTCGGCGCAGACCGCCCAGGCCGCGGCGCAACTGCGCAATCGGGTGCGCGCGGACACCGTGGTGGTCAGCCTGCAGAACGGTGTCGGCAACGATGCGGCGATCCGGGAGGTGCTGCCCACGGCGGTGGTCTCGGCCGGCATGGTGATGTTCAACGTCGTCCACAGCGGCCCCGGCCATTTCCATCGCGGCACCGACGGCACCGTGGCGGTGGCCGACGATCCCGCGCTGTCCCGATTCGCGCCGCTGTTCGAACGGGCCGGGCTGGCCCTGGACCGACATCAGGATCTGCGCCCGGTGCAGTGGGCCAAACTGCTGCTCAATCTCAACAACGCGATCAACGCGCTGTCGGGCCGGCCGCTGCGCGAGGAACTGGCCACCCGTGACTACCGGCGCTGCCTGGCGCTGGCGCAGGACGAGGCGCTCGCGGCGATGCGGCGCGCCCGGATCCGCCCCGCGCGGCTGACCGTGCTGCCGCCGCGCGTGATGGCCCGCCTGCTGACGGTTCCCGATGCCGTCTTCGAGCGGGTGGCCGGACGGGTGCTCGCGGTGGACCCGATGGCGCGCTCGTCGATGGCCGACGATCTGGCCCTGGGCCGGCGCACCGAAATCGATTGGCTCTGTGGGGAAATCGTCGAGCTGGGCCGGATGGTGGCGGTGCCCACCCCGGTGAACGCACGGCTGGTCGACCTGATCCGGGCCGCGGAGAACGGCGACGAACGCCGCTGGACCGGCCCCGACCTGCTCGCGGAGCTGCGCGGAGCGGTCGCCCGCGAGGCGACGCGGCCGGTGTCGAGCTGACCTACGGCACCGTCTCGCCGATCCGCGGGTGACGACGCGCGTCGTCGCCGGATCGGGGTCCGGTAGCATCGGACATACCACAGTCTTGGGAGGTTTTCGATGGGTTCATTGAGCCCGACGCACTGGCTCATCATTGCGTTGGTGATCCTGCTGCTGTTCGGCGCCAAGCGGCTGCCCGACGCCGCCCGGGGTCTCGGACGTTCCCTGCGCATCTTCAAGAGCGAGATGAGCGAGATGCAGTCCGAGGGCTCGGCGAACGCGGGTTCTGCGAATACGGGATCGGCGAACGCGTCCGGCACCGCGCAGCAGTCGGCGCCCGCGGCCGAGCTGCCGCCTGCTCAGCCGGTGAATCCGGCGCCGCAGGCCGACAAGGACCGTCACACGGCCTGATCCGGCCCGTCTCGAGGCCGTCACCCCGGTAACGCCCGCGGGGTGGCGGTGCGATGGCGGTTGGGCGTTTCATCCGGATCCGGCCAGGTGATCAGCGAGGCAGTCACATCCATGCGCATTCCGTTCGACCCCCGCCGTAGCCGGCGCAGGACGAATCCCGACGGCACCATGTCGTTGGTCGAACATCTGCACGAGTTGCGTTCGCGACTGTTGAAGTCGTTGCTGGCGGTGGCGCTGACCACGGTGCTCGGATTCCTCTGGTACTCGCATTCGTTCCTGGGCATCGAGAGCCTGGGCGATCTGCTGCGCGGGCCCTACTGTTCGCTGCCGCCGGAACATCGGGCGCAACTGACCACCGACGGCGCCTGCCGGCTGCTGGCCACCGCCCCGTTCGAACAGTTCATGCTGCGGTTCAAGGTCGCCTTCACCGCGGGTGTCGTGATGGCGTGCCCGATCTGGCTGTATCAGCTGTGGGCGTTCGTGACGCCCGGCCTCTACGCCAAGGAGCGCAAGTACGCGGTCAGCTTCGTCGCCTCCGGTGTGGTGCTGTTCGTCACCGGCGCGGTGCTGGCGTACTGGGTGGTGGCGCATGCGCTGAGCTTCCTGATGGGGATCGGCAGCAATGTGCAGATCACCGCGCTCAGCGGTAGTCAGTACTTCGGGTTCATCATCAAGCTGCTGATCATCTTCGGGGTGAGCTTCGAGACACCGCTGCTGATCATCGGGCTGAACATGGTCGGCGTGCTGACCTACGAGCGGCTCAAGAAGTGGCGTCGCGGCATGATCTTCGGGCTGTTCGTCTTCGCCGCGATCGTCACTCCGCAGGATCCCTTCTCGATGCTGGCGCTGGCCGCCGCGCTCACCGTGTTGTTCGAGGTGGCCGTGCAGATCGCCCGGCTCAACGACCGGCGCCGCGCTCGCCGGGGCGACAACTGGGGTGCGCTGTCCGACGACGAGGCCTCCCCGCTGGGCGGACCGGACGATCTGGACGGGGTGAGCCCGGTGGAGCCCGCCCAGCCGGTGACGGCGAGCGGACCGGTCTCGGCCGAGCCCGCGCCGAAAACTCCGCGCCCGGTGTCGGACTACTCCGATACCCTCTGAGCGTGGGACAACCGTCGCTGACTGGCGAACTCGCGGCATTCGCCGCCGACCTGAAATTCTCCCTGGACCCGTTCCAACAGCAGGCCTGCGCGGCGCTGGAGAACGGGCACAGCGTGCTGGTGTGCGCGCCGACCGGCGCCGGTAAGACCGTCGTCGGGGAATTCGCCGTGCATCTGGCCCGCGCGGCCGGGGGGAAGTGCTTCTACACCACCCCCATCAAGGCGCTGTCGAATCAGAAGTACTCCGATCTGGTGGACCGCTACGGCCGCGACGCGGTCGGACTGCTGACCGGCGACCAGTCGATCAATCCGGACGCCCGGGTCGTGGTCATGACCACCGAAGTGCTGCGCAACATGCTCTACGCGGGCTCGGACGCGCTGCACGGGCTGTCGTTCGTCGTCATGGACGAGGTGCACTATCTGGCCGACCGGTTCCGCGGTGCGGTGTGGGAAGAGGTCATCCTGCATCTGCCGCCGGAGGTGCGCCTGGTGAGCCTGTCGGCGACGGTCAGCAATGCCGAGGAGTTCGGTGCGTGGATGGAGACCGTGCGCGGCGATACCGCGGTCATCGTCGACGAGACGCGGCCGGTGCCGTTGTGGCAGCACGTCATGGTCGGGCGACGGCTGTTCGATCTGTTCGACACCAAGTCCAGCGATCAGAAGATCCTCGTCGACGAGGATCTGGTTCGCTACATCAAACATCGCGAGGCCGCCGATCGGATGAACGGCTGGTCCGGGCCGCGCCACCGCGGTGGCCCGCGTCGCGACTTCCGTCCGCTGCCGCGCCCGGAGATGCTCGCCCGCCTCGACGACGAAGGGCTGCTGCCGGCGATCACCTTCATCTTCAGCCGGGCCGGCTGCGACGGCGCCCTCGCCCAGTGCCTGCGTTCGCGTCTGGATCTGAGCCGTCCCGACGACGCGGCGGAGATCGAGGCGGTGATCGAGCGCCACACCGGTGATCTGCCGCGCGCCGATCTCGATGTGCTCGGCTACTGGGAATGGCGTGAGGCGCTCTTCCGCGGCCTGGCCGCCCATCACGCCGGCATGCTGCCCGCGTTCCGGCACACCGTGGAGGAATTGTTCGTCCGCGGGCTGGTGCGGGCCGTATTCGCCACGGAGACACTGGCTCTCGGCATCAATATGCCGGCGCGCACGGTGGTGCTGGAACGGCTGGTGAAGTTCAACGGCGAAACCCATGCCGAGCTGACTCCGGGCGAGTACACGCAGTTGACCGGGCGCGCCGGACGCCGCGGTATCGACATCGAGGGCCACGCGGTGGTGATGTGGCATCCCGACGTCGACACCAGCGCCGTCGCGGGCCTGGCCTCGACCCGCACCTACCCGTTGCGCAGCTCGTTCCGGCCCGGCTACAACATGTCGATCAACCTGATCGATCGGATGGGCGCCGCGCAGTCGCGGGAGCTGCTGGAGCGCTCGTTCGCGCAGTTCCAGGCCGACCGGTCGGTGGTGGGCCTGGTCCGCGGTATCGAGCGCAACGAGGCGCAGGTGCGGAAACTGCGCTCGCAGATCGGTGACGACGGATTCCTCGAATATCTGTCGCTGCGCGAGCGGATCAAACAGCGCGAACGCGAACTGGAACGGCAGGGGCGAGCCGACCGGCGCGGCGCGTCGGTCGAGTCGCTGACCTCGCTGCGCCGCGGTGACGTGGTGGCCATCCCGACCGGGCGTCGCCAGGGTCTCGCGGTGATCCTGGAACCGGACGCGAGTCCGGGCGATCCCCGGCCGCTGGTGCTGACGGCCGACACCTGGGCCGGTCGCGTCTCGGCCGCCGATTTCCCGACCCCCGCTCAGCCGCTGGGCCGGATGCGGCTGCCGCGCCACGTCGACCACCGCACCGCGCGGGCGCGCCGCGATCTGGCATCGGCGTTGCGCAGCACCGGAATCGCGGTCCCCGGACGAGGCCGGCGCGGTGGTCGTGCGCGCGCGGCCGACGACCGGGAACTGGCGACGCTGCGGCGTGCGCTGCGCGCCCATCCCGCCCACTCCCGGCCCGACCGGGAGCAGCTGGCCCGGGTGGGGGAGCGCTACAACCGGCTCGAGCGCGAGACCGAGT
The DNA here is from genome assembly GCF_003023875.1 of Nocardia sp. MDA0666. Taxonomy (NCBI): domain Bacteria; kingdom Bacillati; phylum Actinomycetota; class Actinomycetes; order Mycobacteriales; family Nocardiaceae; genus Nocardia; species Nocardia sp. MDA0666. The sequence continues at coordinate 356,749 of NZ_PYHT01000002.1, forward strand.
CGATGCGCCAGAAGGTCGCTGCGACAACGAATTCGCTGGCGCGCACCTTCGATCGGATCGTCGCGCTGCTGAGTGAGCGCGGCTATGTCGACGGCGGGGAGGTCACCGCCGACGGCCGGCGGCTCGCCCGGATCTACACCGAGGCGGATCTCGTTGTGGCCGAATGCCTTCGGCAGGGCCTGTGGCGCGGGCTCGGTGCCGCCGAGCTCGCGGGCGTGGTGTCGGTGCTGGTCTTCGAATCGCGGCAGGAGGGCGGCTACCTCGGCCCGGCCGGGCCGACCGAACCGGTGCGGCGCGCGGTCGGCGCCACCATCGGCGTGTGGAGCCAGCTGCGCACCGACGAGGCACGGCACAAGCTGCCGCCGACCCGGGAACCGGATCTGGGCTTCGTCACCGGCATCTACAAATGGGCCCGCGGCGACGGATTGGCCGAATCGTTGCTGGCCAGTGGTGATCAGGGCAGTGCGTTGTCCGCGGGTGACTTCGTACGCTGGTGCCGGCAGGTGATCGATCTGCTCGACCAGATCCACCAGACCGCCGACGACACCGAAATCGCCGCCACCGCCGCCAAGTCGGTGCGTGCCATCCGGCGTGGCGTTGTGGCGGTGGACGCCGCGTAGCGTGTCCGGCTGTGATTGGATGACTACCGGTACCGACCGTGGTGAGGGCCTGATCACCTCACGCGGGGGGATGTGAGACGACGAGTGCGAGTGGAGGCAGGCACATGAGCGGCCCGTACGGACCGAACGAGACCCCTGGCCCAGGGGAGGGCCACAGCAGCGATCCGACCCAGCAGTGGTCGGGCCAGCCGCAGCCCGGCCAGTCCGGACCGGCGCCGCAGTGGGGTGGCCAGCAGCCGCAGCAGCCCCAGTGGGGACAGCCCGCACCGTCGCAGCAGCAGTGGCAGCCGCAACAGCAGCAGCCGCAGCAGCCGCAGTGGGGTGGTCAGAGTCAGCCGTCCTGGCCGCAGCAACCGCCGGCGCAGGCGCAGCCGTGGGAGCCGACCCAGCAGCAGTGGGGTCAGCCGCCGCAGCCGTCGCAGCAGCAGTGGGCGCAGCAGCAGCCCACTCAGCAGGGTTGGGCGCCGCAGCCCGACCAGTCGCAGCAGCAGTGGGGGATGCAGGAACCGCAGCTGAGCACCACGCCCGCCAAGAAGTCGAAGAAGGGCCTGCTCTTCGGCGGTATCGGCGTGCTGGTCGTGGTGGTCGTCGCCGTGGTCCTCGCCTTCGTCTTCCTGGGCAGCGACAAACTGGACAACAAGGCCGTGCAAGACGGTGTGCAGAAGGTCCTCAAGGATTCCTACGGCATCGACGACGTCCAGAGCGTCAGTTGCCCCTCGGGTCAGAAGGTCGAGGTCGGTGGCACCTTCGACTGCACCCTGAAGGTCGGTGGCGAGCAGAAGAAGGTCACCGTCAAGATCACCAAGGACGACGGGACCTACGAGGTCGGCCGCCCGAACTGAGTGCGGTGCGCGTGATACAGACCGACGGCCGTGCGAATGCCATCGTGTTCGACGGCCGCCGGGTCCTCACAGTCACGGGAGCGTTCGAGAGCCGATACTTTTCGCGACGGTGACGAACACCGGGCGTCAGGCGTTCGCCGCGAGGGCCGCGGTCAGTCGCTTGACGGGGCTTTCGGCGTTGTAGGCGGTGGCGAGCGCCTGCAGCCCGTCCGGGTCGGCCGGTTCGGCGGGGAGTAGGTCAGGGCCGGACAGTTCGACTTCCGCATCGCGGACGACCCGCACCACGGGCGCTGCCGCCTTCAGATAGTCCTCGGCCGCAACCAGTTTCGCGCGCACGCCGCGCGCCAGATCGGAGGCGGGGTCGGCGACGGCGGCCACGAGCGCTTCGAGCGAGCCGTACCGTGAGATCAGCGTGGCGGCGGACTTGTCACCGATCCCGGCGACGCCGGGCAGGCCGTCGGACGCATCGCCCCGCAGCGTCGCCATATCGGCGTAGGCCGGGCCCGCATTCTCTTGCGGCACACCGTATTTGGCTGCCACCTCGGCTGGGCCCCAGAGTTCGGCCTTGGCCAGCCCGCGGCCCACATAGAAGACGTGGACCGGGGGAGCGTCGGCGCGCACCACCTGCAGCAGATCGCGATCACCGCTGACCACGATCACCTCGTTGTCGCGTTCGCGGGCGGCGAGGGTGCCGATCACATCGTCGGCCTCCAGCCCGGCTGCACCTGCAGTCGCGATCCCGGCCGTCGCGAGCACCTCGGCGATCATGTCGACCTGCGGGGTGAGGGTGTCGGGCACCTCCTCGGCGCCGGGCTGGGCGTCGGCGGTGGTGTCGAGCCGGTGGGCCTTGTAGGAGGGCACCAGCTCGACGCGGAAAGCCGGACGCCAGTCGAGATCCAGGCACACCACCAGGCGGCCCGGATTGTGGCGGGTGATCAGTGCGGCGACCATATCGGTGAAACCGCGCAGTGCGTTCACCGGGCGGCCGTCGGGCGCGGTGATCTTCTCCGGGATGGCATAGAACGCCCGGAACCACAGGCTCGCGCCGTCGAGCAGCAACAGTGGCCGGTCACTCGCACTGGAGGTGAGCATGGCGCAGACGCTACCGGGCCGCACCGACAATCCGGCCACGACCCGGTCGCGAACGTCGTGATCGTCCGGACCGTGTCCGGAGTGACGGGTAACGTCGTATCGCATGAGCGCGCATACGGAGTCACGATTCGGTGCCGAGATCTACGGCAAGCGGCTGGAGCGGGCGGCGGAGCTGACCCGCGCGGCGCATCTGGACGCGCTGCTGATCACGCCCGGACCGGATCTGCGATATCTGCTGGGGTCGGCCGCGCAATCCTTCGAGCGGCTCACCTGCCTGGTCGTCCCGGCCAGCGGCGAAACCCCGTCGGTAGTGGTGCCGAAACTGGAGTTGGCCGCGCTGGACGGCTCGGCCGCCGGTGAGCTCGGATTGCACCTGGTGTCGTGGGTGGACGGTGTGGACCCGTACGGGGTCGTGAAATCGACGCTGAACGCGGGCGCCCGGGTCGCGGTCGACGATGCCATGCCCGCCCTGCATCTGCTCCCGATCGCGGACGCGCTGACGGCCCTGCCGGTGTCGGCGACGCCGATCATCCGCGAGTTGCGGATGATCAAGGATGCCGCCGAGATCGACGCATTGCGGCGCGCGGGTGCCGCCATCGATCGCGTGCACGCCCGGATGGGTGAGTGGTTGCAGCCGGGCCGAACGGAGGCCGAGGTCGCCGCCGACATCACCGCCGCGATCGTGGCGGAGGGACACGACCGGGCCGATTTCGTGATCGTCGGCAGTGGACCCAACGGCGCCAACCCGCACCACAGCCATTCCGACCGGGTCATCGAAGCCGGTGACGTGGTGGTCATCGATATCGGCGGTCCCGTCGAACCCGGATATTTCTCCGATTCCACCCGCACGTACGTGCTGGGCGAGCCCGATCCGGAGATTGCCGAACGCTACGCCGCGCTCGAACGCGCGCAGGCCGCCGCGGTGGCCGCCGTGCGACCGGGCGTCACCGCCGAATCGGTCGACGCCGCGGCTCGAAATCTGTTGTCCGAGGAGGGGTTCGGCGAGGCGTTCATGCACCGCACCGGCCACGGCATCGGGCTGTCGGTGCACGAGGAGCCCTACATCGTGGCGGGCAACGAGACCGTGTTGCGGCCGGGGATGGCGTTCAGCATCGAGCCGGGCATCTACTTCGGCGGTGAATGGGGCGCCCGCATCGAGGACATCGTGGTCGTCACCGAGGACGGCGGCGAGTCGGTGAATCGACGTCCGCACGGTTTGACGGTGCTGTAAGGCCGCGCGACAGGCCTCGCGCCCGGGGTTTCGGTGAAGCGACGGGTGTCGGGCTCAGGTCCTTCCACCCAGGCATCGTGAAGTGTTCGCGAGGCAGCTGTCTCCGCTCGGCCGCCGTGTATCGCTCAGCCGCGCAGGGTGCTGCTCGACAACACTCGCGCGACACGGACCGCGATCACCACCCGCTGCGGGTTCTCGCGCGGGGTGCGGTAGCGCTCGGCGTAGCGGGCTTCCGCCTCGGCGACCCGGTCGCGGTCGGTCCAGACCTCGGCCGGGCCTTCCAGGGTGAGCCAGCGCGGGCCGTCGACCTGACTCAGCGCGGCGTACCCGCGCCGGTCCGCATTGCGGGCCTTGGTGGTGGGACCGCCGGTGATCACCCGTGCGATACCGGCGTCGGGATCCCAGGTGAAGCCGACCGCGACGACGTGCGGTGTACCGTCCGCGCGCAGGGTGGTCAGCGTGGCCAGATGCCGTTCGGTCACGAATTCCAGCGCGCTGGGGGACAGGTCGATGCGCGCGGCCGCGGTACTCGTCATGGCTGCGACGCTAGCAACCGGCGCCGATGGCAGACTATGCGCCATGGGTGTGCGTGAGGTCGACGACGGGGTGATCGTGCTGTTCGGCGGGCGCAGCGAGATGGGACTCGAGGTCGTCCGCCGGATCTGCGCGGACCGCGAGATCGTGCTCGCCGCACGTCGCAGCGAACGGCTGGGCGAGGAGACCGCCATGCTGCGCGCGGCGGGCGCCCGCGGGGTCCATGCGGTGGAGTTCGACGCCGACGACCTGTCCGCCCATCAGCCGCTGCTGGAGAAACTGGCCGCCGACCACGGCCGGATCGGGGTGGCGATCCTGGCCTTCGGGATCCTGGGCGATCAGGCCCGCGCCGAACAGGATCCGGCCGCGGCGGTCGCGGTACTGCACACCGACTTCGTCGCGCAGGTGAGCCTGTTGACCGTGCTGGCGAATCTGCTGCGCGCCCAGGGCAGTGGTCAGTTGGTGGTGTTCAGTTCGATCGCGGGGGCGCGGGTGCGGCGTGCCAACTACGTTTACGGCTCGAGCAAGGCGGGACTGGACGGATTCGCCTCCGGGCTGTCGGATGCCTTGCACGGCAGCGGAGTCCATGTGCTGCTGGTGCGTCCCGGTTTCGTCATCGGCCGGATGACCGAGGGGATGAGCCCGGCGCCGCTGTCGAGTACGCCCGATCAGGTGGCGGAAGCCGCAGTCGCCGCCCTACGCCGCCGCGCCACCAGCGTGTGGGTACCGCGATCGTTGGGACCCGCCGCTGCCGTGGCCCGATGGGTGCCACGGGCCGTCTGGCGCCGGATGCCCCGGTGACGGTATGACAGGCGAGAAACCCGCCCTCGCAACCGACGACATGCAGGACACACCGGAGAACGATCGCGTAATAGCGGTCGTGGGTATCGGTGCCGACGGCTGGCCGGGTTTGAACCCGCGCGTGCGCGCCGAAATCGCCTCGGCCGAGGTACTTTTCGGATCGCGCCGCCAGTTGGATCTGGTTCCGGCCGACGCGAGCACCGCGGATCGCCGGGCATGGCCGACCCCGCTGCTGCCCGCGCTGCCGGAATTGCTTGCCGCGCATCGGGATTCGCGAATATGTATCTTGGCCAGCGGCGATCCGATGTTCTACGGCATCGGCGTCACGCTGGCGAAACTGCTCGGGCCGCAGGCTATCCGGGTCTATCCGCAGCCCTCGTCGGCCACGCTGGCCTGTGCCCGACTGGGCTGGGCCAGTGCGCACACCCCGGTGGTGAGCGTCGTCGGCCGCCCCCTCGAAACGGTTCTGCCCGAACTCGCCGACCGCCGGCGGCTCCTCGTGCTCAGCGCCGACGAGCATTCTCCGGCGCAGGTGGCGGAACTGTTGCGGCGCAATGGCTTCGGCGAATCACGGTTGACCGTGCTGGAACAGCTCGGTGGTCCCGCCGAACGGATCGTCGCCGCGACGGCGTCGCAGTGGTCACGGCCTCCGGGCGATCCACTGAACATCGTCGCCGTCGAGGCGGTCCGTGATCCGGCCGCGCCCCGGCTCACCCGGATGCCGGGTCTGCCCGACGCCTCCTACGGCGGCGACGGACAGCTGACCAAGGCGGAGGTTCGCACCCTGTCGGTCGCGGCCCTCGCCCCCGCGCCCGGCGAACTGCTGTGGGATGTGGGCGGCGGATCGGGCACCATCGCGATCGAGTGGTGTCGCACCCATTCCGACTGTCGCGCAATCACCTTCGAGCGCAGTGCGACGCGTCGCGAACAGATCGCCGCCAACGCCGCGGCGCTCGGGGTGCCCGCGATCGTCGTGCGCGGCGAGGCGCCCGCCGACCTGCCCGCGCCCGGCGATCCGGCGCCCGACGCGATCTTCCTCGGCGGCGGCCTCACCCAGGACGGCCTGTTCGAGACATGCTGGGATCGGCTGCGGCCGGGCGGACGACTGGTCGCCAACGCCGTCACCGCGGAATCGGAGGCGCTGCTGCTGCGCTGGGCCGCGGAACACGGCGGCGAACTGCGGAAATTTCAGATCTACCGGGGCGAGCCGCTCGGCGGATTCACCGCTTGGCGCCCGCATCTGCCGGTGGCGCAGTGGATTGCGGTGAAGCCGTCCCGGTAGGCCGGCAGTAGGCCGTGCCGCGGTCCGGGCGCCGGTGTTTCGGAAACTTCAGTGCTGGTACTGGTTGTCGGTTAGGGTTGCCCGAAGCTAGCGCTCTCCCATCTCGATTCGTTCATTCATTCCCTTCTCGCAGGAGATGATTGATGATCTTGTCGGTGGTAGTTCCTGCTCTCAACGAAGCTCGGGTCATCGAGCGAACCCTGTCGCGGCTGGTCGCCCAGGATGCGGTCGACGAGGTGATCGTGGTCGACAACGGAAGCGACGACGGCACCGCGCACGTTGTCTACGAGTTCGCGGGCAAGCATCCGAAGGTGCAGTTGATCCACGAGCCGGTGCGCGGGATCCCGGCGGCGCGCAATGCCGGATTCGACAAGGCGCGTGGGCTTTTCATCGCTCGCACCGACGCCGACACGCTCGTCGACGACGACTGGGCCGCCACGATCCGCGATCACCTCACCACGCATCCGGGCACCGCAGCGGTGACCGGCCTGTGCACGTATCACGATTCTCCGATCGGGTTCTTCTTGCGGTGGGGCCAGCAACTGCTTCTGCGGCTGGGAAAGTTGGGCGGCCCGGTGGGAAATATGTACGGCCCCAATATGGCCTTGCGCCGGGAAGCGTGGGGGCAGGTACGCGACGCGGTGCAGACGCGTGCGGATGTGGCCGAGGACCTGGATCTGGCGATCTGTCTGACGTTGCGGGGCTTGCGCATCGATCAGGTGACCACGATGCGTGCGCGGACCTCGGCCCGGCGCCGGCGCACCAGTCCCCGACGCCAATGGCAGTTCCACCACATCGGCCTGCGCACCATCGAACACCACGGATTCCCGATCCGGTTCCAGCACCGGTTGATCATCCTGGGCGCCTGCCTGTCCCACACCGTGCAATGGCCGGTCTACCGGTTCTGGGACTTTCACCAGCGCCGGTTCCGGTTGCGGCCCGGCGCGGAACGAATCTCGGCGACCGGATACTGAACCGATCCGATGGTCACGGCCGAGTCCGCCTGATCACCCGGGAGGAATGTGGCGCCGCATCGCGGGGTTGACCCGATCGTTCGACGGCTGTGAGGTGTTGGGAGTGACGATGCGAGCCCTGGTGATGACCGCCCCCGGCGGTGCGGAGAAGTCGGAGATCCGCGAGGTGGAACCGCCGCGGCCCGCCGCTGGCGAGGTGGCCATCGATGTCGCCTACGCGGGCGTGAACTTCATGGATGTGATGGCTCGCCGCGGAGACGCGGGCTATGCACCGTCGTGGCCTTACCGTCCCGGCCTGGAGATCGCGGGCACTGTGCGTGAATTGGGTGCCGAGGTCACCGGCCTCGCGGTCGGCGATCGGGTGGCGGCCGTCGCGCTCGGAGGCGGCGGCTTCGCCGAGATCGCCACGGCCCGAGAAGAACTCACTGTGCCGGTACCGGATGCCGTCCCGTTGAGCTCGGCCGCCGCCACCCCGCTCGGCTTGGCGACCGCCCTGCTGCTGCTCACCGACGCCGGCCGCTTCACCGCCGGGGATACGGTTCTCGTGCACTCCGCCGCCGGCGGTATCGGCGGCGCGGTGGCACAGTTGGTGCCGCTGCTCGGCGGTGGCCGTCTCCTGGGGACGGTGAGCCGCGCCCGCGGGCCGGTACCCGGCTATGACAGCGTCCTCGTCCGTGGTGACGGCCTGGCCGACGAAATCCGCTCCGCGACCGATGGCCGCGGGGTAGACCTCGTGCTCGACCCGCTCGGCACCGAGGCCCTGGATCTGGATCTCGAGGTCACCCGCCCCAGCGGACGAATCGTCTTGTTCGGCAACGCAGGTGGCGGCACCCCCGCCCCGCTCCCGCCGTTCGGTCGCCTGCTGGGCGGCAACCTCACCCTCACCGGTTTCAGCCACCGCGGCCTCGTCGCCGGCGCCCCGTCGAAGGTCGCCGCCGCTACCCGCCAGGTGCTGGATTACCTTGCCGCAGGCGCACTCTCGCTCCCGGTCACCGAAGTGGCGTCGCTGGACGAGGTGATCACCGCACATGACCTGCTGGCATCCGGACACGGCACGGGCAAGTACGTCGCCCGTATCCGCTGACAACCGGGGCGACGCGCCGGGGGCATCCTCACGCCGAGGTTTCCGGTAGCGGGTTCCGGGCTTGGGCAAGTTCGCGGTAGTCGTGGAGGATGCGGCGAATGGAGGGAGTCACGCGGAGGTCGCCGTCCAGTGGCGCCCAGACGTAGGCGGTGTGGGCGGACAGGCGGATGGGGTACGTGGCGGCGACGTCGACGGCGAAATGCAGGCGGCGGACCGGTTTTCCGATGGGGGACAGGTAGTCGAAATAGCCTACGTGGCTACGGATTCGGGTGACGAGCAGACCTGTCTCGGTGGCGACGCCGCGTGTCACGGCCGCGTCCAGCGGTTCGCCGGGTTCGACGGTGGTGCCGGGAAGTTTGAGGGTGGCCTTGACGGGGCCGCTGTCGTCACGTTCGAGCAGCAGAACCTGTCCGCCGCGATCGATGATCACGCCGATTCGTAGTGCGACACAGTCGTTTTGCGCGCGTTCGTACAGTTCGTCGAGCATGGATGCAGGCATCATCCGACTCACCAACCCTCGATCGGTGCACCACGCGGGTAGTGCAGGGGATGATCCATTATGACGGTAGAACATGGTCGCGCGTGGCAGGACGGCGTGCGCGCCCCGAGATCGAGCGTGTCGACGGCGGGGTAGTTGGTCGAATAGATCGGTGTTCAGTGCCGAGGTCGTCGGATCCGGCCCCGAGCGACGAGTTCGATGGTGACCGCCACCGCGCACGATTGTGCGAGCAGCAGGCCGAGGAGTACGAGGATCTGGACCGCGGCTGCGCGGCCCGCGGAGCCGCTGGCGATGAGGACACCGACGAATGCCCCGGGCAGCGTGACCAATCCGACCGTGCGGGTTTGGTCCACGCCGGGCAGCAGCGCGTCTGCCGCGGTGGATCGGATGATTTCCAGGCGTGCGTGGCGGTCGTCGAAACCCAGGCTCATGGCCGCCTCGATCTCGCCGCGCCGGTCGTGAACGGCGTCCAGGGCGCGGCGTGCGGCCAGCGAGGTCGCGGTCATGGCGCCGCCGAGGATGATGCCGCCCACAGGGACGACCGCAGGCCCCGAAAGAGGGACGACACCGCTGACGAGCATCACCGGAAGGACGGCAGCCCATCCGGCCGCGAGGGCCGCGGCCAGCCATGCTCCGGAGCGTCCCGCTCGTGCTCGGCGAGCGGAGGTGACCACCGCGGCCGCGAACATCACGCCCAGAACGAGAAACGAGGACCACAGATGGCGCAGGGCGGCGGCGAGCACCAGCGCGACCACACTCAGTTGCACGATCGCGCGAACGGCCGCACCGGGCACGATCAGCATCGAGCCGAGGTATGCGAACCGGTACACCGCTGCTGACGCGGCCACCAGAACCAGGCACAAAACCGCCAAACCCACACCGGGCGATGCGACGCTCACCGTTCCCACCTTCTGTTGCCGCCGGGCTGCTGTCCAACTCGGCCGGCAACAGGAGGTATTCGGCCGGGCGAGCGTGCTTCCACGGATAGCCAGGTGGCGCACTCAGCGTTTCCACAGCGGTGCTTCGCGACACTGGGCGCGTGTCAGCGATTGTCGATGTCGTCCACGGGTTGGTCGACGAGGTCCGTACCGAATCGTCGAGCAGGGAGATCGCGGTCGGTGCGTCCGCTCTCGGTACGGCAGCCCTTCTCGCATCCGCCCTCGCCGGCCGGGTCGGCGATTCGTCGGTGTCCGGCGTGCGCGTCGGCTGGTCGGCACTGCGAGCGCTCGTGATTGGGGCGTTGTTCGTGGTGGTGGCGGTGCAGGTCGCGGAGTCCGGATGGGTCACCGGCGCCGATGCGGCCACCCTGCGATGGTTCGTCGAACACCGCAACGGCACCGCGACCGCGTGGGCGCGCGCGATCACCGAGATCGGCAGTCCGGTCGGTGTGGCAGCGTCGGCGGTGATCGTGGCGGGGATGCTCGCGCGGCGGCGGCGCAGTGCCGTCCCGGCCGTATTCGTGCTCGGCACAGTGGGTTTCGCGGCCGGCGCGAGTACGTTGACGAAACTTGCCGTCGCGCGGCCGCGTCCCCCGGCCGCCTTGCATCTGATGGCCGAAGCTGACTTCTCCTTCCCTTCCGGCCACACCACGGCCACCACGGCCTTCGTCGGTGCGGTGCTGGTCGTGTATGTGTCGACGCGGCCCGGGTACGTGCGCACAGCGGCGGCGAGTGTCTCGGCCGCGGTGATCGTGGCAATCGTCGCGGCCACCCGGCTCTATCTGGGAGTGCACTGGCTCACCGATGTGGTCGGCGGCGCGATGCTCGCAACGGCGGTCACACTGGCGGCGGCGACGGTGCTGCTGTGGATGTCCCGTGCTCAGGGTGGACGGGAGGCACACGCCGCCGGAGACTCGGGAATCGGCGTCGAGGTCTAGACCTCGATCTGGGAGCCCATGATGATGGTGCGGTCGCGGGGCAGGCTGAAGTAGTCGGCGGCGTCGGCGGTGATGTACGACGTCGCGATGAACAGGCGTTTGCGCCAATCCGCCATGGTCGGGGTGGTGCCGCGGCGGAGTTCTATGGTCGACAGGAAGTAGGAGGCGTGGTCGAGATCGAGCGGGCCTTCGGTGTCTCTTTCGTCGACGAGTGTGAGTGCGTGGGGAACGTCGGGGGTTTCCATGTAGCCGTAGCGGGCGGTGACGTGGGTGATGCCGTCGTCGGGCGGTCCCAGCGGATCGGTTGCGATGCGCTCGTTGTCGGGGATGCGGGGGACGGGTTCGGTGTGGATGGACACGATCACGATGTGGTGGTGGCGCACGTGGTTGTGTTCGACGTTGGCGCGCAAGGCGAGTGGTGCCGTTTCCTTGCCGCGGTTGAGGAAGATGGCGGTGCCGGGAACGTGCGTCGTGGCGGGTGTGCCGGCGGCGAGTTCGTCGACGAATGTCCGCAGTGATCCTTCCCGCCGGATTCGTTCGGCGGTCACGATCCGGCGCCCACGTTGCCAGGTTGTCATGACCGTGAACGCGGTCAGGCCGATCAGCAGCGGCAGCCATGCGCCGTGGGCGAACTTGGTGAGATTGGCTGCGACGAACAGCAGATCGACGGTCAGCAGTGGCAGTGCCCCGGCGGCGAGGATCCACCGCCGGATGTGCCAGCGGGTTCGCGCGACGTAGAAGAACAGCAGGGTGGTGATGGTGATGGTTCCGGTCACCGCCATGCCGAAGGCGAAGGCCAGCGCGGTCGAACTGCGGAACGCGAAGACGAGGGTGAGTACCGAGACCATCAGCAACCAGTTGATCCACGGGACGTAGATCTGGCCGATCGTGGACTCGGAGGTGTGCGCGATCCGCAACCGTGGCAGGTAACCCAGTTGCGCGGCCTGGGAGGCGACGGAATACGCGCCGGTGATCACCGCCTGGGAGGCGATGACCGTGGCGGCCGTGGCCAGCAGCACCAGCAGCAGCCGTGCCCACCCGGGTGCCAGCAGGAAGAAGGGGCTGCTGATGTTGCGGGCGTCGTCGAGGATGAGCGCGCCCTGTCCGAGATAGCTGAGTGTGCAGGCGGGAAAGACGAGGATCAGCCATGCGCGGGTGATGGAACGGCGGCCGAAATGTCCCATATCCGCGTAGAGCGCCTCGGCGCCGGTCACCGCGAGCACGATCGCGGCGAGCGCGAAGAACGCGGTTCCGAAGTGTCCGATCAGAAAGCCCAGCGCGTACGTGGGCGACAGCGCCTCCAGGATGCGAGGATTGTGCAGGATGCCGCTGATTCCGCAGATGCCGATGGTGAGGAACCACGCGATCATGATCGGGCCGAACATCCGCCCGACCGTCGCCGTGCCGCGGCGTTGCACCACGAACAGCGCCACGATGATCACGACCGTCACCGGGATGACAAGATCCTTCAACGCCGGCTCGACGACCTTGATGCCTTCGACGGAGGACAGCACCGAGATCGCAGGCGTGATCATGCTGTCGCCGAAAAACAGTGAGGCGCCGAAGATTCCGAGCGCGGCCAGGCCTATGGCGGTTTTTCGCCCGCGCGGTGAACTCCACCGGCGAAGCAGCGTGATCAACGCCATGATGCCGCCTTCGCCGTCGTTGTCGGCGCGCATCGCAAGCAGGACATAAGTGACGGTGACGATGATCATCACCGACCAGAACACCAGCGACACCACGCCGAACACGTTGTCGGTATTCACCGGTACGGGATGAGGGTCATTCGGGTCGAAGACGGTCTGCAGGGTGTAGATCGGGCTCGTCCCGATATCGCCGAACACCACTCCCAGCGCGCCGACCACCACACCCCAGCGCACCGTATCGGTGTGGCTCGACGGCCGGTCCGGCTCCACCTCGAATGCGGGACCGCCTCCGATGGTGCCCTTCGCCCCTGCCATGCTGCTCCTCCACATCGCGGTGCCACGCCAATCGGACGATACAACGCATCGCCTCCTCTGCCCGGTGAGAGCACGGCTGCGGGGCCACCGCGAACCGATGTGTTGCCGGCCCGGGACCGGCCGTGGAGAGGCTGAAAGACGTGTTGTGGCGCGCAGCAGCATATCTGTGGCAGGCAGAGTTACCGGGGAACGCCTTGCCGATCGTGAAACAGCTTGCCGCAGAAGGAAGTCCCCCGGATGTGGCTTGCCGGATCTTGCTCGCTCGCCGGCCTGTTCACGATCCGGTGCGGCGAAACTTCACCGCAGAGGGCCCAATCGTCTGTGGCTCAGCTGTATCACTGAACATCGCACCGGTGAAAGAAATGTCAACCTGTGTACGGCGAAGAATGGGTTCTGCAATCAGGGCGGCTATTCCATCAATTCGTACGTGAAGTCGCCGGCGGTGAGCTGGTTGGACGCTGCTGCTGCGCGCCGCGGTGATGTCGCTGGTGGTGGTTCTGCGCATCGATCCGGTGCAGCGCAACGTGCTGGACCGGCAGCGGTGGGACACGTGAGAACAATTGCGGAGCGCGATCGTGACCCGATCGAAACCGTCGCTCACGGCGACGGCGTCAAGCCCGTCTCGGTCGACTGATCCGCGATCGAATACGAGACAATCGGTACCTCGGCGACAATCCGGGCATTCAACCACTGTCACCCGATCGTGCAGCAACCCGTCGAGCAGTCCCTCCGCGCCTTTCAGCCGCCATTGTTTTCCCGCTCGGAGCGCCGATATATATGAACTTCGCGTTGCGTACAAATTTCGCAACGCGCGTTCTTTGGTCAGGATCGCAGACGCTTGCTAAAGTCGCTTCGCGCGACCCCTGGCAGGCGGGCACTCCCCGCGGTTTCGTCCGAACAAAGGATGTGGCTTGTGAGAGGGTTTTTGGCAGCTGTGGTAACCGTTGTCGTCGCTGGTGCGTTGTTGGGCGAACCGCCCGCTCGGGCGGACGAGGGTCCGCCCATCGGGCCGATGCCGCCGTTGTCGCCTGTGGATCTCCCTCCCTCCCCGTTGCAGAATTGGATCGACGCGAACATCAAGCCGCCGCAGTTGAATGCCGGTCCCGATCAGAGCCCCGACGCTCAGCAGGCGGCATTGTGGCGGGGGATATTGTCGTCGCCGACCGGGGATCAAACCTTCGATGCCTGGCCGGCGAATCTGGGCGCACTGGAGCCGGGACAGATCATCGAGACACGGGACGTAACGGCGACGACAGCTCAGCATATGGCGGCACCGATCGAGCGGGCGGTGCTGTTGAAGTATCGCTCCACCTCGGGGACGGGCACGCCCTCCTTCGGCACCGCCACATTGATCATCCCGGCGGCGTCGTGGAACGGGCCGGGGCCACGTCCGGTCGAGGTGGACGCGATGCCGATCAACGCACTCGGACTGCACTGCACGCCGGGCTACCAGTTGTCGCACGGCATACTCGATCGAACCAACACCGATCTCGTCTGGTTTCTGCCGGCTATCTGGTCGGCACTGAACAAAGGGCACGCGGTTCTGCTGCCCGACCATGAGGGCCCGCTGATGGCATACGGCGAGACGAATGTGGCCGGGCACATGATGCTCGATTCCATTCGCGCCGTGCGTAATGCGCTGCCGGAGTTCGGTAACAGCCGTTATGTGGTCGACGGCTACTCGGGCGGAGCGATCGCCGCCTACGCCACTGCGATGTTGCAGAGTGAGTACGCGCCGGAGCTGTCGGCCGTTCTGATGGGCGTGTCCTCGGGTGGACTGGCGGCCGACTACCGGGATATCGCCCACCGTTTCAACGGCGGGATCGCCTCCGGCATTCTGTTGTCGGTGTCGACGGCAATAGCGCGTGAACACCCGGAGGTGCTCCAGTACATGAATCATCTCGCGCAGTGGGTGACGACTTCCCCGACGCGCGATCTGTGTGGGGACGCCGATGGACCGCTCGGCGTCGTCGGTATCCCGATGGATGTCGCGACGAATATCAGCGACCCACTCGACAGTCCGATGGCCGACAATCTGTTTCGCCAACTGGATCTGTCCGACCGGACCTCGGGTGTGCCGCTGTATATCTACCACGGTGCCTGGGATCCCTGGATTCCCCTCGAGGACGCCCAGCGTATGTACGGTGAACAATGCAGCCGGGGTGTTCCGGCCATTTTCCGCACAGTGCCCGGCGAGCATCTGAGCAGTTACGTCACCAGCTATCCCGGCCTCAGCGAGTGGATCGACGCGCGACTGCGCGGCGAACCGGCACCGAGCGAATGCCCCGGTAGGTAGCCAGGTAATTGTGGCCGGATTTCGCGGCAGGAGGGCGTTGCGGCAGGACCGTTTCCAATAGCCATACCTCAGGTTGATCCTCGTCGGGTGAATGAGAGACGGGCTATGACGGTTTTCGGAGGTGCCCAGGTTCGCGATCACAAACGCTACCTCTGGGTCCTGAGTTCACTGGGCGTCGCAGGAGCTCTACTGCCCGGGCAACTGGTGAACTTCACACGGCTCGAATTGTTCTGGTGGATCGGCCCTATCGCGGTGCTCGGGGTGATTCCGCTCCTCGACATCGCGATGGGAGTCGACAGCAGAAATCCGCGCGAGGAAGACTACGAGGCGTTGACCAACGATCGGTATTACCGTTGGTGCGTTTACGCATTCCTGCCGATTCAGTTCCTCGGGCTGGCCATCGCGGGATTCATGTGGGCCCGTCCCGAACTGACGCTCGTCGACAAGCTGGGCCTGGCCGCAACCATGGGATTCGTATCCGGCCTCGGTATCAACGCGGCACACGAATTGGGCCATCGAGTCGAACATCTCGAACGCTGGCTGGCGAAAATCGTGCTGGCGCAATCCTTCTACGGGCATTTCTACGTGGAGCACAACCGCGGCCACCACGTCCACGTCGCCACACCCGAAGATCCGGCGAGTGCCCGATTCGGCGAGTCGCTCTGGAAGTTCCTGCCCCGCAGCTCCCTGGGTGGCTTCCGCTCGGCGCTCGCCCTGGAACGAGAACGCCTGTCCCATCGCGGACACAGGTGGTTCAGCCGGCACAACAACCTGCTGCAGGCGTGGTCGATGAGTGCCGTGCTGTGCGGCGCTTTGATTCTCGCCTACGGGCCCGTGATCATCCCCTTTCTGATACTGCAGGCCGTGATCGGCATCGTCTTGCTCGAAACGGTGAACTACATCGAGCACTACGGCTTGCTGCGCAGGCGCCGTCCGGACGGTCGTTACGCGCGGTGTTCACCGCGCGACAGTTGGAACAGCGACCGCCTCGTGACCAATATCTTCCTGTTCCACCTGCAACGCCACAGCGACCACCACGCCAACCCAGGCCGCCGATACCAGACTCTGCGCACCTCCGAAGAGTCGCCGCAGCTGCCCTATGGCTACGCCACCATGATCGTGCTGGCGTTGATTCCACCGTTGTGGCGCAAGGTGATGGATCCCCGTCTGCTCGCCCACTACGACGGCGACATGACCCTGGTCAACACGTTGCCATGAGCGCCGCCGGTGTCGGCCACCCGGGCCCGCCACGCCGACATCGCGGCCGATTGGGCCGACGATGGGCGGGTAAGGCGTAGATAGCCGACCGCCGGTCGCGTGGCCGCGGCTGCCGGATCGGCGGTTGCCCGGAACTCGGATCCTTCAGGAGGTTTCATGTCCACCGACGCCATCGTGCTGCTGCGCGAGGACCACAAGCAGATCCGCAAGTTGTTCCGCGAATTCGAGAAAGCGGGCCCCGACGCGCACGCGACGAAGAGCCGTATCGTCGACAAGATCATCGAAGCGCTGACCGTGCATACCTATCTCGAGAACGAGGTCGTGTATCCCGAGGTCCGCGAGCTGGTGCCGGAGGTCGAGGACGACATCCTCGAGTCCTACGAGGAACATCATGTCGCCGATGTTTTGGTCATGGAGTTGTCCACGATGAAGCCCGAAGACGAACGCTTCACCGCGAAGGTCACGGTGCTGATCGAGAATGTCGATCATCACATCGACGAAGAAGAGGACGAATGGTTCCCCAAGGTGCGAGAACACTTGGGGCGGAAACAACTTCAGGATATCGGCGCTCGGATGCTGGAATTGCGGGAGAAGGCGCCGACCACCCCCGCCGCCCCGAAGGCCTTGAAGAAGGCATTCGACGCGCTCACCGCCTGAACCGTCGTCGACATCGGATGAGGTTCAGCGCGCCAGCTCCAGGACCGCCGAGCGGCAGGCCGCCCACGCGTCGGACGCCACATCGATGAGTGAGAAGTGGTCGATGCCGGGTAGCACCAGTAACCGGGAGTCGTCCCCGGCGCGTCGAGCTGCGGCGACGAAGCGTTGCGACTGGCTGAGTGGTACATCGTCATCGGCCGTGCCGTGCACGCAGATCGAGGGGACGTCCATCGGGAGCAGTGCGCCGGGACAAGCCGGCGAGCAGGTCTCGGGGTCGTCGGCCCAGGCGCCCAGGAAGTTTCGGACGGCTCCGGAACCCAGGTCCTCCTTCAGTGCGAGCTCGAGGTCCAGAACTCCTGCCTGGCTGACGAATCCGGTCAGCGGTACGCGGGGCGAAGCTCCGGGAGAACCGGCGGGCAGCGATCCTCGACCTGCCAGCCAGCCGGCCAGCTGACCTCCCGCGGAGTGCCCGATCGCGACGACTCGTGAGAGGTCGAGCCTGCCGGCTTCCAGGCTCTGACCGAATGCGGCGAGCAGGTCGACAGCGGCGGCGACGTCGAGACAGGTGGCCGGCCAACCTCCGCCTCCGAGCTCCGGGTCGTCGCCTACCCTCCGGTATTCGATGTTCCAGGCAGCGAAGCCGCGCCGTGCCAGATCCTCGGCCAGATCGGAGGTGAGGTCGGCGCCGTAGGCCGTTCGCCAGAAGCCGCCATGGATGACCACGGCGACCGGCCAGAGGCCGGGGCGGTCGGGAAGGCTGAGATAGCCGTGCTGACTCGGGTGGGTGCCGTAGCGCACCAACGTCATCGGCGGGAACCCTCACTCAAGCGATCGATCAGGAAGCCGAGCCCGACGGTGCCCCCGGTACCCCGGCGGTCCCCGATGAAGCGGCGGACCACGTCCAGGTGGTTCAGCCGCCAGCGCGTGAGGCCGGCGATGAATACGTCGAGCTGCGCGCCCAAGTGGATCCGCTGTCGTCGGTCCTCGCTGTCGCCGTCGCGCCGGTCGGCCACGATCTCGAGCAACGCTGTCACAGGAGCGTGGCGAACGCCGGCCAGCATGGTCGCCAACTGGGTCGACTGTGCCGCACTCACTCCCTGCAACCGAGGCCGGAACTGTTGGAACGCGTCCACCGCCAGATGTTGTAGGGCACTCTCTGTCGACATCATCAATTCGAGCACGGCATTGGCACGCTTCATCCGATCGATCGCCCGGTCGAACTCCGCCCGACGGGCGGACTCCAGCGCGAGCTCGAGGTCCATCAGGATCTGCGAAACCCACAGTTCCGAGGTCTGGTGGACGATCAGGAAGTACCTCTCGTCGCTCCACGCGGAACGGTCGCCGTTGGCGAACAATGGCTGAACGGCGCCGAGCAGTTCGTCGAGGTGAAGGTAATTCGCGTAGCTGAGGCGCTCTTTCCCGGGCTTCTTCTCGGCCTCGGGGGCGCCGGCGTGGTCCGCCAGATCGCCGACCGGGCACGCGGCGGGAACCGTGTCCACCGAGTCGGCATCGATGTGGTGCTGACCATCCTGCGCTGGAGCGATATCGGAGCGAGTCATCGTGGTTCCACCTTGTCGCGCATACGCGCAGATCCCGCCGAGGGCTTCGAACCAGAGTCGGCTGAGCCTCGTGATCGCCGCGCGATCGAGCTTGGATGATGCCCACGTCCACTGGGCATGCAGGTGCGGGCCGCTGTCGCTGTCGACGGTGACAGCATTGACGGCTGCGGTGTGCGCCAATGGCATGGCGTGATCGGCGTTGCCGCTGTCGGTGAACAACGAACCCCAATAGCCGATCCGCCAGACATCGCCATCGGCCGAAGTGCCGAGCACCGGTACGCCCAGGCGCCCCAGATAGTTGAATCCGATCTGCGGGTCGGAACCGGTCAGGTCGACATCGGTGTTCAGATAGCGCAGCACGCCGTAGGTCACCGGGTTCGGGACCGTACGAAGTTGCTCCTCGGCGTCATTGATCACTGCCCCCAGCGCTGTCTCGCCGGCCGACACCTGCGACCACGACAGCCCACCCACCGCCAACGACACCGGGTATTTGGTCGTGAACCACCCCACGGTGCGCGACAGGTCGACGTCGGGGGCCAGCTCCTCGTCGCGCCCGTGGCCCTCCACGTCGATACCGATCGGCGTGCCGCCGTTGCCCAGAAACTCCGTCCACGCCAAGGCGAACGCGATCAACAGGATCTCGTGCACTCCGGCATGAAGCGCCGCGGGCACCTCACCGAGGATCGTGCGGGTGGTCTCGACGTCCAGCGACACCTCCATATGCTCGGCGGTGGCAAACGTATCCTCGGGCTGCACCGCCGGCAGCGCGGCGGGGATCGCCGTCAGCTTCCTCCAAGCGGCCGCCTGGCCGACGGTTTCGGGGCGGCGCGCGTGCTCGGCCAGCAGCGACGCCCACCGGGCGAACGACGTCCCGGCTGTCGGCAGCACGACCTGCTGCCCCGCACGGTGTTGGGCCCAGGCGGTATTGAGGTCGTCCAGCAGAATCCGCCACGACACGACGTCGACGGCCAGATGATTCACCACCAGCGCCAACTGGCGGGTGGACGCGACCCACAGCGCGGCCAGCATCACCCCGGCGGCAGGATTCAACCGAGACTGCGCCTTCGTCAGCTCTTCATCGGACAACTCGCCGACCGATTGCAGACAAGCGCTCGCATCCACCGACCCCGCCTCGGGCACCTGTAACGACCACCCACCGGCGCCGTCGTCGTCGACGCGGAGCCGCAGCATGGCATGCCGATCCAGCAGGGCCTGCACCATCACCGCCACGTCGGTCTCGGTGACACCCGCGGGCGCCTGCAACAACGCCATCAGATTGAACTGTTCGATCGGGCCGTGAACACTGTGCAGCCAGCGCATGATCGGGGTCGCGACCACCGGCCCGAGACCCTCGTCGATCGCGCGATCCGCATTGCCGGCCACCTCGGCCACCTCGGCCAGACGGGCAACGGTCTGCTCGACGAAAATATCGCGCGGCCTGAACAGGAGTCCGGCCGTACGGGCCCGCGCCACCACCTGCATCGACGAAATGCTGTCTCCGCCGAGGTCGAAGAAGGAGTCATCGATGCCGACGCAGTCGAGTCCCAGTGTGTGGGCGTAGATGGTGGTGAGGATTTCCTCGGTGGGCGTGGTGGGGGCGCGGTAGTGGTTGGTGGTGTATTCGGGTGCAGGTAGGGCGCGGGTGTCGAGTTTGCCGTTGACGGTCAGTGGCAGTGCGGGGAGGGTCATGATTGCGGCGGGGATCATGTAGGTGGGGAGTTTTCGCGTCAGTTGGGTGCGTATCTCGTCTGGGTTTGCGGTGCCGGTGATGTAGGCGACGAGGCGTTTGTTTCCGGGGTGGTCTTCGCGGGCGATGACTGCTGCTTGTTCGATGCCGTCGAGTTGTGTGAGGGCGGTTCGTATTTCGCCGCATTCGATGCGGTAGCCGCGGATTTTGACTTGTTCGTCGGCGCGGGCGACGTAGTGGAGTTGGCCGTCGTTCGCCCAGCGGACCAGGTCTCCGGTGCGATACATGCGTGTCCCGGGCCCATATGGGCAAGCCACGAACCGTGATGCGGTCAATACGGGCCGGCGCCAATACCCGTAGCCGACTCCGGCGCCTGCCACGTACAACTCACCGGTGACGCCGATCGGCACCGGTTGTAGCCGGTGGTCGAGGACGAACAATGCTGCCTCTGGTACTGCCGCCCCGATCGGCGGTTTTCCCGATCCGGCGCTCAGGGGTGTGGTGAGGGTGACGCACATGGTGGTTTCGGTGGGTCCGTAGCCGTTGAGGACTGTGTGCGTGGGCGCCCACTGGTCGACGATGTGGGCGGGGCAGAGTTCGCCGCCGAGTATCAAGGTGACCGATTCCAGCCCTTGCGGTGTCAGCATCGCTGCGGCGGTGGGTGTTTGGGTCAGGATGGAGACGTGTTCGGCGGCGAGAGCATCGTGAAAGTCGTTGGGTGATCGGGTGATCGCGTCGGGGATGACGACCAGTCGTCCGCCGTGCAGCAATGGGCCCCAGATTTCCCATACGGAGACGTCGAAGGCGAGCGAATGACACTGCGCCCACACCTGTTCGGAAGCGGGTGAGGAGCCGATGTTCAGGTTTGTCAGTAGTTGGGTGATGTTGTGGTGGGCGGTGGCCACGCCTTTGGGGGTCCCGGTGGTGCCGGAGGTGTAGATGAAATAGGCGATGTTGTCCGGGCTGGGTGCGGGTAGCGGGGTGCTGGGTTGGGTGTCGAGTGCGGGGTCGTCGACGTCGATGATCGGTATGTCGATCCCGTCGAGTCGTCCGGCCAGGTCGGCGGTGGTGATCACGGCTGCGGGTGTGGCGTCGGTGAGCATGAATTCGATTCGTGCCCTGGGGTGTTCGGGATCGATGGGTAGGTAGGCCGCCCCGGTTTCGAGTACCGCGGTGAGTGCGGTGATCGCTTCTGCTGAGCGTTCCATCAGTATCCCGACCACGCATCCGGGACCCACACCGTGGCCGGTCAGCAGGTGTGCGAGCCGGTTCGCGGTCTGGTCGAGTTGCTGGTAGGTCCAGGAGTTCTCGCCGCAGGTGAGTGCCGTTGCGTTGGGGGTGCGGGCGACTTGTGCGGCGAACAGTGCCGGCACCGACATCGCTGTGGGGGTGTGCGTGTGCAGTACCGCGCGGTTGCTGATCTCGTCCAGCCGGGTGTGTTCGGATTCGTCGAGCAGGTCCACCGATGACAGGTGTTGTTCGGGGTCTGTCGTGATCGCCACCAGTACTCGTTCGAGTCGTTGGATGAGTGTGTCGATGGTGGTGGTGTCGAAGATGTCGGTGCGGAATTCGACTGCGCCGGTGAGTCCGGCGGGTTCGCCGGTGTCGGTGAAGCGTTCGCCCAGGGAGAAGGCTATGTCCATGCGGGCGCTGTGGGTGTCCAGCGGCAGGGAGGTGATGTCGAGATCCTCCAGCACCAAACCGGCTGTGGCGTCGTTGTTCCCGGCGAAGTTCTGCCAGGCCAGCAACACCTGGATCAGTGGGTGGTGTGACAGTGATCTGGCTGGGTTGAGTCGTTCGACCAGCACTTCGAAGGGCACGTGCTGGTGTTCGAATGCCTCGAGGCTGCGCGTGCGAACCTGGGTCAACAGGTCGGTGAGGGTGGGGTCGCCGCTGAGATCGACTCGTAGTACGAGGGTGTTGACGAAGAAGCCGACCAACTCGTCGAGAGCGGGGTCGCCACGGCCGGCGACGGCGAATCCGACCGCCACGTCGGGGTTGGCGCTGATCTTCGACAACAGGATCGTCAGGGCCGCTTGGATCACCATGAAGTTGGTGGCGTTGTGTTCGCGCGCTGTCCGGGTGAGGTGTTGCTGAAGTTCGGCGGGCCAGTCGATGACGACGCGGGCGCCGTGTTGGTCGGTTGTTGCGGGGTAGGGTCGGTCGGTGGGGAGGTCGAGGTGTTCGGGCATCCCGGCCAAGGTCTGTTCCCAGTACTCCAGCTCGGTGGTGATGCGGCTGTGGGGGTCGTGTAGTTCGCCGAGTTGGGTGCGTTGCCAGAGTGCGTAGTCGACGTATTGCACCGCCAACGGTGCCCAACTCGGCGCCCGGCCCGCGCAGCGGCTGGCGTAGGCCGCACTCAGATCCGTGGCCAGCGGCCGCAGCGACCAGCCATCCGCGGCGATATGGTGCATCACGATCACCAGCACGTGTTCCCGATCCGAAACAGCGAAAAGCCTTGCCCGCAACGGAATCTCGGCCGCCAAGTCGAACGGGTAGCGCGCCGCCTCGTTCACGGCGGCGTCCAGCCGGGTGTGCGACCATCCGGTCGCATCGACGACGTCGCACCCGAAAATGACCCGCTCAACGGGGATAACCACTTGCTGGGGTGTTCCGTCGGTCGCGCGGAACACCGTGCGCAGGCTTTCGTGACGGCCCACCACATCGGCCAGCGCCGCATCCAGAGCGTCGACATCGAGCCCACCGCTCAGCCGCAACGCCGCCGCCACGTTGTAGACCGGCGAGGGTCCTTGGAGTTGGTCGATGAACCACAACCGTTGCTGGGCATACGACAACGGGATCGCGTCGGGGCGTTCGACCGGTGTGAGTCGTGGGAGTCGGCTCGAGTCCGCACTATCGATTCGGGGGGCCAGGTGGGCGACGGTGGGTGTGTCGAAGACGGTGCGTACGGACAGGTCGGTGTCGAGGGCGGTGTTGATCGCGGCGATCAGGCGCATCGCCGACAGCGAATCTCCGCCGAGGTCGAAGAAGGAGTCGTCGATGCCGATGTGGTCCAGTCCGAGTATCCGAGCATAGATCGTGGTGAGGATTTCCTCGACGGGCGTGGTGGGTGCGCGGTAGTGGCTGGTGGTGTATTCGGGTGCCGGTAAGGCGCGGGTGTCGAGTTTGCCGTTGACGGTCAGTGGCAGCGCGTCCAACGTCATGATTGCGGCGGGGACCATGTAAGTGGGGAGGTGTTGGGTGAGTTGGGTGCGTATCTCGTCTGGGTTTGCGGTGCCGGTGATGTAGGCGACGAGGCGTTTGTTTCCGGGGTGGTCTTCGCGGGTGATGACTGCTGCTTGTTCGATGCCGTCGAGTTGTGTGAGGGCGGTTCGTATTTCGCCGCATTCGATGCGGTAGCCGCGGATTTTGACTTGTTCGTCGGCGCGGGCGACGTAGTGGAGTTGGCCGTCGTTCGCCCAGCGGACCAGGTCTCCGGTGCGGTACATGCGTGCCCCGGTGCCTCCG
Source organism: Nocardia sp. MDA0666 (assembly GCF_003023875.1). Taxonomy (NCBI): domain Bacteria; kingdom Bacillati; phylum Actinomycetota; class Actinomycetes; order Mycobacteriales; family Nocardiaceae; genus Nocardia; species Nocardia sp. MDA0666. Next base: position 380,430 of record NZ_PYHT01000002.1, read on the forward strand.
AAGGGGCAGGCCACGAACCGTGATGCGGTCAGCGCGGACCTGCGCCAATATCCGCAGCTGACTCCGGCGCCGGCGACATAGAGTTCACCGGGCACTCCGATCGGTACCGGCCGGAGCCATTCATCCAGCACGAACAGCGCTGCTGCGGGCACCGGTGCCCCGATCGGCGGTGCCCCCGATCCGGGTGTCAAGGGGGTGGTGAGGGTGACGCACATGGTGGTTTCGGTGGGTCCGTAGCCGTTGATGACTGTGTGTGCGGGCGCCCACTGATCGATGACCTGGGCGGGGCAGAATTCGCCGCCGAGTATCAGGGTCATCGATTCCAGCCCTTGTGGTGTCAGCATTGCTGCCGCGGTCGGGGTTTGGGTCAGCACGGTGACGTGTTCGGCAGCGAGAACATCGTGAAAGTCGTTGGGGGAGCGGGTGGTCGAGTCGGGGATGACGACCAGTCGTCCGCCGTGCAGCAACGGGCTCCAGATTTCCCAGACGGAGACGTCGAAGGCGAGCGAATGACATTGCGCCCATACCTGTTCCGAGACAGGCGTGGCGCCGGTGTCGAGGAACGCCAGTAGCTGGGTGATGTTGTGGTGGGTCGTGGCCACGCCTTTGGGGACCCCGGTGGTGCCGGAGGTATAGATGAAATAGGCGATGTTGTCCGGGCTGGGCGCAGGTAGTGCGGTGCTGGGTTGAGCGTCGACAGCAGCGTCGTCGACGTCGATGATCGGTATGTCGATCCCGTCGAGTCGTCCGGCCAGATCAGCCGTGCTGATCACGGCTACGGGTGTGGCGTCGGCGAGCATGAATTCGATTCGTGCTCTGGGGTGTTCGGGATCGATGGGGAGGTAGGCCGCCCCGGTTTCCAGCACTGCCGCTATGGCGGCGATCGCTTCTGCTGAGCGTTGCATCAGCAACCCGACCACGCATCCCGGTCCCACACCGCGGTCGGTCAGCAGGTGTGCCAACCGGTTTGCTGCTTCCTCGAGCTGCCGGTAACTGTATGAACGGTCACCACAGCTCAGCGCCACCGCATCCGGCGTGCGGGCCACTTGGGCCGCGAACGATGCCGGAACCGATAGGGCCGATGGTCGGCCCGTGTGCAATACCGCCCGGTTGCCGAACTCGTCTATGCGGGTGTGTTCGGATTCGTCGAGCAGGTCCACCGATGACAGGGGTTGTTCGGGGCTGGTGGTGATCGCCATCAGTACTCGTTCCAACCGGTGGATGAGTGTGTCGATGGTGGTGGTGTCGAAGATGTCGGTGCGGAATTCGACTGCGCCGGTGAGTCCGGCGGGTTCGCCGGTGTCGGTGAAGCGTTCTCCGAGGGAGAAGGCTATGTCCATGCGGGCGCTGTGGGTGTCCAGCGGCAGCGAGGTGACGTCGAGGTCTTCCAATGCCAGACCTGCTGCGGGGTCGTTGTTTCCGGCGAAGTTCTGCCAGGCGAGTAGTACTTGAATCAGTGGGTGATGTGTCAGTGATCTGGCTGGGTTGAGTCGTTCGACCAGCACTTCGAACGGCACGTGCTGGTGTTCGAACGCTTCGAGGCTGCGCGTGCGAACCTGGGTCAACAGGTCGGTGAAGGTGGGGTCGCCGGCCAGATCG